>JAFYUZ010000079.1 GCA_017549365.1 Clostridia bacterium
GTCTCTTGTCGGACTTGGTCTTGTCAACGATCTGCCCGATATATATAGCCTTACAAAAGAACAGCTTATGACAGTTGACAAGGTTGCCGACAAATCTGCCGAAAATCTGCTTGCTTCTATTGCGGGTTCAAAATCCGCAGGTCTTGCGCGGCTTATCTTTGCTCTTGGCATACGCCACGTGGGAAAACAGACGGCAATTGCCCTTGCCGAACGCTTTGAAGAAATCGAAAATCTCATGGATGCCGACATCGACACCCTTTGCTCGGTTGACGATATCGGAAAAATAGTTGCGGAATCCATCGTTTCGTATTTTTCCTCAGATTACAACCGACTTGCCATTGCAAAGCTTAAAGAGTTGGGAGTTGACACTACGGCTCACATCGAGAAAAAAGGAAGCTCGCTTGAGGGCAAAACTTTTGTTATCACGGGAACTCTTTCGGGAATGTCAAGAAGCGAAGCAGGGGAGTACATCACCTCGCACGGAGGAAAAGTATCATCATCGGTTTCCAAAAACACAAGCTTTTTGCTTGCCGGCGCCGACGGAGGAAGCAAGCTTCAAAAGGCAGAAAAACTCGGAGTTCCGATAATTTCTCTTGACGATCTTAACGCAATGATAGCAGAATAAAACAAGCGCACGGCTTTTTTGCCGTGCGCTTTTCCTTTTTTCTTTGTTAAATGATGCCCATGATAAAGGCTACGATGTACGGAACCGCAATACCGATTATTGCTCCGACAAAAACTTCAAGAGGCTCGTGACCCACGTATTCTTTCAGATCTTTTGCAAGATATTTGGTGGTCTTTTCTTCAAAAAGGTCGTGGGCGATCTTGTTTATAACCTTTGCGTTTCGTCCTGTGGCTCTGCGCACGCCCAAAGCATCAATGATAACGACCATGGCAAGCACAAAGGATATTGCCGTAACGGGTGAATCAAAGCCAAGCACTATGCCGAGAGAAAAGGCAAGAGCGCATACGGTGGACGTGTGCGAGCTTGGCATTCCTCCGTTTTCAAAAAGCTTTTTAAGATCAAGCTTTTTGGCGCAAATAAGTGTTATGATAAGCTTTACGACCTGCGCCGTGATGAATCCGAAAAACGGACATATAATGTGATAGTTTGTGAAAAGGTCAAGAAAATTTCCCATATATTTGTCTACTCCCAAAATCAGTTGTCGCGGTTGATGATAAAATCGGCAAGCTCACAAAGGAACTCGCTTCCTTCATATTTCCCGATAACTTCCTTTGCCTCGTTGCAAAGAGCAAGAGCCATACTTTTTGCTTTGTCTATGCCAAAAAGTGTGACGTAGGTGTTTTTGTCTTCCTTTTCGTCACTGCCGCATTTTTTGCCCAGCTTTGCCTCGTCTCCCGAAACGTCAAGAATATCGTCGGCTATCTGGAAAGCAAGACCGATCTTTTCAGCATAAGTACAGGCATCTTCATACTCGCGGCAACCCTTAAGTTTTCCTGCGGCAATACATCCGAGAATGCAGGCGCATTTTATAAGAGCGCCGGTCTTTTTTGCGTGAAGCGTTTCAAGGGTTTCGGTATCTATTTTCTTTCCTTCGCTCTGCAGATCAATCTGCTGTCCCGCGCACATTCCGCAAACGCCTGTGTGTCGGGCAAGAGCTTTTGAGGCAAGAAGATTTTGTTTGTCCGAGAGCATTTCGCTCTCGATCGTTTCAAAGGCGTACGCAATAAGAGCATCGCCTGCAAGAAGGGCGGTGGCATCGCCGAAAACTATGTGGTTGGTCGGTTTTCCGCGGCGTAGCTCGTCGTTGTCCATGCAGGGCATATCGTCGTGTATCAAAGAAAAAGTGTGTATCATTTCGATCGAGCAGGCATAGTCAAGACAAGCCTTTTCGGATGCTCCAAAAAGCTTTGCAAACTCGATGACAAGACAGGGGCGAAGTCTTTTTCCACCTGCCATAAGGCTGTATCGCATCGACTGTTCAAGCACGCCGTATTTTTCGTACGCGCCATCGCTTTTTATAAGGTCAAGCTTTTCCGAAAGCTTTGCTTCAACCGTTTTTGCATTTTGCGAGATAGTTTCGTAAAAGGACATATTATTCATCCTTTCCATCCTCTGCCACGGGGGCAAGGACTTTTATCTTCGCTTCTGCTTCGGATATAAGTCTGTTTGATTCTTTTATCAGACCAACACCCTCCTCGTAAAGCGCCAGCGCTTCGTCAAGGGGAAGGTCGCTGTCAAGCTTTACTGCAATTTCATCAAGCCTTTCAAGCATCTTTTCAAGGGGCATATCTGTATTTTTCTTTGCGGGCATCAGTTTTTGTCTCCTTTTGTGATCTGTGTGATCTGCGCTTTTGCACTGCCGTCGCAAAAACGAAGATCGAGCGTTTCTCCCGTTTGCAGATTTTCAACAGACGTCACGGCGTGTCCGTCGTCTGTGCTTATGATAGAATATCCGCGTGCCATTACCGAAAGGGGGCTTAGCGCCGCAATCCTTGCGGTCTTTTCCGAAAGAGAGCTTTTCTTTTCGCTAAGAGTTTTGCTTATGGATGACGAAAGCTTTTGGGAAAGGGCGGCGGTTTTTTCGTTCAGCCTTTCTGTATAAAAAAGGGGAGAGGTGAACATTTTGCTTTTTGAAAGCAACGACAACTCGTTTTTGAGATTGCGTATTTTTGCCTCTGTCAGACTTTTGAACATCGAGGCATATCCTGCAATGGCAGAAAGTATCTCGCCCGATTCGGGCACGGCAAGCTCTGCCGCGGCAGAGGGTGTGGGGGCACGCAGGTCTGCCACAAAATCGCAGATGGTAAAATCGGTTTCGTGTCCCACCGCAGAAATAACGGGAACATGCGAATTGTATATCTCGTGGGCAAGCATTTCACTGTTGAATGCCCAAAGATCTTCGATCGAGCCGCCGCCGCGACCTATTATGATCGTGTCAACGGGAAATCTTTCGTTAAAAAATCTTACACCCTCGCAAAGCTCCTTTGGTGCTCCGCTGCCCTGGACGAGGGAGGGGTAGATGTATATTTCTGAAACAGGGTATCTGCGAGTCAGAATATTTTTCATATCCGCCACGGCGGCACCGGTGTCAGCCGTTATAATTCCGATTTTTGAAGGATAGCGGGGAATAGGTTTTTTGTGTGCTTCGTCAAAAAGACCCATGGAGTAGAGTTTTTCTTTAAGCTGTTCGTATGCGAGATAAAGCGAACCTACGCCGTCGGGTTGTATCTCTTTGGCGTATATCTGATAAACGCCGTCTCTCGGAAAAACAGAAACGCTTCCGCGCACAATGACCTTCATGCCGTTTTCGGGCTCAAACTTCAAAGTCGAGGCATGGGATCTGAACATAACTGCCTTTACGACAGATTCGGAATCTTTGACGGAAAAGTAAAGATGACCCGATTTGTAATGATTGGTGAAATTGGAGATCTCACCCTTGATATATATATCACCCAGAAGCTCTTGCGAGTCAAGCAGGGCTTTTATGTATTCATTCAGCTGTGAAACTGTGAGGGTGATGGCTCTTGACATCTGTTATTTCTCCGTGTTGTATTTTTCGCATGCTATAAGAGCGCATCCGCAGGCGTTGTCGGATGACAAATCGCGGCGCGCAAAATAGACGTTTTCAAGCTTTGAAAGATTTTGTCTGATTCTTGTGTTCGACATAACTCCCCCCGCAAAGAGGACGGGTATGTCTTTGTATTCTTCTCTCGCATTGGTGCACAGTTTTGTGAGAACGCAACTTAAATATTCAAAAAGAAAAGCGGCGACGTCTTCTTTTTTTGCACCTTTGGCAATAAGATCCCGGGTCTTGTTTTCAAGCCCCGATAAAGAGCAGCCAAGGCCATCAACGCTCACCTTTATCTTTCCGAAATCGGCGTTTGAAAAAGCCGAAATGCCGTCCAGCTCTTTGCCGCAGGGGAATTGCAGTCCGAGAAGAACCCCGGTTCTGTCAATCGCCTGACCGGCGTTAAGATCGTTCGTGCCGCCTATTCTGTCGCACAGAATGCGTCCGTTCTGCTTGCGGCAAAGAATAATATCCGTGGTTCCGCCCGAAACGTGAAACGAAATAAATTCTTCATCGTCGCGGGGGCAAAGACCGCTTTCGTATAACGCGGCGGCAATATGCCCCTGCTGGTGCGAAAGCTCATAAAGCGGAATATTCATTGCGCAGGATACCGCCTGTGCAAAGCTTACTCCTGCAAGAAAACAGGGCATATAAGAGCCTTGTGCATCCCTCGGTCTTGCCGAAACGCCTACGGCGCAAAGCTTTTCGGGCGAATAGTCTTTTTCGTCAAAAAGCTCGCGGCAAAGCTCGGGCAAAGCCTTTGTGTGGTGAAAAAGCGCGTCGCTCTGGCGAAGTCCGCGTTCGTTTTCGCCCACGGGAAGAAGACGGCGGGTGTTTTTTATGATTTCGCCGTTTTTTACCAACGAAAGGCTTGTGGTGTAATTGCTGGTGTCAACCCCGAGAAAAAAGAGGTCCTTCTGCATGATTATTCTTTGCCGCCTTCGTTTTCGTCGCTTTCGGCTGACGAAGCCTCTGCAAGGCCGTTTGCTTCAAGCTGCTTTGCAACAGCACCGAGAACGCCGTTTATAAAGGTGTAGCTTTCGTCGTTGTCGTATTTTTTTGCAAGCTCAACTGCTTCGTTGATCGAAACTTCGGTGGGGATAGAATCGATGTAAAGAAGCTCGTATACCGCAAGTCTGAGTATGGAAACAGAAACGCGGGACATTCTTTCGAGTTTCCATTTGAGCGAGCAGTTTTTGATGGTTTCATCAAGCGCGTCGATCTTTTCGGCAACACCGAAGTATACCTTCGAGATGTAGTCGTCGTTCTTTATCTCCTCGGTTACTTGTTCTTCGTCCGCCTCGGGAAAATAGCGTACGTAAAGGTCAAGGAGCTCCTCGGGCTTTTCTTCGGAATTGAAACCGAAATCAAAAACGAGGCAAAGGGTGATTTCGCGTGCTTGTCTTCTTGTAATTTTCATAATAAAATCTCCGGATCGTATAAATTTCCACAATATGCTATTATATAATTATAAAATATTTTGCATTTGTTGTCAACATCAAAAAGCAAAAAGTTTGTACTTGCGACAATTTATATTTAGCTTTAAGCTTTTCTTAAAAATCTATTGACAAAATTCAACCAATCCTGTATAATATTTCAAGTAGTGGGCACTGTGAAATACCCGTTTTTCGCAGTGGCTTTATTTATTTCGGAGGTAATTTATGAGCCACATCACCGACATTTTCGGAAGCCTTGTTTTTGACGACAGAGTAATGCGCGAGCGCCTTCCCAAGGAAACCTATAAAGCGCTCAGAAAAACAAGAGAAAACGGAAAAAGTCTTGATATTCGCATAGCAAACGTTGTTGCCAGCGCCATGAAGGACTGGGCTGTTGAAAAGGGTGCAACCCATTTCACCCACTGGTTCCAACCTATGACGGGCATTACCGCCGAAAAACACGACAGCTTCATTTCGCCTCTCGGCGACGGAAGCGTTATCCTTGAATTTTCGGGAAAAGAGCTTGTAAAGGGCGAATCTGACGCCTCCAGCTTCCCGTCGGGCGGTCTTCGTGCCACCTTTGAAGCCCGCGGATACACCGCGTGGGATCCTACCGCTTACGCTTTCATCAAGGACAGAACACTTTGCATCCCCACTGTTTTTTATTCGTACAGCGGCGATGCTCTCGACAAAAAGACCCCTCTTCTCAGATCGAACGAGGTTCTCAACAAGCAGGCACTGCGTATTCTGCGCCTCTTCGGTGACAATACGACAACTCGCGTGATTGCCACGGTAGGTGCGGAGCAGGAATATTTTATGGTCGACAAGAAGCTTTATGACAAGCGCCCCGACCTTATCTTCTGCGGCAGAACACTTTTCGGCGCAAAGCCTCCCAAGAGCCAGGATATGGAAGCGCACTATTACGGCGCCATCAAGCCCCGTATTTCCGCGTTTATGAAAGAGCTTGACGAAGAGCTCTGGAAGCTCGGAATTCTTGCAAAAACAGAACACAACGAGGCAGCTCCCGCACAACATGAGCTTGCCCCCATCTTTACATCCAACAACATCGCCACCGACCACAACCAGCTTATGATGGAGATGATGAAGACGGTTGCACACCGCCACGGTCTTGAATGTCTTCTCCACGAAAAGCCTTTTGCCGGTGTTAACGGAAGCGGCAAACACAACAACTGGGCTCTTTCAACAAACGAGGGTGTAAACCTTCTCGAACCCGGAGATTCGCCTATCGAAAACGCTCAGTTCCTTCTCTTCCTTGTGGCAATGATAAAAGCGGTGGACGAGCATCAGGACGCTCTTCGCGCATCTGTTGCCACCCCCGGAAACGATCACAGACTCGGTGCCCACGAGGCTCCTCCCGCCATCATTTCAATGTTCCTCGGCGACGAGCTTACCGAAATTCTCGAAAGCATCGAGGCGGGAAGATCCTACAGCCAGAAGGAAAAGGTCGATATGCGTATCGGCGTGCACGTTCTTCCTCGTTTCCCCAGAGACACCACCGACCGTAACCGTACAAGTCCCTTTGCTTTCACGGGTAACAAGTTCGAGTTCCGTTCTGTCGGTTCTTCTGCGTCTATCGCAACTCCCAACGTCGTTCTCAACACCATCGTTGCAAAGACGCTTTGCGAATTCGCAGACGTTCTCGAAGCGGCAGACGATTTCACCCACGCCCTCAACGAGCTTATTTTAAAAACCATTAAAGAGCACAAGAGAATTATCTTCAACGGCAACAATTACAGCGAAGAATGGGTGCACGAGGCAGAAAAGAGAGGCCTTCTCAACGTAAAGACATCGGTCGATGCTTTCCCGCTTTTCATAAACGAAAAGAACATCGAGCTTTACACCACCTTTGGCATTTACTCTCAGGCAGAAATGCATTCGAGATACGAGATAAATCTCGAAAACTACGTAAAGACACTCACCATCGAAGCGCTGACCATGATCGACATGATAAAGAAGCAGATCGTTCCTGCTGTCGGCACCTACATAAACGAGCTTTGCTCGACAGTTTCTCTTAAAGTTTCGGCTCTTCCGGGAGTCACCTGCGAGCTCGAAACAGAGCTTGCAAAGGATCTTTCTGAACACAACCTCGCCCTTTATCGCAAATCCGAAGAGCTTGAAAGAAAGCTTTCGGATCTCAGAGATCTTTGCGACATGAAGGAAAAGGCAGAATTTATCCGAGACGTTCTTATCCCCGCTATGAATTCGGCAAGAAAGATATCCGACGATATGGAAAGCCGCGTTGCATCAAAGTATTGGCCTTTCCCCACGTACAGCGAGCTTTTGTTTGATATCTGATTTTTGGAGGTTAATATGAGCTGTAAAATTGGCTTTGACAAAGATTATTATATTGCAAAGCAGTCTGAACAGATTCAAAACAGAATAAATCAGTTTGGCGGAAAGCTTTATCTCGAATTCGGCGGCAAGCTTTTCGATGATTATCACGCCTCCCGCGTTCTTCCCGGCTTTCAGCCCGATATAAAGGTGCAGATGCTCAAGAAGATGGCGGACAAGGTCGAGATAGTTATGGTCATCAATGCATCCGATATCGAAAAGAACAAGATGCGCAGTGATCTCGGCATCACATACGACGCCGACGTTCTCCGTCTTTACGATGCTTTCACGGGCATCGGACTTTACGTCGGAAGTGTTGTTATCGCCCAGTTCGACGGTCAACCCGCCGCAAAGACCTTTAAGCGCAAGCTCGAAGGACTTGGCATCCGCGTTTTCACCCATTATAACATCGAGGGATACCCCCTTGACGTAAAGCACATCGTCAGCGAAGACGGACTCGGAAAGAACGACTATATCGAAACTACCCGTCCTCTTGTCGTTATCACAGCTCCCGGTCCCGGAAGCGGAAAAATGGCAACCTGCCTTTCCCAGCTTTATCACGAGCACAAGCACGGCGTTTCGGCAGGCTATGCGAAGTTCGAGACCTTCCCGATCTGGAACATTCCGCTCAAGCACCCCGTAAACCTTGCTTACGAAGCGGCAACCGCGGATCTCAACGATGTAAATATGATAGACCCCTTCCACCTCGAAGCGTACGGCGAAACAGCCGTAAACTACAACCGCGACGTGGAAATTTTCCCTGTGCTCAACGCTATTTTTGAAAAAATTTATGGCAAGAGCCCCTATAAATCTCCCACAGACATGGGTGTAAACATGGCGGGAAATGCCATCATCGACAACGATGTTGTCTGCAAGGCGGCTCGTGAAGAGATCCTTCGCAGATATTACGCCGCATTGTGCAACCGCCGTATGGGCATTGATTCTGACGCCACCGTAAACGAGATCGAGCTTCTTATGAAGCAGGCAGAGATCACCCCCGAGGACAGAAAGTGTGCCTCGGTTGCTCTTGCAAAAAGCGAGGCTACCGACGGACAGCCTGCCGTTGCAATCGAGCTTCCCGACGGAACTATCGTAACGGGAAAGACCAGCCAGCTCTTTGGTGCATCGTCCGCCGCTCTTTTGAATGCCGCAAAGGCTATTGCGGGAATAGAAAAAGAAACTCCCGTTATCCGCCGCGAGATCATCGAGCCTGTGCAATCGTTAAAGACCGACCTTCTCGGCAACCACAACCCCAGGCTTCATTCTGACGAAACTCTTGTTGCTCTTTCTATCAGTGCAGAGGGAAGCCAGAATGCACGAAAGGCGTTCGAAGCTTTGTCAAAGCTTCGCGGATGTGAGGCTCACTCCACAGTTATCCTTGCTCAGATCGATCAGGATACATATCGCAAGCTTGGCATTCGTCTCACCTGCGAGCCCAAATATCAGACAAAAAAACTTTTCCACGGAAGATAAAATTTTCGGCGTACCCTTTGGTGCGCCGATTTTTGATACTTGAAATTTTTGCTTCCATGTATTACAATGTAAAGAGAAAGCGAGGATTGCACAATGATCTATAAGGAATATAAAGGCAAAAAACTTTCCATGCTCGGCATGGGAACCATGCGGCTTCCCACCGACGACAAGGGAAATATAGATAAGGTTCAGGTGCGTGAAATGGTGGCGTACGCCATGGAAAAGGGTATCAATTATTATGACACCGCCTGGGGATATCATATGGGAATGTCCGAGCCCTGCATGGGCGAGATACTTTCGGAATACCCCAGAGAAAGCTATTATCTTGCCACAAAGTTTCCCGGCTATGACCTTTCAAACATGAACAGTGTCGAGGAGATCTTTGCAAAACAACAGGAAAGATTGAAGACCGACTATTTCGACTTTTATCTCGTCCACAACGTCTGCGATCTCAATATCAACCAGTACGTTGATCCCAAGTATCGTGTTTACGATTATCTCACCCGTATGCAGGACGAGGGAAAGATCCGCCATCTCGGCTTTTCGGTTCACGGAAATCTTGACGTTATGAAGCGTTTTCTCGAAGTATATGGCGACAGAATGGAGTTTTGTCAGATCCAGCTTAATTGGCTCGACTATTCTTTCCAGGATGCCCGTGCAAAGCTTGAACTTTTAAAAGAAATAAACTGTCCCGTTTGGGTAATGGAGCCTTTGCGCGGCGGAATGTTGTGCTCGTTCGAAAAAGGGGAGGCACAAGAGCTTCTTGCGGCAAGACCCAACGAAAATGCTGTGTCGCTGGCTTTCAGATATCTTCAGAGCTTCGATAGCGTGAAGGTGGTTCTTTCGGGTATGTCGAATTTCGATCAGCTTAAAGATAACATAAAGACTTTTGAAACCGACGAACCTCTGACGAAAGAAGAAATATCGGTTCTTTATGACATTGCAAAGGCACGCACCGAAAAAATAGCTCTTCCTTGTACCTCCTGCCGCTATTGCACAGAGCATTGCCCGATGGAGCTTGATATACCAAAGCTTATATCGCTTTACAATGAACACGCCTTCACTGGGGGCGGTTTTATCGCTCCCATGGCGCTTGAGGCTATCCCCCAAGAAAAACACCCGTCGGCGTGCATTGGATGCCGTAGCTGCGAAGCAGTCTGTCCGCAGATGATAAAAATATCCGATGCAATGGAAGATTTTGCAAAAAGGCTTAAATAACGATCAAAAAAACTCCGCCACGGCGGAGTTTTTTGCTTTGCTATATTTTGATATTAACCCATTTTCCGCCCGAAAAACGTATGGCGGCAAGTATAAATCGTGCGCACTGATCTGCAATAACACCGATCCAGATACCGTGGATACCAAAACCGAGGTTGTAGCAGGTGGTAAATGAAACGACGGTTCGGATAACAGTTACACACACCGCAGATACCACCGCGGTGAAAAGTGTGTCGCCCGCACCGCGCAGACAGCCCATGTATATGACCTGACGCAACTGAAAAAGCACAGATACGATGATGAGATAGATAATGTATATGCCGATGTCGACAATATCGGGATCTTTTGGGAAAAACAGTTCCATAAGAAATCTTGCACCGATAAAATACACAATTGCCAGCACCACCGAAATACATCCGCCGACAAACTGGCAGGTCCTGCCGTAAAGCTTCGCTTTGTCGGGGTCTTTTTCGCCGAGCGACCGCCCGATAAGGGCCACTGCTGCGGCTTGCAGACCGTCACCGAAAGCAAACGAAAGACCCATTATATTCATGCCGACCTGATGCGCCGCCATGGGGTCAGATCCCTGGTCTGCCGCCATGAGAGCCGTGGCAAGAAAACCGATGCGAAGAAGTATTTGTTCAAAAAATACGCTGTAACCGACCTTGATGATGCCAAGAAAAGCATCAATGGTGGGCTTTATGCGTTGCTTGAATATGTAAGGAAAGCTTACAAACACCTTTGTATTGGAAACCGAAAGAATACTCATGATCGAAGCGATAAAAGAGCCGAAAACCGTTGCGATCGCCGCACCGTGTATCCCGAGGGCGGGAAATCCGAATTTGCCTTCGATAAGAAGATAGTTGAAGATCATGTTTATAACGTTCGAAACCACGTTGGTACGCATGGTTATTTTCGTGTTTCCCGCACCTCTTTGCGCGGCGTTTATGGTTATCTGAATACAGTTAAAAATGATTCCGCCCATGATTATGCGCAGATATGTTACCGCGTAATCGTGGGTGGCTTCCTCCGAACCGCACATTCTGATAATATCGTCGGCAAAAATAACAAACGCAAGGCTTATGATTATTGCAAGAATGATAACGATGCCAAAGGCGGTTAAGAAAATTTCGTTTGCGCTGTCGCGGCGTTTTTCGCCTACCCGTCGGGCAACAAGAGCCGACAACGAAACGCTGATGGCGATGAATATGGCAAGACCGATAAATTTCGGCTGGGTCGTAAGCCCCACCGCCGCCACGGCGTCGGATCCCAGTCCGCTTACCATCAGAGAGTCCACAAGTCCCGCAAAGGCTACAAAGAACGATTCGATGATCGAAGGGATTGCCATTTTCAGGACAGCACTGAAGGCATCGCGACTGTATTTTTGCTTTATCATTTATTTTTGCGCCTTCTTTCGGAAGTAAAAGTTTGTGTCCCAACAGGGAATGTGCCTGAAATGTCTGAAATATATATCGTATTCATTATTCAGCTCTGTCACCTTTTCGGGCAAAAGGAAATAATCCTCGGTTCTGTGGTATGCCGCAATGCACATGGTGGGGCAATGTTCGGAAATTATCCTTTTTGCACCCAAGAGAGCCTTAAGGTCGGCACCTTCTGCGTCTATTTTTATAAAATCCGCTCTGTCAACCACACTGTCAATATCGATCGCTTGTATTTCTTTTGCTTTTGCGCCGACGTGAGACGTGGTGTTTGCGCTGTTTCTGCCCGAGCGTGAGTAAAAGGTCAGCATTTCCGTTTTGTCCCACGCGGCAAGGTTGTGCACCGTAATGTCGTCGATGTCGCACTCGGCGGCATATTTTTCAAGCTTTTTGAAATTTCTTGCATCGGGTTCAAAGGCAACAACTTTGATGCCGTTTCCCGAATATGACGAAAATTCTCTTGCCGTGTCGCCGTTGTATGCGCCTATGTCAACGTATATGCAGGGACTTTTGGGCATAAGTATGTTTTGATAGCTTTCCTCAACCGTTGTTTCGCATTCAAAAAGGTATCCGATATCTCCCGTCAGACGGTATTTTATCGAGTTTGCAAAGGCTTTGCGCGAGGTGTCGTCGCAAAGCTTGTTGTAAACACTTTCAAGACGGGAAAAATTCTCTTTGAAATATTCCATATCAAAGATGCCGCAGCCAAAAACAGGAACGTCGGGGGCATAAAGTTCGCACTGCGCAGATATTTTTTTGACGTTTTCGATCACTTGGTCAAGCTTTGTGCCAAACGCCACAAGAACCACCATGTCCGAAAGTCTGTTTTTTGCCGACAAAAAGGTTTCGACCTTGTGCCCGTGAAAAATCTTTTCGCGCACAAAGCCGTCGCTTGCAAAAACGCCCGAAATTTCCATTCCGCGCTTTTCAAGCTCTGCTATTATCTTGTCTGCGCCGTCGCCCATACCATATAAAACAATGGGCTTTTGACATTCTTTCAGATGCTGCCAAAGATCGCATTTTATATTTTCAAATTCTTTTCTGAAATCCATTTTTTGCTCCGAGGGCATTAAAATTGCAATATATTTCTATTTTACTACTTTTTTATCGGAATGTAAACAGAAATTGCAAATTCTCCGAAAAAATTTACTGCCCGTGCAATAATTGTAATTGAATATCTCTTTGATATATGGTACAATATATACTGTATTAAAAAAAGAAGGAGGATGATAAAAAGATGCTTAAGAAAATTGTTTCTTTTCTTGTTGCACTTTGTTGCGCGGCAGAACTTACCGCATTTGCTATTCCTTACGATACCTATATGGCAGGACGACACGAGTACACTTCTGCCACCTACAAAATATCACCCGGACTTACATATACCGAATATCTTACAGATAACGAAAAATACGGATACGAGCGCTCGTTCGTTTACGAATATACTCCAATGCAGGGCACGTCTTTCGTTCCGTCAAGCGGACATTACGTTTACGGCACAACGTCGCTCGGCACCATAACAAAAGAGCTTGAAAAAGATGGCGTAAGAGTTGTCGGCGGCATAAACGGAGATTTTTACAGCACCGCAACAGGTGTTCCCATCGGCGGCATGATAATAGACCGCGAAATATATTCTTCCGACAACGACAGAACTGCCATGGGATTTGACAGCGAAGGAAAAGCTTTTATTTCAAAACCCGAAATAAGGGCGCTTCTTTCGGACGGTGAAAACGATATCACTCTCGAACACATAAACAAATACCCCCTTGAATACAGTCTTTATCTTCTTACAGACCGCTTTTATCCCACCACAAAAACAACCCTTGCATCGACGGAAATAGTTTTGATGCCGTACACCGAGGTGGTGGTGTATGAAACCGAAGAGGAGTATAAAAAGGCGATAGAATTGCCGGATGAAATGACAGAGCCTTCCGAAAAGACCGAAGATATAGAATCGACAGAGGATATAGAACAGCCCGAAGATATAGAACAGATAGAAGAAACAGAACAGACAGAAGATGCGGAACAGACCGAAGTAACCGAAAACACCGAAAACACCGAAAAAACTGAACCCGAAAAAGAGCCTGTGTATTTCTGGCTTTTTGCTTCTGACGAAATCAAGCAAGAGGATTCAGATATTACCCCCGAAGAGGTTGATTCTGAAAAAGAAAACGAAACGTCCGAAGATGAAAAAGACGGCACAAGCGAAGAAACAACCACCGAAGAATCCGAAAACGATGATGAAACCTCATCCGAAAACACCGAGAACCTGCAAGAAGACACGGACAACCCCGAAGCTTGCGACAAATCGGATGAAGAGAATCCCGATGAAGATATTCCCGATGAGGATATTCCCGAGGATGAAATCCCCGAAGAAAAGAGCTTTTACGCAAAGCGTTACACTGTATCCGACGAAAAACTTACGATCGGATGCTCTATAAAAGTCGTTGCAATTGATATACGCCTTGATTCTGTAAATTCCGAAATCCCCGCAGGTTGTTTTGTTATCTGTGCCGAAAACGAAAATCAGTCGTCAAAGGTTGCACATATCGAAAAGGCAGACGAATTCGAACTTTCGGTGAGCGCCAACGAAGAATGGTACGGCGCAGTGCACGCCATCGGCAATGCAGGCGGCCTTATCCTTAAAGACGGCGAATATTGCGACGACGTTGAGATCGACCATTATCCGTATGCCCACCCAAGAACCGCGGCGGGGATTACCGCCGACGGAAAGGTTATATTCTACTGTGTGGACGGCAGACAAAAATCCAGCGGCGGCCTGCGCATAGATCAGCTTTCGCACGAAATGAAAGAGCTGGGTTGCGTTATTGCCATGAATCTTGACGGCGGAGGCTCTACCACCGCATACGCCGCTCTTCCGGGCGAATCGTTTTCCACCCTGAAAAATTCCCCTTCGGGTATCGTAGAGCGCAAAACGGCAAACTCTCTTGTTTTCATAAACACCACCGAAAGAGTGGGTGGCGCATCACGCTTCACCTTCTATCCCGAAAGACCTTATGTGGTTTGCGGCGGAAGCGAGTATTTGTTGCCAAAGCCTTTTGCCACCGATACGAATTTTCACCCGGTTGATCTGCCCGATGATTTCAACTACACTTACTACACTTCTCCCATACAGACAGATTCCCGTGTTGTTGACGGCAACAGGTTTGTGTCGGGCGAAAAATGCGGGCCGGTAAAAGTGTACGTGCACGTCGAACAGGACGGAAATACTCTTGAATATATGGCAGGCACTGTCTTTGTTCTTTCTGATATTTCAGATTTTTCGTTTGATACGCAAGAGGCAGAGCTTTATCCGTTCGAGCCGTTGAAGCTTTCGTTTACGGCAGGCTATCACACCGCCCCGTTGTTTTATGATAAAAATTCTCTTCGCTTTTCGCTTGCAAATGCAGTAGAGGAAAAAGCGGAAGATAAAGAAGGGGAAAATACGGATCTTCCCGACGATTCCTTGCCTGAAAACGATGCTGATGCTGTGCAGGAGCTGCCCGAGGATGAAACGGCAGAAGCGCAAGAACCCAAGGAAAAGGAGTTTTTCAAAATTCCTGAAGACGAGAGTCTTTCAAACGAAAAGGGAAATATAACAAAAGATCTCGTTTTCACTCCCACAACGCAGAACGAAACGATCGTTTTCTCGGCAAAACTTGGCAATCTTGTGCGCGACATAACAGTTCATGTGAAGAAATTTCCGTTTGTCGACAGCTTTTCCCACTGGTCGGCAAAAAATCTTGTTGAGATATACAAGCTGAATCTCATGCAGGGCGAATTTTTGGGCGAAGAGCTTGCTTTTGTGCCCCAAAGAAATATGACAAAATCCGAGTTTATAACAGTCCTTGCCCGAATGCTTTATCCCGATATCGACAAGGAGGCTTCTGCCGATAAGGCAGAGGACGTCACAGAGCTTGCAGAGGGAACAGAGGTAACACAACCCCCTTCGCCCGAGACCGAAACCGAAGAAACAGACTCCGAACCCGCAACCGAAAACAACACGGAAGTTGAAACAGAATCGGTAACGGAAATCGAAGCTGAAACCGAAACAGAAACAGAAGAGGAGACAGATACAACCGAAACTTCGGAAGAAACAGACTCCTCTCAATCTGTCGAAACAGAAAACGGCGAACGAGAAACTGTTGAGATAACCTATCCTTTCGCGGATTTTGCCGACATTCCCGCCTGGGCACAAAAATACTACGCCGCAATGAACGAAAGCGGATTGTTGGAGCTTCTTGCAAAGAATGACGAAAGCGGTCAAGCAAGGATTTATCCCACAGAGTATATCACACGTTACGATGTTCTTGTAATGCTCGGTGCACTTTGCGAGAGTACCAACGAAGAGCTTCTTGACGCTTACGCCGATTCTTATATATTCGATGCAAGCCCCCACAAACAACTCATAAACAACGCCGTCAAGGCAGGCATTTTCGAGGGTTACGAGGACAATACCTTGCGTCCTGCAAACCTTCTTACAAGAGCAGAGGCGGCAACTGTTATATTAAGATTTTACAACAAGGAATTTTTGACAATATCCGAATAAAAAAAACGCCTTCGGCAGATAATACTGTCGGAGGCGATTTTTTTATGTTTTCTCAAAACGCCGTGTTTTTGTGGCTTGCGTTGTTTTTTGTTCTTTTTGTCTGTGAAATATTTGTCCCGTATCGAAAAAAGCTTGCTTTTTCATTCTTGGCAGGATGTGTGGCAACAATGATTTTTTGCGAGTTCCAAAAAAGTTTGTTTTTTCAATGCGTTTTCTGTATTATCACAGCCTTTTTCGTTTACCTTTCGGTTGCAATATTCGAAATTGCGAATACTAGATGGCGACGCGGAAACAAAAATTCTTTTGCAGATGTTATCGTTCTTTGTGATATTCCCAACAAAGAATACGGCTTTGTTTACCGACAGGGAAAACGTCACACCTTGAGAAACGACAGCGGAAAAATGCTTAGCAAAGGCGACGTTGTTCAGATAGCCGAAAAAGAACTCGAAGGAGCGGAAAATGTTTGATATAGATTATGTTTCAAATAGACAACCGATATTTTTTAAAACACCGATAAAAATTCTTTCGCACGCGGCGGTGGGCGGTAAAAATGAAAAGCAAGGGCCGCTGGGCGAATATCTTGATTTGTATTGCGACGACGAAAAACTTTCGTGCGATACTTGGGAAAACGCCGAAAGCGAAATGTGCCGCATGGCGCTTGATCTTGCGCTTTCCAAGGCGAAAATAAAGGAGTGTGCCGTTGATTTTCTTATTGCCGGCGACCTGATGAATCAATGCACCGGCGCCGGATACGGGCTTTCTTCGTTCGATATTCCGTATTTCGGGTTGTACGGCGCCTGCTCCACCTTTGCCGAGGGGATAATATTAGGCGGTATGATGATAGAATCGGGAGCGGCAAAATGTGTTGCCGTGGTTGTGTCGTCACATTTCTGCACTGCGGAAAGACAGTATAGATTTCCGCTTGAATACGGCTCTTTTGCCGAAAAAACCGCCCAGACCACCGTCACGGGGGCAGGGTGCGTTATTCTTTGCAACTCTTCTGACAATGGCGTATTTCTTACATCGGCGCTTCCGGGAATTGTCTGCGACAGAGGAATAAAGGACGCCGCAAATATGGGTGCTGCCATGTGTACCGCGGCGGCAGATACGCTTATCCGTTATTTTGAAAAAAGCAAGATCTGCCCCGAACAATTCGATCTTGTTGCAACGGGTGACCTCGGACACGAGGGATTTTTGATGGCACGCGAAATGATGATACCAAAAATTGCAGGAATAGAAAAAGTATATAACGACTGCGGAATCATGATTTACGATACAAAAAGGCAGGATGTCGGATCGGGTGGATCGGGATGCGGATGTTCTGCCGTTGTTACCGCGGGGTATATCCTTGGGCAACTTGAAAAAAACAAAATGCAAAGAGCGGCAATTGTGGGAACAGGAGCGATGATGAGCCCACAAAGCCTTCTTCAGGGCAGATCTATCCCTGCCGTTGCGCATCTTGTAACTTTTGAAAGCA
Organism: Clostridia bacterium; assembly: GCA_017549365.1. Lineage (GTDB taxonomy): Bacteria > Bacillota > Clostridia > Oscillospirales > CAG-382 > UMGS1052. Next base: position 17,475 of record JAFYUZ010000079.1, read on the forward strand.
GGTGACGGTTTGACGTATATATATGCTTTTTTATGCGGTGGCGCAATTTGTGCCGTCGCACAGATCCTGATTGATAAAACAAAGCTTACCCCAGGCAGAATACTCGTTTCTTTTGTTGTTTTGGGCGTTGTTCTTTCGGGTATCGGTGTTTATGAACCCTTTGCCGAATTTGCAGGGGCAGGGGCGACAGTGCCGATCATCGGTTTCGGACATCTTCTTGCACAGGGTGTTAAGGATGCGGTCGACACAGGCGGTGCCATGGGCATTCTTCGCGGCAGCTTCGAGGGGGCAGCCGCAGGTCTTTGCGCAGTGATAATTTTTTCGCTTCTTGCATCGGTGTTTTTTAAGGGAAAAAGAAAATAAATGCGCAGAAGATCATTTCTCTGTCAAAAAAGCAGAACCCGACGGGGTTCTGCTTTTTATGATATGGCGCAGGTGATGCAAGGCGATTTACGGCACTTCCTTGTTTCTGAAATATTCGAGATAGCTGACACCCGTCACTTTTTTGAAAAGTCTGCTCATATATGCAGGCTCACTTATACCCACGTTGTACGCCGCCTCTTTCAACGAAAGGTGGTGGTTGTTTATAAGGTCAATGGCAACAGAAACGCGGCGCTTGTTTATGTATTCAAGAACTCCCGTGTTTTTCACCTGTCTGAACATTCTGTGCAGATATCCTTCTGAAATGTTCAGGTGCTCGGCAATTTCCGATACGGTGATCTTTTGGGCATAAAAGCGGTCTATGTATCTGCACGCCTTTGAAATATAAAGATGCTCGGAGGGCGAGATCGCAGGGTCTACGTCGATTTTTTTCATAACGAAATCGGTCATCATTCCTGCGAGTATAAACCATTGTCCCAAAGCAGAAAATTTGCCTCTTGCATCGTGGGCAAGGTTTTGCGACGATATTTTGCGTATAACGTTGACCACGTCTTCAAATATCACATCAAGCATTTCGTGATATGGGACAAGCACTGTGTTTGGATTTTTTGTTTTTTCTCTGAAATATTCTACGTCTATCCCGTCTTCCGTGTTGTGACGGCGCAGATTGTAGCTTGCCGTCACACCGACTGTTGTGTGGCGCTGACCTTCCGCGCCGAAAAAATAAGTGTTGCACGCCATATCCGAAAAAACAGGCAATACCATCCCGGGGCAGGTGGTTTCTTTTCTGCCGTCGAAGTGTTCAAAAATGATATTTCCTCTTTCAAGAAGGGCGATTTCCAAAAAATCCTTCTCGTGGTTAAAGTGATTTTTGTATCTGTCGGTATCAACACTGCATGCGTGAATTATTTTAGGAATAGACAACAGCTCAATTTCATAAAATATCATGGCAAAAACCCCTTAAATCGGCAAAAAAACAAATTTCAAAAGAATAAGTATCTCCTTAATTATATCATAATATTTCAGTTTTGTACATACAAACGATATATTTTTTGTTCAGTATCGAACAAAAAAATCAGAAACAGCTATTTAATATTTTTTTATATTGTTTATAATGAGTGTGTAAGGAGTGATTATTTTGAAAATTTACGATAAACTTTCAAGATTTCCTTTGGGATCAATACGTTCGGAAGGCTTTCTTAAAGAGCAGATGGAACGCGGGAAAGACGGCATCTGCGGTCACCTTCACGAGCTCGAACCGGGAATGATAAACGATCCGTACATAAACAAAAGCTATGTAAAAGCCTGGGGAAACGGCGATCAGTCGGGCTGGGGCGGCGAAATTTCGGGAAATTACTGGACAGGCTATATCCAGTTTGCCTTCACTCTCAACGATCCCGAAATGATAAAGACCGCCACGTGGTGGGTCGATACCATGATAAAAAAACAGAGAGACGACGGATATCTTGGCACCTATTACGAAGAAGATGCCGCGATCTACGAGGATTACAACGCCTGGGGCACCGCGTGTGCCATGCGCGGACTTCTTGCTTTTTACGAAGCCACGGGAAGAAAAGATGTTTTTGATGCGGTATACCGCTGTATGCTGTGGTTTTGCGAAAATTGGGCGGGAGACAAAAAGACCAGCTACGCAGGACCTTATATTATTGAACCGATGATCTATGTGTACAAGCTGACCGAAGATAAACGCCTTCTTGACTTTTCAGAGGATTATCTCGATTATCTTTGCCGCCACGATCTTTTTGCCACCTCTTACAAGTCAATGCTTAACGGCGATTTTCATTATAATTCCAACCACACCGCAGGTCTTGGATGCCAGGTGCGCATGCCTGCGACCGTGTATTCGGTAACGGGAAAGGATGACTATCTGAAAGCGACCGAAAGGCGGCTTGGTCAGGTTATCGAAAAATCAATGCATCTTACGGGTGCGCCCGTTTCTGTCACCGAATTTTTGGGTCCCGTCAGCGCCACCGCCGAAAGCGAATATTGCAACTTCGCATTTTTCAATGCGACCTATTCTGTTTTGTCGTGCATCACGGGCAAGGCAAAATACGGCGAGCTCATGGAGAGATTGTTCTACAATGCGGCACAAGGCGCAAGAAAAAAAGATGAAAAAGCAATAGCCTATCTTTCTGCACCCAATCAGCTTTATGCCACCGATATTTCGTCAAATGCAATGTTTGATATGCAGGTCTATGCACCCTGCTATCCGACCGCCTGCTGTCCCGTAAACGCCGTGGCGGTAGTTCCCGAATTTATCCGCGGAATGTTGCTTCGCGATAGCGACAAAAACGTGTATGTCATGGCTTACGGCCCGTGTAGCCTCGAATACGATAATATAAAACTTAAAGTCGACACATTTTATCCTTTCAGAAATTCCGTAAAGATCGCACTTTTGTGCTGTGGCACATTTGCCCTTAATCTCAGAATCCCCGAATGGAGCAGGGGATACACCGTTAAGGTAAACGGCGTACCGTTTGACGTTTCCGAAAAAGACGGATTTGTTGCCGTCAAAAAAGCGTGGAATGTGGATGACGAGGTTGAAATAGATTTTGAGGCAAAAGTCGAAATAGTAAAAATAGACGACACCGATGCTTCAAAAAAATATCCCATTGCCATAAAGTACGGTCCGCTCGTCTTCTCGTATCATCCGCAGGAAAAATGGACTCCCATCAAGGGTTCGCCCATGACCGAGCTTCCCGAGGGCTGGAGCTGGTACAACGTGTCTCCCGTTCACGTGGAAGCCGATCTTCACGATCCCCACGACCGAATGGGCGTGCGAAAGTATCAGATATCCTGGAATCTCGCTCTTGACGAGCATCTTTCTCCCGACGATGTTGAAATAGAACTTGTTGACAAAAACGGCTATCCGTGGGAAACACCGATGATAAAACTGCACACTCACTGCTACAAAGCGCCAAACCTTTTTGCACCATATCCCACAAAGACCTTTGAACCTTTCGGCGATTATCAGGAGGTCACAGATAAGCTTGATCTTGAACTTGTGCCATACGGTTGTACAAACCTCAGAGTGACCTATTTTCCAAAAGCAAATTTGAAATAAGGAGAAAAATATGAAACTTGCAACCACAACGGGCGATTTCGGAAACTATTGCAAAACTCATAAGGAAATGTTAAAGTGTGTTTATGAAGCAGGTTTCCGTTATGCGGATCTCAGCCTTTACAATCTTGATATCAAAAACGGCAACCCTTTTATGGAAGACGGCTGGAAAGAATACACCTGCGACCTTGCGGAATATGCAAAAGAACTTGGCATAACCTTTGTTCAGGCGCATTCTCCCGGTATGCGCGGAAACGTGCTCGATCATAACGAGCATTACGATTATTTTCTTGACGCCACGATAAGATCGATCGAGATCTGTTCGCTTCTCGGTATCAAAAACACTGTTTTCCACACGGGATTTATGGAAGGTGTTTCAAAAAAAGATTATTTCAAAGAAAACGCAGATTTTATCCGCAAGCTTATTCCGACCATGGAAAAAAGTGGCGTGACCCTTTGTATAGAAAACAGCACCAAGGTAAATATGGGCACAAAATATTTCTTCCTCGAAGGACACGAGATGAACGAGTTTATCGACTATGTCGGTCATCCGCTTTTGAAAGCTTGCTGGGACGTTGGGCACGCAAACCTTGAAGGCCACAACTACAAAGATATCGTCGATATGAAAAACAATCTTGTCGCGCTTCATATCCACGACAATTTCAATTTCGATTCGCATCAGATGCCTTTTACGGGAAATATCAATATGGACGAAGTTATGCAGGCTCTTGTGGAAATAGACTACAAAGGCTATTTCACAATGGAGGCAGGGTGGACCTTTACTCCCGGCAGTGTACGCAAAAACCCACGCGACAACGAAAGACTTCGCGACATTCCGCTTGAATTGATGCTCGAAGCCGAAAAGCTTCTTTTCAAAGTGGGAAAATGGATTCTTCAATCGTACGATTGCTACGAGGAATAAAAACAAAAATCGCCGCTGAAAATCAGCGGCGATTTTTTTTACAATACTGTTACCTTTGCCATTTTCTGTTCTTCTCTGGGACGGTCGTTTCTGCCTGTCGAGCAGGTTGCAATCTCGTCGAGAGTATCAAAACCGTCTGTCATCTTGCCAAACGCGGCATACTGTCCGTCGAGGTGGGGGGCATCCTCGTGCATGATAAAGAACTGCGATCCTGCCGAATCGGGCATCATCGAGCGTGCCATAGAGATAACGCCACGTTTGTGCTTGAGATCGTCATACTAAAATAAGATATATTAAAACCTTTTTCACGATAAATCACCCTTTATATTTTATACTTTTATTTTATCATATATTACATTCATTTTTCAACATATTTTTACTTTTTATTGTGTTTTTAAAAAAA
>JAFYUZ010000080.1 GCA_017549365.1 Clostridia bacterium
AGAGCAACTATGCCTACCACACCGAAGCCCATGACCGAGCAATGCAGGGCGGTATTGACGACGTGGGACTGGGTGTTCTTTTCGGACTCGAGCTTTACCGCTATGAATTTGCAGGTCTTCTCATGCACGCCGAGCATCTCGAGGCTGTTTTCGGTGTCGGACCTCATACCATAAGCGTGCCCCGCGTATGTCCTGCCGATGATATCGACCCCAACGAGTTTGACAACGGCATCTCGGACGATACCTTTGCAAAGATCGTTGCCTGCATCCGTGTGGCAGTGCCTTACACAGGTATGATAATCTCTACCCGCGAAAGCCCCAAGGTAAGAGAGCGCGTTTTGCATCTCGGCATCTCGCAGATCTCGGGCGGCTCGCGCACAAGCGTCGGCGGATATGCCAACGAAGAACCCGAAGAAGAAAATTCGTCGCAGTTTGACGTTTCGGACAGAAGAACTCTTGACGAGGTTGTGAGATGGCTGATGAAGATGGGATATATTCCGTCGTTCTGCACCGCCTGCTACCGTCTTGACAGAACCGGTGACAGATTTATGGAGCTTTGCAAATCGGGACAGATCCACAATTGCTGCCTGCCCAACGCGCTTATGACTCTTAAAGAATATCTCATCGACTACGCAACCCCCGAAACCAAAGAGATCGGCGACAAGCTTATCGAGCAGATGCTTTCCGATATCCCCAAGGAAAAGGTCAGAGATATCGTAACCGACCGACTCGAAAAAATCGCAAACGGAGAAAGAGATTTCCGTTTCTGAAAATCGGAGAAATATATGAGCACATTAAATCAGACCCCGTCGGGCGAAAGAATACACATCGCCTTTTTCGGCAGACGCAATGCGGGAAAATCAAGCCTTGTAAACGCTTTTACGGGGCAAGATCTTGCCATTGTTTCGGACGTTTTGGGCACCACCACAGACCCTGTATACAAAGCTATGGAGCTTTTGCCTTTGGGTCCTTGTATGATAATCGACACCCCCGGTCTTGACGATGTGGGCGAGCTTGGTCTTATGAGAGTGAAAAAGGCAAAGCAGGTGCTCAACAAGACCGATGCGGCAATAATCGTTGTTGATGCCTCGATCGGAATAACCGATACAGAGGAAGATATTATCAATGCCGTCAAGGCAAAAAATATTCCCTGTGTCATCGCGTACAACAAATCGGATCTTCTCAAAAAAATCCCCTCCGCCGACGAAAACGAAATATACGTCAGCGCAAAGGACGGCACAAATATCAACGAGCTCAAAGACAAGGTGGCAAAGATCGCGGCAGGGCAGGAAAATCCCAACAAGATCGTATCCGACCTTCTTTCCCCCTGTGACAATGTTGTGCTTGTGGTGCCCATAGACAAGGCGGCGCCCAAGGGAAGACTGATACTTCCGCAACAACAGACGATACGCGATATTCTTGATGCAGGCGCCTGCGCCACCGTGTGCAGAGACACCGAGCTTGAAGCGGTGCTTTCGTCAATGAGCGCCCCGCCAAGACTTGTCATCACCGACAGCCAGGCCTTCGGTTATGTCAAAAATATCGTGCCCGAATCTGTCGAGCTTACATCCTTTTCCATCCTCATGGCACGCTACAAGGGAAGCCTTAAGGATGCCGTGATGGGTGCTGTTGCGGTTGAAAACATATCTGACGGCGACAAGATTCTTATCGCCGAGGGGTGCACACATCACCGCCAGTGCGAGGATATCGGAACTGTAAAGATCCCCAATATGATCCGCAAATATACGGGCGTTTCTCCCGAATTTGTCTTTACTTCGGGCGGAACTTTCCCCGAAGATCTTACCCCCTTCAAAATGGTCATCCATTGCGGAGGCTGTACCCTTGCCGAAAAAGAAATACGCTACCGCGTGGGTTGTTGTAACGATGCAAAGGTGCCCATCACAAACTACGGAATACTTATTGCATACTTGAACGGCATACTCAAAAGAAGTGTTGCGCCTTTTTCGGAATTTGAAGGTATTCTTGAATAAAAATAGCAAAACGAGTGGTATTTTACCGCTCGTTTTTTGCGTCTTGACAGTGGGTATAATAAATGTTATACTGAAAAAAACGGCTTCATCGGAGGAAAATATATGTTCTCTACCCTTGAAATTTTGAAACAAAAGCTTGAAAATCCCCCAAACACTTTCCGCCCCGTGCAGATAATACACGGAATGTATCCCAAAACAGAAGAGGATACAAAGAAGTATCTTGATATTGCGCAAAAAAACGGTCTTGGCGGTTTTGTTGTGAACATGGATTTTGTTCCCGAAAGGATAAAGGGCGAAACCGACGAAGAGTATAAAGAGCGCCGTCTTGACGGCTATCTCGGTGTGGGCAAACCCGAATACGAGCACGAATGGAGCTGCCTTAAAAGCTTTATTGAGGCGTGCTTTGAACGCGGATTCAAAGTCTGGATATACGACGAGCTTGCATATCCGTCGGGAGCGGCGGGAAACAAGGTGCTTAAAGGCAATCCCGATTATTGCGTAAAGGGACTTGTCTGCATTTCAAGCGACACCGAAGGCGGTGTCGGAAGCTTTGACGGCGTTGCGGGAGATCTTGTTTATGCCGCGGCGTATCCGATAACAAAAGAAGGTCTTTTGGATGCGGAAAACGGCGTGCCTGTTCAGGCGCGGGAGGGTGTGGTCTGTTACGATCTGCCGTCGGGGAAATACAAGGTCTGCGCCTTTTATACAAAACCTCTTGCGTTTCTTACCGAAAACGAAACGGTATATCCCGACCTTCTGCGTGCCGACGTTACAGACAAATTTATCGACGTCACCCATGAAGAATACCGCAAGCATCTCGGAGAAGATATAATTTCAAAAATCACCGCATTTTTCACCGACGAGCCAAGCCTTTCCACCCACGGATGCTCAAGATTTTTCGACGAGGTGGGTGCCGTTTGCGCCTGGACAGAAGAGCTTTGCAATATTTTCCCCGATCTTCCCGAAAAATGCGTTGACATCTTTTTTGATACAAAGCGCAGCTTCGCCCCCTGCGACACCGATATAAGAAGAGCCTACTGGGAGGCGGTGGAAAATCTTTTTGCAAATAATTATTTTGGCAGAATAGCCGACTGGTGCGAAAAATACGGCACCCGTATGACAGGTCATCTGTACGGCGAGGAAACGCTGGGAATGCAGATAGGCCTGAACGCCGACCTTTTCGGACTTTTGCGCAAAATGCAGATGCCGGGTGTCGACCGACTTTATTGCTTTGATCCGCGGGACGTAACCGCCGAAAAAACCGCAACCTCTGTGGCGCATATGTACGGAAGAGCTTTCACCATGAGCGAAAACAGTTTTCATTTTGAAACGAATTTCTGGAATATGCCCCACGAAAAAAGCTTGGAAAACCGCATAAATTCCGCTTTTTATCAAAATCAACTCGGACTTACAAATATTTCAAGCTACTTCCCGTATTCTCCCAAAGAATACGATGCCGAATGGAAGGAATTTTGCGAAAACACCTCCCGTGCCGCCGAATTTATCTCCACGGGCGTGCACAAGGCAGACGTGTTTGTGCTTATCCCCACAGAGGGTGCGTGGGAACAGTATACTCCCCAGGATCACAAATATTGGCTCATCGGCCCGCATATTGTTGCGCCCATGCAGCACGAAACCCTTCAAGTGCTTGAAAGATCCTACGGTGAAACTTTGCTTCGCCTTACAGAGGCAAATATAGACTACGATCTTGTCGATTCATGCAGCTTTCTTGATTGTGTTATTGAAAACGGAAAGATAAAAACTCCTTACGAAAGCTTTTCGCATCTCGTCGTTTTTGACAGCGGATCTTTTGCCGACAAAGCTTGCGTGCAGATAGAAAAATTCCTTGATTGCGGCGGAACTGTCACGGCGGTAAGCTCGATTTATCCCACAAAGGTATGCGCCGAATGGGCAAAAAAATATCCTTTGCAGTTTAAGTTTTCAAATTACGAAAAGGTGTGCGAAACCGTTCTTTCGGGCAACGCAAAGCCTGTTCTTGATATAACAGCCCCCGATCACGTGCGTGTAAGACGGTCCGAAACGCAGGATGCCGTTCTTTGGTTTGTCCACAACCGAGCCGAAAAGTGCAACGTCACCGTCAACGAAATCGGAAAGTTCTTTGTTATGACGCCTGCATCGGGAGATGTAAAAACAGTAAACTCCGACGGCGCCTTTACGATTGAAATGGCGGCAAAAAGCGCCGTTATGCTCGTGCGGGAAAAATAAAGTAACTGTTGACAAATAATTTTTCTTGTGGTATACTGACTCTATATGGAAAAGCGTTGATGGGAAAATGACAGGGACAATGCTGACAGAAAGCAGCCGGCTGATGAGAGGCGCAAAGCTCAGTCCCCCGATATACCTCCCGAAGCTCCGCTCCGAACACGTCCGTATGGAGTTAGTAGGCGGCGGCGTTTTGCACACGTTACGGTGCTTTCGAGGCGAAAAAACTCGGTTTTTTCGCGAATAAAGGTGGTAACACGGTCTTTCGTCCTTTGATGTCAAGGGGCGATTTTTTATTATTTAAAAACAAACAAAAGGAGTATAAAAATGAAAATTTACGAAGAACTCAAAGCCCGCGGTCTTATCGCTCAGGTTACGAACGAGGACGAGATCCGAGAGCTTGTAAACGAAGGAAAAGCAACCTTCTACATCGGCTTTGACTGTACGGCAGACAGCCTTACCGCGGGTCACTTTATGGCGCTCACCCTTATGAAGAGACTTCAGATGGCAGGCAACAAGCCCATCGCCCTTATCGGCGGCGGCACCACCATGATCGGCGACCCCTCGGGCAGAACCGACATGAGAAAAATGCTTACCAAGGAAGATATCGATCACAACGCCGCTTGCTTCAAGCGCCAGATGGAAAAATTCATCGACTTCTCCGAAGGCAAGGCAATGATGATAAACAACGCCGACTGGCTTTTGAACCTCAACTACGTTGACCTTCTTCGCGAGGTTGGCGCATGCTTCTCTGTAAACAACATGCTTCGTGCCGAATGCTACAAGCAGAGAATGGAAAAGGGACTTTCGTTCCTTGAATTCAACTACATGATAATGCAGTCTTACGACTTCTACTACCTCTACCAGCACTACGGATGCAACATGCAGTTCGGCGGTGACGACCAGTGGTCGAATATGCTCGGCGGTACAGAGCTTGTACGCCGCAAGCTTGGCAAGGATGCCCACGCCATGACCATCACTCTTCTCACCGACTCGCAGGGCAAAAAGATGGGCAAGACCGCAGGCAACGCCGTATGGCTCGATCCCAACAAGACAAGCCCGTTTGATTTTTATCAGTACTGGAGAAACGTTGCCGATGCCGACGTTCTCAAGTGCATCAGAATGCTCACATTCCTCCCCATCGAACAGATCGAGGCAATGAGCGATTGGGAAGGCGCACAGCTTAACGAAGCAAAGGATATCCTTGCATACGAGCTTACAAATCTTGTTCACGGCGAAGAAGAAGCAAACAAGGCACGCGAGGCGTCAAAGGCTCTCTTCTCGGGCGCAGGCAATCTTGACAATATGCCCACCGCCGAGATATCTTCTGCCGATCTTATCAACGGCACCATCACCATCGTAAACATCCTTTCAAAGGCAGGCCTTGTTCCTTCCAATTCCGAAGGCAGACGTGCTGTTGAACAGGGCGGTGTAACGGTTAACGGCGAAAAGGTTACAGATGCCAAAAAGACATACACACCCGAAGAGATCAATTCTTCCGATTTCATCGTTCGCCGCGGCAAAAAGAGCTACGCAAAGATCGTTATTAAATAAATCAAAAAAATCCACCTTCGGGTGGATTTTTTGTTGCGCAAAGCAAAAAGAGCCGAATCATGCCATTTTCTGCGCCGCTTATCTGCCCGATGCATAAAATATCATTGGGAGTATTCGGCATAATAACGCGCATTTGATAAAAATGTGTCAAAAAGCTTGACAACGCGGATAAAATTTGATAAACTATACTTATTATGGGTATATATGTGGATTTATGGCACAACCTATAACTTCAAACCGACATTATTTTTTATTATACAGGAGTAACACCATGGGAATCAAGGTTGCAAAGTTCGGCGGAAGCTCTCTTGCCGACGAAAATCAGTTTAAAAAGGTCAAGGCGATAATAGAAGCCGACCCCGACAGAAGATATATCGTGCCTTCTGCCCCCGGCAAGCGCTTTTCGGAGGACATCAAGATCACCGATATGCTCTATCGTTGCTATGATCTTGCAAAGAAGGGCGAAAACTTCGACGAGGATTTCGCGCTTATCGAAAAAAGATACAACGACATCATCGCTGCTCTTTCGCTCACCCTTTCTCTTGCAGACGATTTTTCCGAGATCAAGTCTGCCATGCGTGCAAAGGTTGGCAGAGACTATGCCGCCAGCCGCGGCGAATACCTTAACGGCAAGATCCTTGCCGAATACCTCGGCTATGAATTTATCGATGCCGCAGAGGTGATCTTCTTCGACGAAAACGGCAAATACGCCGCAGAGCACACCGATTATATCCTTTCCGAGCGCCTTAAAAACGTTGAGCGCGCCGTTATTCCCGGATTTTACGGCATCTCGGCCAACGATACCATTAAGACATTCTCGAGAGGCGGTTCGGATATCACAGGCGCCATTGTTGCAAAGGCGGCAAAGGCAGACCTTTACGAAAACTGGACAGACGTTTCGGGTTTCCTTTGCGCAGACCCCAGAATCGTAAAAAATCCCCGTCCCATCGGAATCATCACCTACCGTGAGCTCCGCGAGCTTTCTTACATGGGTGCCACAGTGCTTCACGAAGAGGCAATCTTCCCCGTAAAGTCGGCAGGTATTCCGATCAACATCAGAAACACAAACCGCCCCGAGGATTGCGGCACAATGATCGTTGCCAGCGTTTCCACCCTTCGCGAGGAGGACAATCCCAACGTTATCACAGGTATTGCGGGCAAGAAAAACTTCTCTGTTATCACCCTTGAAAAGGACAGAATGAACGAAGAAGTGGGCTTTGGCAGACGTGTTCTTGAAGTTCTCGAACGCCACAAGATCTGCTTCGAGCATATGCCCTCGGGTATCGATACCATGTCTGTTGTCGTTGACGATCTTTCGTTCACAAAGGACAAGAGCGAGATCATTAAGGATCTATTCGATGAAACCGGCGCAGATTCCATCGACGTCGAATCGGGCATTGCCCTTGTTGCCGTTGCGGGCCACGGTATGAAGAACATCCGCGGGACTGCCGCAAAGATCTTCACCGCTCTTGCAGAAGCAAACATTAACATCCGCATGATCGACCAGGGCTCCAGCGAGCTCAACATCATCATCGGCGTAAACAACGACGATTTCGAAGAATCCATCCGCACCATCTACGCCGCTTTTGAAAACTGATTATAAACAAAGCATTTATCGGCAGAAACCTTCGTGTTTCTGCTGATTTTTTTGTTGTCTTTTCTGTATATCTTGCACAAACCTGTCTTTTGACTGCTGTTTTTGTTGACATTTTGCGCAAAAATGCTATAATTAAGAAGTAAAAATTTTTCTGCAAAAGGCAGAAAATGAATGGAGGAAACATGAAAATGAAAAAAAGACTTAGCCTTAGGCTGATCTCGTTGCTCCTTTGTGCGCTTTTTGTTGCAACAGGCGTTTTTACTTCCTGCACCGACAAAGAAGCTGACCCCGCAGGCGGCGAAGCCGAGATGGGACAGGAAAACGTCGAGGATGTTCAGAATGATGAAACAGGCGACGAAAAGACAGATGAAGAAAACAAAGAAAACGAAGAGATCCCCGAAAATACAGGCGTTGTTTATGTAAATGCCGCATCGGGCAAAGACACAAACCATGGCCTTTCGGCAGAAAAGCCTTTTGCCACCATAGAGGCGGCTTTTGCTTTGCTTAACGAAACCGACACCGAAGAAAAAAAGGTCGTTGTTTCGGGAAAGCTTGAGCTTGATGTACTTCCCAAAAACGAAAAATCCATAAAGATCGTCGGCGACGGTAGTGAGGGAACACAGATCGTTTGCAGTGCCAACGGCATCACCCTTTCGGGCCCCGTTGAATTTGACGATATCAACCTCCGCATCACCACCGCCAACAAGTTTATCAACACCGAAGGAAACGCCCTTGTGCTTGGCGCAGGTGTAACCCATGATTCTGACGAAAACGTTTCGGATGCTCTCAGCTTCCATGTTGGAACCTGCGGCAAACACGGTGGACACGAAAGCTTTACTTTTGCCACAGACGTACACACTGTTTTTGTCGGCAGCTATTACAATGACGATTTCAAAAACACCGCAGGTGCCGACATCGTTATGGACGGCGGCTCGTGCTATCGCATCGTATTCGGTGCCGACGGCTGGACGGGCAGTCACATGGGCGTTATCTTCACCGACGACGTCAACTTCACTTACAACGGCGGCGAGCTTAATCTCATTGCCCGCCATACAGACAAAAAAGCCCCCAGCTTCAAGGGAGCCTTGCAGCTTGTTGCAAACAACGGCATGGTATTCCCCGAGATCCCCAAGATGTACGCCCAAGAGGGTGTGTTCATCCTCTCGTGCGAGGCTGTTGAAGGATGCTACCTCGAACCTGTTGACACGGGTGTTTTCAAGGTTCACGGTACAAAGACAGCTGTTGCAAAGAGCGACGAGGGAGAATATGTTTCGGCAGGCGGATATCTCGTTACAGCCCCTGGTACATATTCCGTAACCTTTGTTGACGAGGTATACTACAACACCGACGGCGAAACTGTTGAATTCACAGGCGATTTTGCCATTTCTCCCAAGTATCTTTACCACAAGAACATCGAAGGCAAAGTGTTCCTTGGCTGGACCTATGCCGACGGTTCTTCTCTTGACGGCGCCGAAGAATTTTCGGCAGGCGACAAGCTTTCTGCCGTTTACGCCGACTACAAGCCCGAAGATTTTGTAATGCTCGATCCCGTTGCCTCCCACGACAACGGCAAATTCGGCATCAGATTTGAAACGGTAAGCGCAGACACCATGAAAGATTTCGGCATCATCGAAAGCGGTATTGTTGTGGTTGACAAAGAAAAGCTTTCTGACGCCACACTTACCTACAACCTTTCGTATGCAAAGAAATTCCCCGGCGCATCGTCGGTGCTTTATGAAGATATAAACGGCGAAAACGCCGAAAAGCAGTATCTTGCCAAGGGTTATGTCGTATACAACGACCTCTTCGGCGAGCAGAAGGTCATCTACACAGACGAGTTTCTTGCCGTGTTCCAGACCCTTGCTCAGTCAAGAGCTGTGTCGGACGACACCCCCGCTGACGAAAAGGCGGTATTTGTTGACTATATCGAAAAGGCAAAGGAAGCAAGAAAGCAGAGCTATCTCACCGACGAAAAGATCGACGTTGTCGGCACAAGTGCAGATCCCAAAACATGGATCTATCAGCTTAAGACATCGGGTCTTATGATAAGAGAAGTTGAGATCGACACAGGAAGCGGAAAAGAACCCGTCGAGATCGTTCAGGTTTCCGACCTCCATTTCAATTACCTCAACGAACGCGACTTTGAAGAAGCCAACCCCTCTATCCTTGCAACCTACGCAGGCAGAAAATGGCTTGCAAACGCGTCTTCTGTTCCCAATGCCGTAAGAAGCCTTGAATATGCAAGCACAGCCGATCAGATCGTTGTAACGGGCGACGTTCTTGACTATATGTCGTGGGGTGCCATCGAACTTATGTGGGAACACATTTTCACACCTTATCCCGAAGCGATCGTAACACTCGGCAACCACGAAGCCACAAGACGTTGCCAGGACAAGCCCGCAACTCCCGACCCCACAACTCTTGAATCGAGAATGGAAATACTTCAGGAAAACTGGGCACACGACATCTATTATTACTCCAAGGTACTCGATGAGCGCGTGATGCTTATTCAGATGGATGACGGCGCGGCATCAAAGTTCTGGGACGTACAGATCGAGCCCCTTAAGAAAGACCTTGAGCTTGCAAGAGAAAAGGGCTACACAGTTCTTCTCTTCTTCCATATTCCTCTTTGCACAGGCAACCCCGAGGATACCGAGGTTTATGCCATCAGAGGCAACGACGGAAACGTTTATGATTTCTACAACAATTACATCGGAAAAGCAGGCACAGACGGCGCTTCCAAGCAGGTTTATGATATTATAACATCAAACGGCGATATCATAAAGGGCATCTTCACCGGTCACAAGCACGGCGATTATTACACCGAGATCCTTGCAAAGACAGCAAGCGGCGAAGACACTGTTATTCCCCAGTACGTTCTCACAGGTACCCCTTATGACAAGGGCCACGCTCTCCGTATAACAGTTAAATAATTTCAAAAGTGCCGCAGGAAAAAATATCCTGCGGCATCTTCTTTTTTTGCTTTTGGGGTTGAAAAAAACTTGTTTTGGGGTTATAATGAAAAAAACGTCACGGAGGATAGATTATGGCACTTGATCCGAAAAAGAATGCCGAAAGATGGCTTTCGCACGCAACTGCGCAAAGAGAGCTTCTTGACGGCAAGATAAAGAACGACATTGAAAAGCACCGCAAGGGCTGGTGCAAGATAAGATTTGTTGATAAAGCGGGAAACCCCATCGTGGGCAAAAAGGTTTCGGTGCGCCAGACAAGTCACGAATTCAAGTACGGCGCAAACATTTTCATGCTTGACGAGTTTACCGACGAAAAGCTGAACAGGGCTTACCGCGACAATTTTGCGAACTATTTCAATCTTGCCACCGTTCCTTTCTATTGGGACGGGCTCGAGCCCGAAGAAGGAAAACCCCGTTTTGCCAAAAATTCGCCAAAGGTATATCGTCGCCCCGCGCCCGAGCTTTGTGTTGAATACTGCGAAGAAAAGGGCATCGCCGCAAAGCTTCACTGCCTTGTCTATGACAAATTCATCCCCGAATGGTTAAAGCGGGACGACATGGATTATATGGAAAAGGCATACGAGGAGCGCATCCGTCAGATCGCCGAAAGATATAACGGCAGACTTTATGAGATAGAAGTTATAAACGAGCTTCTTTGTGAGCCCGGTTGGGGATACAAAAGCGTTATATCTTCAAAACGCGACATAATCGAATGGTCTTTTGCTCTTGCGCGCAAATATATGCCGAACGAAAAGCTTGTTATAAACGAGTGTAACGGACTTATCGACTGCGCACGGTCGGGATACAGATATCCGTATTTTATGATGACAGACCTTGCACTGAAAAACGGAGTTTGTATCGACAAGGTGGGCGTTCAGCACCACTGTTTTTCGGGGGCTACAACATCGACCGACGAAGCATACGAAAACGAGATAAATTCGGCAGACAACGCCGTAATGTTTGCCCCGTCAAATCTTCTTAAGGCACTGGATACCTTGGCGGAACTCGGAAAACCCCTCGAGCTTACCGAGATCACGGTTCCCGCATTTGGAGAAACCGAGGAGGGTGAATGGCTTCAGGCAGAGCTTCTTGATGTACTTTACACCACCGCATTTTCTCACAAGGCTATGGAAAATGTTGTTTACTGGAATGTTCCCGACGGCTATGCATATCAGCCTGAGGGCAGAAATTGGAACGAAAACAAGTGCCGCGGCGGACTTTTCCGAAAGGATATGACTCCCAAGGCGTCTGCCGAGCGCCTTTTTGAAATGTTCAACAAGCGCTGGCACACAGAGCTTTCTCTTGAAACAGATGGTAACGGCTATGTGGAATTTCGCGGTTTTTACGGCGGATACACGGCAGAGCTTTGCGATGAGACGTCAGAGTTTGATATTGTCAAGGGCGAGAGCAACAGCATAATTGTTGAAATGTAAAAAGTTAAAGCCAAGGCGAAAAAAGCCTTGGCTTTTAAGTTTTATAACGATACATATTTGTAAATAATTGTTGACAAACCGAATTATTCTGATATTATAATGGGTAAAGGCAGGTATGTTTGTTCAAAAATCGTCTGCCCGTAACACTGTATGCAAGACGAAAGGTAGAAAAATGAATAATTTATTCGGAATGTTTATCCACTGGGGGATATACTCTGTTGCAGGTCTGCACGAGCAGGCTTTTGCAAAATACGATTTTGACCGCAAGCAGTACGAGGGGATGAAGGATGTTTTCGACCCCGTAAAATACGATCCCGAGCAGTGGGTGCTTCTTGCAAAAAATGCGGGTATGAAGTATATCTGCTTTACCACAAAGCACCACGACGGCTTTAGTATGTGGGATACGAAATATACCGACTATAACATCATGAACACCCCCTACGGCAAGGATGTTTTGAAAATGCTTGCCGATGCTTGCCAAAAGCATGGTATGAAACTGTCGCTTTATTATTCCAACCCCGACTGGCACCACGTAAACGCCTATAACAGCAAGTCGTCTCACCAATGGAAGGTGGTGGACAAGGCAAGCGCAGATTTCAAAAAATATCGCGAATACGTTATAAATCAGGTCACCGAGCTTCTGACAAATTACGGCAAGATATATACCTTCTTCTGGGACATCATGCCTCAGATCGAGGACAGAAGCATAAACGAGCTTGTGCGCAAGCTGCAACCGGGCATACTTATCAACAACCGCGGCTACGACGAGGGGGATTTTTCGACACCCGAAAGAGGCGAGGGAGACCGATTGGAATTCAGACATTTTGAAAAAATGACCGAAGCCTGCAACGCCGTCGGTTTTAACAGCTGGGGATATCGCAAGAACGAGGATTATCACTCGGTAAGAAACCTTACCTACTCGGTCATGAAGATCATGGCTTTGGGTGGAAGCTATCTTCTCAACGTTGGTCCGCGTCCCGACGGAACGATAGGCGATAGAGAAAAGAGAATTATAGAAAGGGTAGGAAAGTGGTATCTTTCCACAGAAGGCTGCCTTGAAAACGCCGAAGCTGATGATTTTGACTATGGATTAAAAGAGCACGCCTGCATTATAAATAAAAAGAACGGCAAGACCTATTTTCATTTTACACAAGGTCTTTCGTACGATGCGGTATATATCGAAAGATTTCCGTCAATCCCAAAGAAAGTGAGACTTTTGAACACAAAAGAAGAGCTTCCCTTTGAAATGCGTGTGATCCCGAGCTATTACGACCGGGACAGCGGAATATGCACGGGAGAGTATCTGACCATCTCAAATATTCCCGTGGACGATCTTGAAAACGAGCCGATCACGATTGAGGTTGAGTGGTAACCAAAACGGGAAAAAACAAGGACTGTCCTGACATTTGAATTATCAAAAAGAAAGAGGAACCCCAGGCGAGGGTTCCTCTCTTTCATTTTAGAGCGCAAAGGGAGTTTCGATCTCTGCGCAGAGCACCAAGAGGCTCTGCTTTCTGACACCGCAAGCTTTTGTAAAAGCTTGACCAAAACTTTCGATATGGTTTTACGTTTGCTTTGGTATGCATTCCGACGGGCTTATGCCGTACTGTCTTTTGAAAAGCTTGCTGAAATATCCGGGGTCGTCAAAATTTGTGCTTATCGCCGTTTCGACCACAGAGTATTCGCCGCTCGACAGCATTTCATAGGCTTTTTTTAATCTTAGCATATTACGGTATTTCACGGGGGACATACCTTTTTCCGCCTTGAAAGCGCGTCGGAACATACATTCCTTCACGTTTATCATGTCGGCAAGCTCGGAAGCCGTGACATCCGAAAGATAGTTGTTTTCAAGGTAGAATATGGCGCGGTAAACGGTGTTTCGCGAGCTTTTAAGCGAGGAATATTCGGCGTTTACCGAAAGGCGGTAGAGTATCTCGTAAAACTTCGAGCGCATCTCGAGCTTGTAGCCGTACGAGCCGGTTGCCCACACCTTGCGCAGGTCGGAAAACAGGGTGAGAAACTCTTTTTTTCTGTCCGAAAGAAGCAAAGATATAGAGTCCGAAAAAGAAATGATACTGTTTTTTTCGTCGCGCAGTATAAAACCGACAGAAAGATATTTTCCGTTTTCGGCGGTGTCCCATCGGGAACAGTAGGTTACGTTGTACGGCAGATAAACGATGTCGCCTGTTTTGAATACTTTTTCGTGTCCCGAACCGTCGTCAAAAAATATCTTGCCCTTTACGATGTAAAAAAATCTTTCTCTCAGCACCATGCCGCTCTGACAAACAAAAGCTTCGGGCGGGAATACCGTTTTCTCTGTAACCGAAAAAGTGTCGACGGAAAAAGTGCCGTCTATTATCTTGTCGAATACCAAATTGTTCATTAGTAACATTTTCCTTTCTTTCGGTTTATCTATGATGTCTCTACTATTGTATTATACATGAAAAATACCGTTTTGTCCATTCATTATTGAAAAAAATCACGATATTATATATTCAGAACAATATTTTTTTGAAAGGATGACATAAAAATGCAAAAAGTAAAAGTCTGTATTGTCGGAATGGGCGAGTTTTCGGATTTCTTTATTCCGCTTTTCAAATCTCATCCCAATGTTTCCGAGGTTTCTATCTGCGATCTTATTCCCGAGCGTTGTGACGCCGCCATCAAAAAGCACGGCGGAATCACCCGCGTTTTCAATTCTTACGAACAGCTTCTTAAAGAGGGAAAGGACATCGAATGTATCGCCCTCTTTACCCAGCGTCATCTCCATGGTCCCATGGTAATCGATGCCCTCAAAGCAGGCAAGCACGTTTTCAGTGCCGTTCCCATGTCCACCTCCATCGAAGAATGCCAGAAGATCATCGAGCTTGTAAAGGAAACAAGACTCACCTACATGACAGGCGAGACCTGCTATTATTTCCCCTGCGCCATCTACTGCCGCGACGTATACAACCAGGGCAAGCTTGGTAAGTTCGTATACGGCGAAAGCCAGTACTATCACGACATGGAATGCTTCAGCTATGCCTTCGCTCATTCGGGCGGACCCAACTGGAAACGCGTTGCGGGTATTCCTCCCATGTACTATTCTACCCACTCGATCTCGATGATCGTGTCTGTTATCAACGAATATGCCAAGAAGGTTTCCTGCATGGGTTACCGCGACAACCACGAAGACGGCATTTTCGGCGTGGGCAAGAACAACTGGGACAACCCCTTCTCCAACGAAACAGCTCTTATGGAAATGTCGGGCGGCGGTATTGCCAGAATCAACGAGTTCCGCCGTGTAGGTACAGGCCACAAGCCTTCGTCCTACATCACCTGTCTCTATGGTGACAAGGGTGCGTATGAAGGCTCTGTAACCCAGCACGTTCTCATCAAGGGCGTTGCCGCAGGAACAGACTCCACCAACATCGAATACGTCAGCGACCTTGTAAATACAAAGCACTACGTTGAAGAACAGAAGATGGCAGATTTCAACATCCACGAGTCTCCCATTTCCGAACCTTCCCACCGCGGCTTTGCGGCAGTTCACGACCTTGCAAGACTTCCCAAGGCGTTCCGCGACGTTCCCCACACTGTTCATTACAACTCCCATCCTTACCTTGTTGACGATTTCTTCCGCGCTGTCGTTACAGGCAAGCTTCCTCCCAACAATGCATGGGATTCGGCAAGATATATGATCCCCGGCATCATCGCCCACGAGTCTGCTCTGCGCGACGGTATGCCCATGGATGTTCCGGATTTTGGTGATGCACCCACAGATTGGGCAAAGCTCACCTTCGAACCCATCGATTATTACGAACTTTAATTCTTCCGAAAAGAGAGGTCACCGATGAAATACAGTGCCTGCATCGACATGATGTTTGCGTATAAGGATTTTTACGACCGCTTTTCCGAGGTCAAGCGCTGTGGTATCGATACCGTAGAATTCTGGAAATGGTCGAACAAGGATCTTTCGCGTGTTTGCGAAGAGCTCGAGAAGAACTCTCAGAACCTTTCGATCTTCAACATCGATTGCCGCGACGAAAAGCTTTCGTACGATCTTTCGAGAGGCATCCTCAACAGCGGAAGAAAAAGCGAGCTTATCGAAGCCTTCGGCGAAAGCATCGAAGCTTACAGAAAGCTTTCTGCCCACGGAATGATCGTGCTTATCGGCGAAACAAGAGACGATATTTCAAAAGAGCAGCAGGATGAAAACATCCTCGAATGCCTTCTTGCCGTAAAGCCTTATGCCGAAAAAGAAAACATCAATCTTTTTGTCGAACCGCTCAACGCCACCGACAGAAAGAATTATTACATGCCTTATTCAAAGCCCCTTTTTGATATTCTCGAAAAGGTAAACAGCAAAAATGTCAAGATGCTTTTTGATATCTATCATCAGCAGATGACCGAAGGCCATCTTATCGAAAGCATCGATGCACAGATCTCGCGCATTGGACATTTTCACGTTGCCGATTGCCCCGGACGCCACGAACCCGGCACGGGCGAGATCAACTATCCGAACGTCATTTCTCATATCGCCACTCTGCCCTATGACGGATACGTCGGACTCGAATATCGCGCAACCCGCGACGATTGCTTCACCCTCGGCTTTCTTGACGAGGTGAGGGTATGAAAAAATTACGTGTTGCCATCATCGGCGGCGGTATGATCGCAAATTCCGCACATATCCCCGCATACAAGAATTTTTCGGACAGATACGATATAGTTGCGGTCTGCGATGCTTTTGAAAAGGCGGCAAATGACACCGCCGAGAAAAACGGCATTCCCAATTATTTCACCGATGCGCAGGAGATGCTTCAGAAAATGAAGCCCGATCTCGTTTCGGTCTGCGCCCCCAATATGTTGCACAAGCATTTCACCATGCTTGCGCTCTCACATGGCGCAAACGTTATCTGCGAAAAACCCCTTGCATTCACTCTTTCGGATGCAAAAGAAATGTTCGCGCTGGCAAAGGAAAAGGGACTTTTCCTCACAGCGTGCCAGACCATGCGCTTCACTCCCGATCGCATTGCCGCAAAGGATTTTATCTCGGGCGGTGCTTTGGGTTCGCCCTATTATTGCGAATTTTCCCGCGTTCGCCGCAGAGGAATCCCTTATTGGGGCACCTTCCACATCAAAGCAAAGAGCGGAGGCGGAGCTTTTGTTGACATCGGCGTTCACATGCTTGATGCGGCGCTTTGGCTGATGGGAAATCCCGATGTGGAATCTGTCAGCGGTTCGTGCTTCAAAAAGTTTTGTGACGAGCTGGGCACTGCCCAGTCGAGCGGAGCTCTCACCGGCAACATTCAGAACGTTCGCCCGTTTGATCCCGCGGAAATGGACGTTGAAGATTTCGCCTGCGGCTGTGTGAATTTCAAAAACGGCGTCAAGATGAACTTCAAGGTCGCCTGGGCGGCAAATCTGCCCGACGAGACCACCATCCGCATCGTCGGCGAAAAGGCGGGAATAGATCTGCCCACAGGCAGCGTTCTTTCGGGATTTGATTGCAATTCAAACATAGATATCCTGCCCGAAAGACACGAAAACGGAGCACCCTTCTCGGGTCACTTCCACGTGATCGAGGACGTTTACGAGGTTATTGCCAACGGCAAAGAACCGATAATAAAGCCCGAGGAGACCATGAACGTTGCGGGTATCATCGAGGCGTTCTACAAATCAGCCGAGCTGGGAAGACCGGTTTCGTTTGACGAACTGTAAAAACCAATACTTGAAAGCCGTGCAAAACGCACGGCTTTTGTTTTTTTGCTCAAATTTGCAGTATATTTGCGCGAATTGCTATTGTAATGAAAGTTTTTGTATGTTATAATTAGCTAAAAGTAAAGTTATGTAAAATGTTGGAGGATTCTATGATAAAAGACGTAATTGCCATAGACAGCCACACCCACATAAACCACGGAAGCAGATTTGATTCAAGCCCCGAAGATAAATTTTATGACGCAACTCTTGAATATCTGACAAAGCTTAATCGGGCGTGCAACATCGACAAAATGCTTTGTTCGACATTTTCCTCGGTACTTCGCACAGAGGACGTTGAAGAAGAAAACGAATATATGCTCGGTCTTTCGCAAAAGGTCGATCACCTTTATCAGTGGGTGGTCATCGATCCCCGCAACAAAAACACCTACGCCCAGGCAGACCGAATGCTTGATAGTGCCAAATGCGTCGGAATAAAGCTTCATCCGCCCTGCCACGGATATTCTTTGTGTGAATACGGAGACGAGCTTTGTTCTTTTGCCGATGCGCGCCGAGCAATAGTCCAGATCCATCCCGAAAACGCCCCCGACTATATCCTGCCCTTTGCAAACAAGTACAAGAATGCAACCTTTATCATGGCGCATATGTGCACACACCCGCAGGGCAACGAAAACGCCACTGCAAACGCCGAAAACGGAAACGTGTACGTCGACACCTCGGGTATTGCCAGCAGCAGAAACAAAGGAATAGAAACGGTGGTCGAAAAGGTCGGCTCGGAACGTATTCTTTTTGGCACGGATACCTACGCATCGGGCTTTCAGCGCGGCAGAATAGAATATGCCCTTATTGACGAAATACATAAAGAAAATATTCTGCGCAACAACGCCCTGCGACTTTTTGCAAAAAAATTCAACGCTTAAACGAAGAATGATTTTGTGATTTTTTCGTAAAATTTTGTATTGACAAGCGGTATAAAAAAGATAGAATAAAATCAGATATCCGTAGTCGGGTATCGGAAGGAGAATACAGTGAAAAACAACTTTTTCGAAGACAGAATGCGCGAATTTCTCGGACATTTGAGAAATCTTATTATAGTTTCTCATAAGGAGCTTTTTGGCTTTGACTACAAGGAATGCGGATACAAAACGGGAAACGCCCTTCCGCCGGTGGACGAAAGCTTCACAAGACTTGAAAAAGGACAGTATTGGGGCAACGCCGCCCACGTGCACGCATGGATGCACAAAAAAATAGAGATCCCCGAAAATATGATCGGGAAAAACATCGTCCTTCACATTGATACCCAAAAGGACGGCTGGAACGTTCACAATCCGCAGTTTATCGCGTATCTTGACGGTGCTCTCGTTCAGGGACTTGATACCAACCACCGCGAAGTGTATCTTGACGCCGCAAAGAGCGAGTACGATCTGTACCTTTACGCCTACACCTCTTCCTGCGCAGATCCGCTCGAATTGCGCGCCACCCTTTTTGAATACGACGAGGTTGTTAAAAAGCTTTATTATACTTTAAGCATTGCGCTTGACACCTGTGCAATGTACGATAAAAACGACAAGATCTATGCAGATGTCGAAAAATGCACCATTGATGCAATAAATCTTATTGACACAAGAAAGGGAAGAAGCGAAGAGTTTTTATCTTCGGCAAAGAAAGCCCTTGATCTTCTCGAAAGCCGCCTTTGCGGCAAAAAGACCGAAAAGACGTCTGTTGTCTGCATCGGTCACACCCACATCGACGTGGCATGGCTCTGGACTCTTGCCCAGACAAGAGAAAAGGTTCAGCGCTCTTTCTCAAACGTCGTTGCCCTTATGAAAAAATATCCCGAATACAAATTTATGTCTAGCCAGGCTCAACTTTACAAGCACCTCAAGGAGGAAGCTCCCGAAATTTATGAAGAGGTCAAAAAGCTTGTAAAAGAGGGAAGATGGGAAGTCGAAGGCTCCATGTGGGTCGAGGCAGACTGCAATCTTTCATCGGGCGAAAGCCTTGTTCGTCAGATCCTTTACGGCAAGCAGTTCTTTAAGAACGAG
>JAFYUZ010000081.1 GCA_017549365.1 Clostridia bacterium
GGCTATTTCGTCAATATTTTCGCCCATGAGCATAACGTTTACGCCAAAGGGCTTATCTGTAAGTGAAAAAGCAAGATCGATCTGTTCTTCGATCTTTTGGATGTTTCCGCTTGCAGCAGAAACAATTCCCAGTCCGCCCGCATTTGATACGGCGGCGGCAAGCACGGCGTCGGATATGTGCGCCATGCCGCCCTGAAAAATGGGGTATTTGATACCCAACATGTCACAAAGATTTGTGTGGATCATTTTTCTTTACCGTGTTTTTTGCTTATTCGGCTTTGCTGTCGATATAAGCAACAACTTCCTTAACAGACTTGCCGACTTCGCCGGGCTTCAGCTCAACGCCGAATTCGTCTTCCATCTCCATAAGGATCTCAACTGTGTCAAGCGAGTCAACACCAAGATCTTCAAAGGTTGTTTCTGCTGTGATTTCAGAAACGTCGATGTCGAGGTGGTCTGCGAGAAGTGCGATTACTTTTTCGAGTGTCATGATAAAATCCTCCATGATATAAAAAATATTTTTTTGGCAAATTTATTTAATGGCAATTACCATTCGATAATACACGCGGCGCTGGAAAGTCCGCCGCCAAAGGCGCACATAACGATTTTGTCGCCTCTTTCAAGTTTTCCCGAACGTGCAAGCTCGTCAAGCGCCATCGGCACGCTTGCCGACGAGGTGTTTCCGTATTTGTCAATGTTTACAACAAATTTTTCCATCGGAATCTTCAGGCGCTTTGCCGCAAATTCGATTATTCGTATGTTGGCCTGGTGGGTAACCACGTGGTCTATGTCTTCAAGAATAAGCCCTGCATCGTAGGTGACCTGCTTTATATCCTCAACAATTCTGTTTACGGCGAATTTAAAGGTTTCCTGACCGTCCATAAAAATGTAAGGATGCTTGGCATCTTTTTCAAAGAATGGGGAAGAGCCCGAAAAGCTCGGGATCTCAATCACTTCGTTGCCGCCGTAGGTGTTTATCTTAGAGGCGAGATATCCGTCTCCCTTGCCCACAACCGCCGCGCCTGCGCCGTCGCCAAAGATAACGCAGGTGCTTCTGTCAGCCCAATCCATCAGCTTGCTCATGCGCTCGGAACCGATGACGAGTATTTTTTCGTAACCGGGACGCGAAAGATAAGAAACCGCCGTTTCAAGGGCAAAGAGAAAACCGGAGCAAGCAGAGTTTACGTCAAAGGCGGGGCAGGTGGCACCGATCGCTTTCTGAACGTATCCCGCAACGGTGGGGCAGACACATTCGGAAGAAATGGTTGCCGCAATGATAAGGTCGATCTCGTCTGCAAAAATACCTGCGGAAATAAGAGCACGCTTTGCCGCCTGCGCCGCAAATTCTTCTGCCGTCTCGCCGGTGGAAACGTGTCTTTCCTTTACGCCGACACGTTGAACGATCCATTCGTCCGACGTTTCCACAATCTTTGCAAGATCGTTGTTTGTAATAATTTTTTCGGGAACGTAAGAGCCTGTTCCGAGAAACTTTATCGACATTGTGATAGATCCTTTCCTTTCGTCAGCACAGCGTGTGCTGAAAATATTTTTTCGGGATTCATCCCGAGCGTTCAGCACAGTGTGTGCTGTGAGATTTTTCAGGGCTTTCGCCCTGCGTCAGCACAGTGTGTGCTGATAATATTTTTACGGGATATTCTCCCGTTTTATTACTTATTCGGTTTCAGCACAATGTGTGCTGTAATTTTTTTCAACCGTGTCAAACGGTTGAAAAATCATTTTCTCATTCCTTCAAGCAGGAAAGAGAAGGTGTATCTGTAATAGTCAAGAGCTTCTTCCTTTGGTATACCTCTGCTCACGGCATCTGCGTTGAATCCGCGGATAAAGCACCAGATGGAGTAGGCAACCTTTCTCGAATCGACGTTTTTGATAAAGCCCTTTTCCTTGGCAATGTCAATAACTTTTTCTATCTGTCCCGTCCACCAATCACAGTTACTCTTTGAGAGCGAATCGTGCTCAAAGATGTAGTGGTTGAAGTTCATCTTGGTCTCGTACGAGCGGACGATGGTGTGCAGGCAGGCTTTCATGACGTATTCAAAAAACTCGTCTGCCGAACCGAAATCTGCGGTAAGCTCGGTGCGGATCTTCAAAATAGAGCGGGTGTAGATGGTTTCAAGAACCTCGTCGATGTTGTGAAAACGGTTGTAAAAAACGCGGTTTGTAATGTCCAGTGTGGTCAGAAGCTTGCTGACAGTAACGTTTTTTGCTCCGTGCATTATGGCAAGCTTTTCGGCAGCGCTGATTATGGTTTCAGACATTTCGTCAACGATAAGCTCGTCTTTTTTGCTTGTTCCCATTGCGCACCTCCGAAAGATTCAGCACACACTGTGCTGACGCTATTATACCATCACTCCTGCCGTTTGTCAAGTGTTTTGGCAAAATTTGTTTGTTTATGTGGCACGATCGGCTCAAAAACACACAATATGTTGAGTTTATTTTTTTCGATCTGCGCGGATTTCCTTGACAAAAGTGTTCTGATGTTGTATCATTTAATTGTTATTTCTGATACAATAGGAGATATGAATATGAGAATATTATCCGAAAGCAATCCCCGCGTAGTTATCGAAAAAGAAGAGCTTTTTGTTGACCACGCCGCCAAGACCCGAAGCGGTCATCTTGGGCATGCCATGGTCGAATGCAAGGACGGAAGCATCATCTGCTTTTACTCCAACTGTTCGGGCTACAAGGGCGGCATATATGCAGGTCACACCATGTACGGCTGGGTAGAGTATAAGCGCTCCACCGACCGCGGAGAAAGCTGGGGCGAACCCTCGATACTTCCTTACAGCTACGAATCTTTTCTCAACGGAGACCAGTTTATCGGCTGCGAAAAGGCAGTTGTCTGCGACGATGGCACCATCGTTCTTTTCTGCCTGCGCAACACGGGCGGAGATTTCGAGCCCTACCGCACACCCATGTGTCTTCTCAGCCACGACAACGGCAACACCTGGTCCGATCCCATCGAGGTCCATGACGAGCGCGGACGCATTTATGATGCCATATATCGCAACGGCAGGATATTTGTTCTCGAATTCTGCAACTCCACCGACAAGGGCTTTACCTGCAACGAAGAGGGACTTTTCTATAAAATAATTGTCAGCGATGATTGCGGAAAAACCTGGAGTGTGCTTTCCGAGCTTCCCTTCAACACCATGGGACACGCCTACGGCAACCTCATCTTCCGTCCCGACGGCAGTCTTGTTTTCTATGGCTACAACGTCAACGACGAATACAACCTCACCTGCCTTATCAGCGAGGACGAGGGCAAGACCTGGGGCGAACCTTTTAAATCGCACGTTGCAAAGATCGCAAGAAATCCTCAGGTCGGATATCTCAACGGCACGTATATCTTGCACGCCAGAAGCGAAAACGGCGTAAACTTCGTTTTCTATTATTCAAACGACTGCATCAACTGGGACGAGGGTACTATCGTCAGCGACAAACCCCTTGGCGGTTGCTATTATTCCAACAATATCGTCATCAAGTGCGCCGACGGGGTTGAAAGACTTCTCGTGCAGTATTCCGAAAACTACGGTCTTTCGCGCGTAAACGTCTGCCACGCATGGGTAAGATGCGAATAATTTTATAAGATCAAACCAAAAAGCGAATACGCAGGTATTCGCTTTTTTCATTGCTCGTTTTTTTCATATTTGTATTTGAAACGCGAGGGGGAAACGCCCGTTATCTTTTTGAATTCGGTGGAAAAGTGGTTGTAGTCGCTGTATCCGCACATTTCGGCGATTTCGCTGATGGTGTAGTAATTGGTCAGTATCAGAGCTTCTGCGTGTTTTATCCGTGTGTAGATCACGTGCTTTTTGGGAGATATGCCGTGTTCTTTCTTAAAAAGCTTTCTGAAATACGTTTCGCTCATAAACGATTGCTTTGCCGCATCCGCCACCGAAAAATCCTGTTTCATACAGTTTTTTTGCATATAAAGCACGCCGTCGGATATTTTTTTGTTTTTGCAAAGAGAGGTGTTATCCCTGTAAAACTGCGCAAATATTTTGTTGAATATGGCGGCACAGTCGCTTTTGTACGAGATCTCCTTGCTTTCCCAACATTTCAGAAGCTGTTTGAAAAGATCTGCATATTTTCCAGGCTCGCGGGGAAAAAAGTATTCCAGATTGTTGGATCTGTAATTGAAGGCTTTGAAGTGAACAACGATCAGCTCGTCTTTCTGCGAAACACGGGTATACGACAATCCCGAAGGAAAATAACATATCGAGTTGTCACACAGTTCGATCTCTTGTTTTCCTGAACTTATTTTCGTTTCGGACTTGAATCTGAAAGATATGGCATCAAAGTTTCTTTCGGTGTCGGTCTTTTTCTTGAACGATTGATCCAGATAAAAAACGTCGAGTATTTCAAAAAGAATATATTCCTGATCGAAAATCAAAGCTTTCACCTCCATTTTTGCTATAATAATAGCGTATTTGTTTCGAAAAGTCAATATTTTTACTCATTTTCCATATATCTTTTTGCCGCTTTGTATGCTATCATCAAGGCAGAAACAATCATTTCTTTTTGGAGGGAAAAATGGATATACACGCAAACCGCAATTCCGAGCCGTCCGCGCTTAAAATCACCGATATTAGAGTTGCAAACGTCAACGGCGCACCAAAGCATTGCCCGATTATTAAAATATATACAAATCAGGGCATTGTCGGCTATGGCGAAGTCAGAGATGCTTCGAGTGCCACCTACGCCCTTATGCTCAAATCAAGACTCGTGGGCGAAAACCCCTGCAACGTTGATAAGCTTTTCCGCCGAATCCGCCAATTTGGCGGACATTCCCGTCAGGGTGGCGGCGTATCGGGCATTGAAATTGCCCTTTGGGACCTTGCGGGTAAGGCGTGGGGAGTGCCGCTTTGGCAGATGCTTGGCGGAAAATTCCGCGACAAGGTCAGAATGTATTGCGACACAGACGTGGACGGCAAGCACACGGGAACCGACATGGGCAACGCCCTTAAAAAGAGAATGGAGCAGGGCTTCACTTTCCTCAAAATGGACCTGGGCATCGAGCTTTTGCTCGATGAACCGGGCTGTCTCAACGCGCCTCTCGGCTTCTTAGAGGATATAAAGAAATATTCCATGAAAGCCATCAATCATCAAAAAGGCTCGATCGATATGGATATGATGCTTGGCAAAAACTATGAGGTTTTCACCATTCCCCATCATGCCACAGGTATCCATCTTACTCGGAAGGGTATGGATTATCTCGAAGATTACGTGCGCCAGATAAGAGACGTCATCGGTTACGAAGTTCCTCTTGCCATCGACCATTTGGGACATATTGCAATTGACGATTGCATTATGTTTGCAAAGCGCCTTGAAAAATACAATATCGCCTGGATCGAGGATGTTGCTCCCTGGCATTACACAGAGCATTACGCCAAAATTTCGAGCAGTTGCAACGTTCCTATCTGCACGGGCGAGGATATTTTCCTTGCCGAAAACTTTGAGCCTCTGATGAGCCGCGGCGGCGTTTCTGTCGTTCATCCCGATGTGCTTACCATCGGTGGCGCAATGGAAATGAAAAAGCTCGGCAACATGTGCGAAAAATACGGCGTTGCCATGGCGATCCATATGGCAGAAAGCCCGATTGCCTGCATGGCGGCGATTCACGCTGCGGCGGCGATTCAAAACGTTCTTGCCGTGGAATTTCATTCGGTCGATGTGCCGTGGTGGAACGATCTTGCCATCGGCATCGACAATCCGTTGTTCAAGGAAGGCTTTGTAAAGGTTCCCGACAAACCGGGACTTGGAATTGACGAGCTTAACGAAGAGCTTATTGCCGAGCACATACACGAAAAATATCCCGGAGTTTTCGAGCCCACCGACGAATGGAACAAGGAATGGGCAAACGACAGAGAGTGGAGTTGAAATATGTCTGAATTGAATATTTGCTGGATAGGCCAGAGCGGATATCTTCTTTCGGATAGCAAACACGAGATCTGTATAGATCCGTATCTTTCAAACGCGGTTGACAGGGTTGCACATCGCGGACGAATGGTGATGCCGCCGATATCGCCCGAAAAACTGAAGAGCGACGTTGTTGTTTGCACCCACAATCATCTTGACCACCTCGATATCGACGCCATCCCGCTGATGAAAAAAGAAAAAATGCTGTTTCTTGCTCCACTTGATGCAAAGGCAACTCTGCTTTCCTGCGGCGTGACAAACTACAAAGCATTTGATGAAGGAACAACCTTTCAACTGGGCGATTTTTCACTTGAGGCGGTGTTTGCGGATCACACCGTTCCCACCGTCGGCATTCTGGTCCGACATGGTGAAAAAACGCTGTATTTCACCTCGGACACCGAATACAACGAAAAACTCGAAAAAATATGTAAAAGAAAGGTTGACGTTTTGTTTGTGTGCATAAACGGAAAACTTGGTAATATGAGTGTTGACGAAGCCGTAAAGCTCACAAAAATCATAAACCCCTCGGTCGGTGTCCCGACTCATTACGGTATGTTTGAAAGCAATACCGAAGATCCAAAACGATACACTTCGCAGGTGGCATCTTCTTTTGAAATGGAGCACGGCAGAAAATATACGATCTCGGAGGTGATGGGAAATGTTTGATCTTTCAGGAAAAACCGCCCTTGTCACAGGGTCTACGCAGGGAATAGGGTTTGAAATTGCAAAGCTTTTGGCTGATCGCGGAGCAAAGGTTTTTGTTTCGGGGGCATCAAGCGACAAGAAGTGTGCAAAAGCAAGTGCTAAAATTCCAAATTCGGTTCCGGTCAGAGCCGATCTTCTGAATGATGACGATATAGAACGGCTGTATATAGAAACCGGCGATGTGGACATTCTTGTTCTTAACGCTTCAATTCAGTACAAAAGGCACTGGGATGAGTATTCTGCAAAAGAGCTCGACGATCAGCTTAACTGCAATCTCAGAAGTTCATATTTTCTTATCAAAAAGTACGTAGACGGAATGAAAAAGAAAAAATGGGGACGTATTGTAACTGTCGGCAGTGTAAATCAATACAATCAGCATCCCACTCTTTCGTTTTACGCGGTGACAAAGGCGGCTTTGTTCAAGCTGGTTCAGAACATTGCCGGCGACCTTGCGCCGTATGGCATAACCGCAAACAACGTTGCCCCCGGTGCAATCGATACCCCGCGCAACTGCGACGTGCTTGGAAACGAAGAACTGAAAAAACAGGTCGAGCAGAAGATCCCATGCGGATACGTGGGCACTCCTGCCGACGTGGCACCGTCGGTGTTGTTTTTGTGCTCGGACGAAGCAAGATATATAACAGGTGCCGAAATACTCGTTGACGGCGGACTTCATCTATAAAAAAGGGAGAAAAGAATATGCATTTTAACGACAGAGAAGAAATAATCGCACTCACCCCGCAATGGAAGGGCGAAAGACTCCCCGACGGCAGACCGAAGGTGGACGAAAAATACCTTAAGGCTTTGAAAACTCTTACTCTCGAAGAAGTGTGGAAGCCGATCTTTGTTAAGGGCTACGAAAGCCAGTTTGAAGGCAGACTTCACACACTTCACGATGACGGCAGAAAGTTGATCGGCCGCGCGGTTACTGCAATATATTGCCCTTTTCGTCCCGATCTTGACGCCGTTGTCAAAGATACCGGAAAAAGCGAGGGAAGAACGGGAACCTACAACCAATGGGTTATCGACAATTTGCAGGAATATGACGTTCCCGTTATTGATATGTACGACAAGATATACAAGGGCACGTTTCTTGGCGGAAATCTCACAACTGCACTTAAAAACAAAACAAAAAACGAAAACGGCGGCGCAGTAATTTGGGGAGGCATCCGCGATACCGAGCAGATGAAAAAGATCGAGAATACCCAGGTTTATTACCGCGGAATCGATCCCACCCCCATAAGAGATTTCATTATGACGGGATATAATACCGTAACACGCATCGGAAACGCAGTTTGTCTTCCCGGTGACGTAGTGTTTGGTGCAGGCGGGGGAGTTTTGTTTATCCCCAGCCATCTGGTTGAAGAAGTGGTGGGTGGTGCCGCAAAAACTCAGGTAAAGGACCTTTTTGGCTTTGAAATGATAAGTCAGAATAAGTTCACCCCCTCCCAGATCGACAAAAATACCTGGACTAAGGAAATGCTCGATCTTCTGATGGATTTTATCGAAAACGATGACAGAGCTGCGGCGTATCGCGGGCTCGACTGGTCTCAGGAGTATTTTTTTGCCCTGAACGGAGACCCCAACGACACTCAATCTGCGCTTTGATCGCGAAATTGTTTCTTTTTTTGAAAGAAAGTGTCACTTTTTCCGATTGATTTTTGTCGCACTGTGTGATATACTGTAACTTGTAAACGTGTTAAACGTTTTTTGAAAATCAAATATCACACAGAGTGCCTTATACACCGCAAGGCTTTGCCCCCCGGTGTGTCGGGTGAAAAGGGAACACGGTGCGAACCCGTGACGATACCAGTCGCTGTATGCATCAAAGAACGCGTCCTTTCGTTGAAAAACGGTCATTGGGAAACCGAGAAGGCTCGGGCGCGGGCGTTTTGTTTTATGATATGTGATGCGAGTCAAAAGACCTGCTCTGATGCTCTTTCCGTACGTGCCGCGGCACAGGAAGGGGTGGTTTCGTTCTGTGCTGACCGCTTTTTGCAAAAGGCGTAATCAGGGCTTTGCTTGTCGTACGTTTTTGCGACCGAACGGGGTGTGTTGCGCGTAAAAACTGACGCGGAGGATGTTTTGTCCTCCGCGATTTTTATTTTTTGGAAACGGAGGTGGAAAAATGATTGGCTTCAACTCGTATCATCCTTTTGTAAATCTTGTGTATTTCGTTTTTGTCATCGGTTTTTCGATGTTTTTCATGAATCCCATATGTCTTGGCATTTCATTTTTCTGCTCGTTTGTTTGCACGGTTTTGTTTGGCGGAAAAAAAGCGGTCAAAACAAATCTTTTGTTTATGCTTCCGACAATGCTTTTTATGTCGGTTACAAATCCGCTTTTCAACCACAACGGAGCAACGATAATAACGTATTTCAAGGACGGCAATCCGCTGACGGCAGAATCTATATTATACGGATTTTTTGCTTCTTTGATGATAATAAGTGTGATATCGTGGTTTTCTTTTTACAACAAGGTGATGACGAGCGACAAATTTATATATCTTTTCGGCAAGGTGATACCCTCACTTTCGCTCGTAATCTCGATGACTTTGCGCTTTGTGCCCCGCTTTTTGGCGCAGATGCGCAATGTTTCAAACGCCCGTCGCTGTATGGGGCGCAACATTTCGGGCGGAAAACTGACAAAGCGCATAAAAAACGGGCTCGATATCGTTTCTGCCATGGTCACCTGGAGTCTTGAAAACGCGGTGGATACGTCCGACAGTATGCGTGCCCGCGGATACGGTCTTTCGGGACGAAGCTCTTTTTCAATCTTCAGATTTGACAAAAAAGACACTGCCGCCCTCTTCTATATCGTTCTTTTCGGCGTTTTCACGCTGGTGTGCGCCTTGTCGGGCGGAATGGATTTCAGATTTTTCCCGACGTTTAAAATGCCGCCGCCATCGTTTTTTGGCATCGGCGGATACCTTTCGTATTTTTTGCTTTGTATATGCCCTGTGATAATTGAATTTTGGGAGGTGAGAAGATGGAATGCTTCAAGATCGAAAATTTAAGCTTTACTTATCCGACAAGAAACGAAAAAACTCTTGACGGCGTAGATCTTGAAATAATGCACGGCGAATTTATAACCGTTTGCGGCAAATCGGGATGCGGAAAAACCACCCTTTTGCGTATGCTCAAATCTTCTTTGTCCCCCCACGGCACAATCGAGGGCAGGGTGCTTTTTGACGGGGTGCCGCTTGATAGTGTCAGCCTTCGCGACCAGGCATCCAAGATAGGCTTTGTCATGCAAAGCCCCGAAAATCAGATCGTCACCGACAAGGTCTGGCACGAGCTTGCCTTCGGACTTGAAAGCCTCGGTTTTTCAAACGGCGAGATAAGAACGCGGGTTTCGGAAATGGCATCTTTTTTCGGCATAAGCGATTGGTTTCACAAAAACGTTTCCGAGCTTTCGGGCGGACAAAAGCAACTTCTCAATCTTGCGTCTGTCATGGTCATGCAGCCGCAGGTGCTTGTGCTTGACGAGCCCACAAGCCGGCTTGATCCGATAGCCGCAGGCGAATTTTTGAAAACGCTTGAAAAAATAAATCGCGAGCTTGGCACCACCGTCATTCTTTCCGAACATCGCCTTGAAGAGGCGGTTCCCATGTCCGACAAGGTGCTCGTTATCGACCGCGGACGTATTTTCGCGTTTGACACCCCGCGCAAGGTCTGCGAAAAGCTGAAAAGCGCGCATCACGATATGTTTGGGGCAATGCCTACTCCCATGCGCGTTTTCTCGGTGCTTGACGAGGGCGAAAATTGTCCGCTTAACGTCCGCGAGGGTAGACGTTGGCTCGAGGAATATTCAAAAAAACACACTCCCCAAATCGATCTTGTGCCCAAGGATGGCGACCGAAAGTTTGACACGTCTGCCATCGAGCTTTGCGACGTTTGGTTCAGATACGAAAAAAATCTGCCCGACGTCATAAAAGGGCTTTCGCTTTCTGTCGGCAAGGGCGAATTTCTTGCCATAGTCGGCGGCAACGGCACGGGAAAAACCACAGCTCTTTCGCTTATGTCGGGACTAAACCGCCCCTATCGCGGAAAAATACTGATAGACGGAAAGAATATTTCTGATATCTCCAAGCTGTACGATAATCTGCTGGGCGTTCTTCCGCAAAATCCTCAAACCCTTTTTGTCAAAAAAACTGTCTTTTCCGATCTTCTCGAAGCCCTTTCGGAAAATCAGCTAACACAGGAACAAAAGGAGAAAAAGGTAAAAGAAGTTGCAGCCCTCTGCCGTCTTGACGGGCTTCTTTCGTGCCATCCATACGATCTTTCGGGCGGCGAACAGCAACGGGCGGCGTTGGCAAAAATTTTGCTTTTCGATCCGCAGATACTTCTTCTCGACGAGCCGACCAAAGGCATGGATGCCGCTTTCAAAGAGGAATTTGCCGATATTTTATCAGATCTCAAGGCGCAGGGCAAAACCATCGTTATGGTTTCGCACGACATAGAGTTTTGCGCAGAGTATGCCGACAGTTGCGCCATGCTTTTTGACGGAAGCATCACGTCAAGATCTGCCCCCCGTGCTTTTTTTGCAGGTAACAACTTTTATACCACGGCGGCAAACCGCATGGCACGAAGTGTCATAGAAAAGGCGGTGCTTGTCGACGATATCATAAAAGCCTTTGGCAAACAACCTGCACCAAAAGTAAAAAAACGAAAAATATCCGACGCGCTTGCTTATGATTGCAAAGATATTCCGCCTTGTTCCGAAGCAAAGAAAAAGATATCTCCCGCAAGGCTTGCGTTTGCAATATTTTTCTGCCTTCTGTTTGTCGCAACGAGTATTCTTGAAATATTTGAAGTCGGATTTATAAAAAGGCTTGACGATAATGTTGTAAAAATTGCACTTATTGCCCAGGCGGCTCTGGCGACGGTTTGCTTTTTTCCAAAAAAGGAGCTTTCGGTCGGACTTTCGCTCGATCGGTCTTCCGACAAAAAGCTTGATAAAAGAACGCTTGCCGCGGCTCTTATGATCCTTTTTGCAATTCCTCTTACAATCTGGCTTGGCAATTCCGTTTTTGGCGACAGAAAATATTATTTTATCAGCCTGCTTATAATTTTTGAAACTCTTATCCCGTTTCTTATGGTTTTTGAAAAAAGAAAACCTGTCGCCCGCGAGCTTGTGGTCATAAGTGTACTGTGCGCCATCGCTGTGACGGGCAGAGCGGCGTTTTTTGCCGTTCCGCAGTTCAAACCGGTAGTTGCACTCGTCGCGATCTCGGGCGTCTGTTTTGGGGGCGAGACGGGCTTCCTCGTGGGTGCCGTCACAGGCTTTGTTTCAAACTTCTTTTTCGGTCAGGGTCCCTGGACCCCGTGGCAGATGTTTGCCTTTGGCATAATCGGCTTTCTTTCGGGCGTGCTTTTCAAAAAAGGTGCCTTGCCAAAAACAAGAACCGCCCTTTCGGTCTTTGGTTTTGTTGCAACCTTTGTTGTATACGGCGGCATAATGAACCCCGCATCGGTCTTGATGTCTCAAAACGAGCCCACCTTGCAGATGTTTGCGGCGGCGTATGCCGTGGGATTGCCCTTTGATATCCTCCATTCGTTTTCCACCGCCTTTTTCCTGTGGTGCATTTCGGGCGAGATGATAGAAAAGCTTATGCGCATAAAGGTGAAATACGGCCTTGTCGAAAAATAATCCGCATTGACAAACCGCGTTCTCGGTGATATAATATTTAAAAACAAAAGGAGATATTATTTATGAAAACAAAGATTTTTGCACTTGTTCTCTGCTTTGCGCTTCTCGCCATCTCGCTTTTCTCGTGCGCGGGAAAATCTGACAACCCCTACGGCTTATCCGAAAAGGAAATGTCAGAGGTAAGAACCTTCATTGCCCATGAATCAGGCGTCCCCGAAGGAAATTATTCGATCATCAAGCAGGACGGCTACGGCAAGATTTACGAATGGACAAGCTACGATGCAGACGGCAAGGTTACCACAACCAGCGAATATGAATATGACGGCATTGTTATAACCAAAATAACGATCCGCGACGCACAAGGCAACGAGATCCTTTGCCTTGCCGATACTCTCGACGAAAACGGAAAGATCATTACAAGAAACGTTTACTTAGGCGGAGAGCTCGGACAAACACAGTTTTTCAAGGATGACAACGGACAAGAAATACCTGCGGAAGAAGCCGGTGTTGTATATGTCAAGTATGATGAGCTCGGCAGAATTTGCAGTTCAAGACAGCTTAACGGCGACGGAACCGAATCGCTCACCCTCACAGAATTCGGCCCCCTTGGTCTTGTCAGCGAAATCAATTATCTCGACGGCGAAGAAGTCCATCGCATCGAGCTTAAAGAACAGGCAGAATAAGGCATAAAAGAAATAAATATCCACCCGCTATACGGGTGGATATTTGTTTTGTGACTAAATCACGGAAATTGTCGAAAATAATTTGTATAATACAGGTACAAACTAAAAATACAAAAAACAAAGGAGACGATATATTATGTCAGTTATAAAAGTATCAAAAGAAAATTTTAACGAAGTGATCTCTTCCGAAAAGCTTGTGCTTCTCGATTTCTATGCCGATTGGTGCGGACCCTGCCGCATGGTTTCTCCCATTGTGGAAGAAATAGCAGACGAAAGGGAAGACGTTCTGGTTGGAAAGATCAACGTGGACGAAGAACCCGAACTTTCAGAAAAATTCTCGGTTTTCAGTATCCCGATGCTTGTGGTTATGAAAAACGGCGAGATCCTCGAACAGTCTGTCGGCGCAAGACCGAAGGTGCAGATACTTGATATGTTAGAGGGTTAAATCACGCAGACGCTTTTTGTCAAGAATTTTTATCCCCTGACTTCTCGAGGTTTCAACGATTCCCTCGGATGCAAAATATTTAAGCATTCGTGACACAACCTCACGGGCAGACGCCATGTATTTGGCGATCTGCTCGTGTGTCAGTTTTACGGTGTCGGTGCCGTTTTTTGCCACCTCGTCAAGAAGAAAAATTGCAAGGCGCTTGTCCATGCTCATAAAAAGGATCTGTTGCATGACCCACATAACGTCCGAAAAACGGCTAAGGGCGGTTTCAAGAGCAAATATTTTCACCTCGGGCAGACGTCTTGATATATCCTCAAAGGCGCATCCGCCCACCACAACGCAATCGCTGTTTTCCTCGGCATCGATAAAAACGTCAAAGGTGATGGTATCAAGCACGCAGGAGGCGGAAAGAATACATATTTCACCGGGAAACAGACGATAAAGGGTTATTTCCTTGCCATCCTCCGACAAAATATAAAGTCTGAGGCTTCCCGTTTTTATCAGTATAACCCCCGTGCAGTTGGTGCCGTTGTGAATGGTGGCACCCTTTCCGAAGCTGACCTTTTGGGACGAACGAAAAAGAGTGTCCTTGTCTTGTTCCGAAAGCTTTTGCCAAAAGGGAAAAGAAGCTTCAAAAAGCTGTGCAAGATCCTGCTTGTTCATAAAATCCATCTCCGATATTCGTTTTGTTCGTTCTGAAATAGATTATATCACCTCGGCTTTTTTCGGTCAATGTTTTTTCGGTTAATTCTTTGTAATTAACAAAAAATATTTTAAAAAATATATAAAAAATTCCAAAAACGTGACTTAGTCACTTTATTTTTTCAAAAAAACAGTGTATAATATAATCACAAACAAAAAATACTTTCAAGGAGGAATAAAAATTATGAACAACAAAGTTCACAAGCTTCTCAACGATCAGATAAACAAAGAGTTTTACTCCGCTTATCTCTACCTTGATTTTTCAAACTATTTCAAGGCAAGAGGTCTTGACGGCTTTGCAAACTGGTATCTGGTTCAGGCTCAGGAAGAACGCGACCACGCCATGCTCTTCTATCAGTATCTTCAGAACGAAAATCAGGTGGTAACACTCGATGCCATCGCAAAACCCGACAAGGTTTTCACCTGCGACATGGACGTTCTCAAGGCAGGCCTTGAACACGAAGAATACGTAACCTCGCTCATCAACGACATCTATGCCGCGGCGTACGAAGTAAAAGATTTTCGCACCATGCAGTTTCTTGACTGGTTCGTAAAAGAACAGGGCGAAGAAGAAACAAACGCCAACGACATGATTACCAAAATGGATCTTTTCGGCAGCGATCCCAAGAGCCTTTATATGCTCAACCAGGAACTTGCCGCAAGAGTTTATACAGCGCCCTCGCTGGTTCTGTAAAACAATAAAATAAATAACAAATAAAAGAAAGTAGGTATTTAATTATGAAAAAGTATGTATGTCCCTGTGGTTATGAATACGATCCCGAAGTAGGCGATCCCGACAACGGTGTTGCTCCCGGCACAGCTTTCGAAGATATTCCCGAAGACTGGGTTTGCCCCGTATGCGGTCTCGACAAGGGATCTTTTGAAGAAGCTTAAGCGTCTGATATAAAAGGAGGCGCTTTTAATGAACACCAACGCACTTTTTGGTTTGACTTACGGTCTTTACATGCTTTCGGCAAAATGCGAAGGCAAGGATAACGGATGTATCATCAACACTGCAATGCAGGTTGCAAACAACCCCACTCAGTTGCAAATTGCCGTAAGCCGCAGCAATTACACCCACTATATGATCGACGAGACTCGCGAGTTCAATATTTCGG
Organism: Clostridia bacterium; assembly: GCA_017549365.1. Lineage (GTDB taxonomy): Bacteria > Bacillota > Clostridia > Oscillospirales > CAG-382 > UMGS1052. The sequence continues at coordinate 15,249 of JAFYUZ010000081.1, forward strand.
TCATCACCCGCGAGGCTGACTTCGAGCTTTTCAAGAGATTCGGACTTCAGTCGGGCAGAGAAGTCGATAAGTTTGCAGGCTTTCCCTCTGTTGCCCGCTCGAAAAACGGACTTTTGTACCTCACCGAAGCGTCAAGCGCGTTTATGTCGGTAAAGGTTACAAAGACCGTTCCGCTCAACACTCACACTCTCTTTATCGGAGAGCTTACAGACGCCGAAGTGCTTTCAAATGCCGCTCCGTGTACTTACGCTTTCTATCACTCGGATATCAAGCCTAAGCCTGCGCAGAAAGACGAACCGAAAAAAGGTTGGAAATGCAATATCTGCGGATACGTTTATGAAGGCGAAGAACTCCCCGCCGATTACATTTGCCCTATTTGCAAACACGGCCCCGAGGATTTCACAAAGCTTTAATAGTTTTATTGCAAAAACATCACTATTATACAATCTCAAAACAAAATATCGTATAACACACTATACCTTGCAGGGCAAGAGGTGTGCAAAAAGGACGAGAAAAAATCTCGTCCTTTTGATTTTGATATAAAACTGCTTTACAGTAGGTCTCCAAACATTCGCCTTTTTTGTGCCACAACAAAGAAGTGGGCTGTTGCTTTCGCAACAGCCCACGCTTTTTTATGATTACTTAATGGTGATCTTTATTGCGTTTCCGCTGCCGTAGGCATTTGCCGTAACGGTATGCTGAGGAATAACAACGTAATTACCGTTTTCATCTGTCTTGAAGCTGCCGTCCTCGTTCTGAGCAAGGATCTCTGTGTACATGTGGTTGTGCCAGTGTCCGCAGAATACGCCCTTGATAACGTCAGAGTTGCGTACGATAAGGTTGTATACCTTCATAGTGTCGGCATAGCCGTGAGCAGGGCTTCCCGCAAACGACTTTGTCATATCGCAAGGAATACCGGAAAGGTCGCCGGGCTCAAAGAACCAAGTGGCTGCAGTTTCGTTGGGATTCTGAGTGCTGATGGGGTTGTGCTCGAAAATGAGGATCGGGATGCCCTTTTCGCGAGCTTTTTCAATGTCAGCCGCAAAGGGAACAGCCTGAATGTCGCCCCAGTATGCGTCGCGCTGGTTGTCAAGAAGCACGATCATAACCTTTTCTGTGCCTTCATCGTTGGTAAGGATTTCAGAGTGGTAGTAGATGTCGTTTGTCTTCCATATGCTCTGAAGCACCTGATAGGTGTGATCGAGACTGTACTTGTAACTAAGGTCGTTCATATCGGGCTGGCAAAGCTCTGCGGGTTCGTGGTTACCGAGCGCCATAACAACCTTGTTGCTGCGGTCGATGATCGTCTTTGTCATAACCTCGGCGCATCCCCATGAGAAATAGTCCATGATGTCGCCTGTGATAACGGTCTTGTCAAAGAAGCTTGCATATTCCATGGCTCTGTTGATGTTGGGAACAGACGAGCCATCTCTCAGCCAGCTTCTGCCACGGTATGTCGAAAGGGTGTTTGTTTCGCCAATCTCCATATCCATCCGGTTGATGTAGTTAAGGTGAGTGTCGGCAAAGTGTACGATCTCGATTTCGTCGCCGCCGATACCCGTGTCGATCTCAACTTCTCTGATCTTCATGCCGTTTGCAAGGCGATACATTGCGTGGTTGGGATCTTTGTCCTCGGTGGTGGGATAACCTGTCAAAAGCTGTCTTGTGTCATAGTTTTCTGCCATGTAGGCTGCTTTGCGGTCTACCTCGACATATTCCTTGATGCCTTCAAAGGTTTCTGCCGAAGCTTCGCCTGCTTTAAGAGCGGCAAGGGCGATTCTGTAAAGATTGGTCTGATAATAGTCGGTGTAAAGCACCTGTTCAAGACCGTTGTAGTCTTTGTAAACGATATATCCCTTTACCGAATAGAATCTGTAATACTTGTCTTCTGTGATGTTGGTGATACAGAGGGTGTACTGAACCGAATCGTCTGTTTCCTTGAATATCTTTTCGCCAACAACCTTTGCGGGAGTATATCCGTTGTTGGATTTGGGAGTGAATACAAGTCTTGTTTCCGAATCCCATTTCCATTCTGCAACCTGAGGCTGATCGATAAACATATCGCGTCCCCATGTGGCGTCGGTGGGAAGTACGATGGTTCCGAATTCCGAAACGTCAGGCAGAGCGTTGAAGAAGTCGTTCTTCTTTTCAACCACAAATCTCAGACCCTGAACACCCTGTGTTCTGATCTGTGCACCGATGATCGAAAAGTCGCGTGATGCGGAGTAATCAACATAGCGTGCAACAAGAACGTCTCCGGGTTTGCCGTCAAAGGTTGCACCGCAAGTTGTGCCGTCCTCATAAGTCCATCCAAGGAAGAGCTTGCCTGCAGGCTCGTTGTGATGGATGGTGGCAAGATCAAGAGTGCATTCGTTGTAAATGCGGATCTTTTCGCCGCTGTTGGTGTAGTAAAGCTTGTCGGTAAATTCAACGTTGTACTGTCCTGCACTAACGGTGATAAATCCGTCTTCAGATGCAAACTGTGCCCCGTTTTCCTTGTTTGTGGCAACCGCTGTCTTTGCGCCGACCACCTTGAACTTGCCGGGAACGTCTGTTATTTCAAGGTAAGAACCTTCCTCTTGTTCAACCGTAAGAACGTATACTCCGTTTGCGGCAGAAATTCCGTCGTCAAATTTTGTTGTGCATCCGTTGTTGAGAACCATTGTGAATGTATCCTTAAATTCTGCGTATTTTGTCGAGTCTTCTGCTGATGTTGTGGCAATAACAGAGCCCACCGAACCGCTGTTTATGGTGATGCTTACGGGACCGGTGTAGTCAACACCCATCTGAGTATCGAGCCAGCCGTTGGAATTGAAGCTTAAGGTCGCAATGTTTGCGCCGTCAACAAGAATTTCTGCGCTGTCAACAGTACCGCGGGTGTAGCCCCAGAAGTGACCGACCTCAACTTGCGGGAAGTTGCCGCTAAAGAAGGATGCCTTGACAGGACCTTCGTGGCTTCTGAAATCGCCAAGTCTCAATGTGAACTTGGAATCGACCGTAAGACCTTTTCCGAAGATAAGCTCGTTTGTGCCCGCGCACATAGCCTTGCCGCCTGCGGCTGTTGATTGGTCGAGCTTGATATTTTCGATGGTGAGAGGGCCGTTGACTCTTGCACAGTCGTCGTTGATGTCAAATACGGCCTCTCCCGAATCATCGCCTGAAAGAATGATGTGAGCAGTGTGGGCGGGGAAGCTTTCCTGATCGCCAAAACCATATCTTCCGACAACGGCAACCTTCTTTGTTGCACATTCGGAAGCTTCTGCAAGGGCAAACGCTTTGTCTATGCTCTTTACGGGATCAAAGAGCGAACCTTCGTTTTCGTCGTCGCCGTTTTCCTGGTCGAGATAGATGACCACGGTGTCTTCATAAGGCTCCCAAGCCGAGTAGAAGTACAGCTCGGATTCACCTTCGGGAATTTCAAAGGTTTCGCCGCCGTTGTAGCGTGTTATGTTGCCGTCGATCGTTTCAAGATCCCAGCCTGCAAAGAATTCTTCAACTCTGTCTTCGAGAACGGGAAGATGAACAACGTATCCAACATAGTGTGCTCCCGATGCGTGATCGTTGTCGAAATAAATATCGACCTTAACATCTTCAAGCTCGCTTTCAAGGAACGAGTCAACCGTGTATGTACCCTCGGGAAGGGTAAGTGTGGATTCGTACGAGAAGTAAACGGCGCCCGTTTCTTCATTGGTTGCTTTTGCAACGATATTGTCGCCCGTCACAAGATAGGTGCCGGTTTTTCCGGAAGGTGCAAGGACCATGTCATCACCGTTGACCTTGATGTTCCAGATACCGCCCGAAATTGCAACGTTTTCGGGAAGCGACATATCAAATATGGTGTTGTCTGCGTTTGCAACAATTTCAAAACCGTTTCCGATAGTAACAGAACCGCCTGTTGCATCCATTTCGCGAACGGTGCCGCCGTTCATAAACAGCGAAAGTCCGTCTGCAAAGGAGGAAATGTTCGAACCCCAGTAAATACCGGTGTTGATGTCGGGATCTGCAAGGTTAACAGTTACGTGATTTGTATATGCCGCCGAGCCTGATCCTGCAAAATGTACGCCGTACTTGCCTTCGGTGTCAAAGGGAGAGTTGATGTTAAGCACACCGCCAAGTCCTTCTGCACCGCTGAGCATAAACTTGGGATGGTTGGAAACAACCTCCCCCTTGTAAGCGCCCTGGTTGGAATGCTTGTCGGTCTTCAGGTTGTAGAATACGCAATCGTTAAAGCATACATCATAACCGTTAACAAAGAATTCTCTGTCCCAAAGTCTTGTGTTGATAAAGTTGATGTTGTTAAAGGTTGCATCGCCATGGAAGGTGAGGTTTGTGTCCTGACCGTAAACAGGCATCCACATCAGGTGTATGTTTTTGCCTGTCAGTTCATAGTCGTATGCCTTGAAGTTCAGATGACACTTCCAACTGGAGGTATCTCCGTAGCCGTTGCGCCATGTTGTTGCTCTTGTGTATACGTCTTTGTTAAAGAAGCTTACGCCCAAAACGCTGTTGCCGAATTTGTCGTACTTGTAGGGCTCTTCGCAGGCATCCATAATAAAGACTGTAACTTCGTCGTCTGCGTCATAGCCTGCGGCGTTGATAACGTTGATAACATCTGCCACAGAGCCGACAGGGGAGTTGGGCGAAAGGCCGTCGCCTGTACCGCCGTTCATAACAAAGTATGCGGGTTCTCCGTTGCCCTCGTATTCGATGATGGCAGAAAGAACTCCGTCAACAGAAGCGTCCCAACCGCTGTGCTTGTAAGCATCGGGGATAATGGGATCGTTTGCGTTTTCAATGATAGCGTCGATGTCTTCTGCGGTGTAAACAGTGTATGCGCCGGGGGCAAGATCAAGAGTTTCTTTTCCGTAGTAGATCTTTCTTCCGTCTGCCGACTGAACGTATGCAATACCGTCACATTCAACCGCGAACACGCCCTTTTCACCTGTCAGCGAAACTTTTACTCCGTCGCCCGACGTAATGTCGTAGGTGGGGCAGGAGATAGCGGGTGCCGCGGGAAGAGTAGCGCCGTTGTTTCTGATAACAGAAAGAGTGCCCGAAATGATGGGGGTGTTGGCGTTAGAGAACTGTTCAACGGTTGTTCCGTCGAGAATAATGTTTACGTCACCCATAAAGGTCTGGGGGAAGCCTGCCTTGTTTTTGTCGATATAGATGAC
>JAFYUZ010000082.1 GCA_017549365.1 Clostridia bacterium
AGACGGACCTATGGCTCAGACTCGTGAACACATCCTTCTCGGCCGTCAGGTTGGTATCCCCGCTCTCGTAGTATTCCTCAACAAGTGCGACCTCGTTGACGACGACGAACTCCTCGACCTCGTTGAAATGGAAACAAGAGACCTTCTCTCTTCCTACGACTTCCCCGGCGACGATATTCCGATCATTCGTGGTTCTGCAAGAGCTGCTCTTGATGCAGGCAACGATATCTCTGATCCCGCTTACGCTCCTATCCTTGAGCTCATGGAAGCAGTAGACAGCTACATTCCTACTCCTGACCGTGCAGCTGATAAGCCCTTCCTTATGCCTGTCGAAGACGTATTCTCGATCTCCGGTCGTGGTACAGTTGCTACAGGTAGAGTTGAAAGAGGCCAGGTAAAGATGGCTGACGAAGTTGAAATCGTTGGTCTCGCTGACGAAGCTAGAAAGACCACCATCACAGGTATCGAAATGTTCCACAAGATGATGGACTACGCTGAAGCAGGCGACAACATCGGTGCTCTTCTCCGTGGTATCGCAAAGAACGAAATCGAAAGAGGACAGGTTCTTGCAAAGCCCGGTTCCATCACTCCTCACACTCAGTTCGTAGGCCAGGTTTACGTTCTTACAGAAAAGGAAGGCGGCCGTCATAAGCCCTTCTTCTCGAACTACAGACCTCAGTTCTACTTCAGAACAACTGACGTTACAGGTATCATCACTCTTCCCGACGGTGTTGAAATGTGCAACCCCGGCGACAACGTTGACATGAACGTTGAGCTCATCGCTCCTATCGCTATGGAAAACGGTCTCCGCTTCGCTATCCGTGAAGGCGGCAGAACAGTTGGTTCCGGCGTCGTTATCAACGTTATCAAGTAATTTTTGATACTTTTTCGGGATGCGCACTTTTGTGTGCATCCCGATTTTGCAAAAAACAGGTTTTGGTATTTTTTTAACAAAACCTCGTGTTATGTTTTTTCTTTCGAGGCGGGGAGCGTTTCCCCACCGACGGTAAAGCCCGAGAGCGACTTTTTCGACGAAAAGTTGCCGATTCGGTGAGCTTTTGCCACACAGAACCAAGGTTTTGTTGGGCATGGCAATTCCGAAGCCGACAGTAAAGTCTGGATGAAGATAGAAAAACGCAAAGATTGCAAGGTCAGCGGATTTTTATATGTTCCGCAATTTTGCCGATTCAAGTGCATAATTCGGCTTGACCTTAAAATATTTGAAACGGTTTTCTTGCCTTGAATTCTCACCTTCGAGTTTTCATGGCTTTTTTCTGTTTTTGGGAGTTTATTTGAAAATACTTAATTTTTCACGTTTTTTAAGCTTTCAATGGCAGAACTGAAAGAAGAAACAAACGCCATGGCGGCAGAAGCTTTTCTTCTGCTACGAAAAACAAAATTTTAGTTTTTATGAAAGGGCTGTTTGTTATGAATTTGAAATTAAAAACAATTGTATACGTTGGCATTCTCTCTGCAGTTGCCACAGTATTGATGATTTTTCCGCATTTTCCCATTTTCCCTGCGCCTGCCGATTTTCTCGACGTCGATTTTTCAGACGTTCCCGCGCTTCTCGCATCGGTTACGATCAACCCCGTTGCAGGCGTCATAGTTGTACTTATTAAAAATCTTTTCCACCTGCTTCAGACCAAGACTTTTGCCGTCGGCGAGCTTTCAAACCTCATCCTCGGCTCGGTATACGCATTGTCTGTGGGAGTTCTGGCAAGATATACTTTTAAGAAAACTTTGATGAAAAAGAAGTTGTTTTTCGTGCTTCCAATTGCAGTTATCGCCGTAACTGTTTCTGCTGCGCTTTCAAACTTTTTCATCGTTCTTCCGTTTTATGCCAATTTTATGCCGGCACTTGCCGAAGTTTTTGGAAAATTCGAGTTTATCCTGACCTGGATCGTCCCCTTCAATATCATCAAAGCGTCTTTGCAGGCAGTGGTCTTTTATCTTTTGTATCGCGGCGTTGGCGCGCACATTACAAAAAATATGACCCTTTACAGATAACGAAAACAATTATTTATTAAATAGAGGCTGTTTATGACATTGTATAATAACACTCCCGAAAACTTAAAAAAGCTTTCGGAAACCAAGCTTTTTGTCCTTGATATGGACGGCACCATTTATCTTGGCAAAAACCCCATCGACGGCGCCATCGATTTTTGCGAACGCATCATAAAATCGGGCAGAAAGCTGATGTATTTTACCAACAATGCTTCGCGCAACCCCAACGATTATGTAAAAAAGCTCAACTCTCTCGGTTTCCCGTGCGAGCGCGACATGATCGTGACCTCGGGTGACGTTACCATTGCCTACCTTAAAAAGTATTATCCCGGAAAGCCGGTGTATCTTGTTGGTACACCCGCCCTTGAAGAAAGCTTTGTGCAGGCGGGCATCACTCTTTCCGATAAGTCGGATATCGTTGTGGTAAGCTTTGATCTTACCCTTACCTACGAAAAGCTTGAAAAGGCTTGCACTCTCATCAGAAACGGTGCAAAGTTTTTCTCGACTCATCCCGACATCAACTGTCCCACAGAGGACGGATATATTCCCGACAGCGGTGCTATCTGCGGCGCTGTTACCCTTTCAACAGGTGTTGAGCCCAGATATTTTGGCAAGCCCTATGCCGAAACGGTTGAGATGATCGAAACTCTTTCGGGCATCGACAGAAAACACGCCGTTATGGTGGGCGACAGACTGTATACCGACATTGCCCTGGGCAAGAAAAACGGAATGCTCTCAATGCTCGTTATGTCGGGCGAGACAACACAGGAAATGGTGGAAAAGGCATCCGATGCCGAAAAACCCGACCTTATCTTTGAAAGTGTTGCAAAGGTAGAACTGTAAAACAAAAAAGAAAGCGCATCCTTTAGGCTGGTCCTCATAAGGATGATTAACACAACATTTGTAGGGGTCGACGTCCTCGGCGACCCGCAACAAACAAATTTCGGCAGAGAACTTGTTTTCTCTGCCGATTTGTGATATAATGAGTTGCAATGTAGGGCGGGGGCTTGCTCCCGCCGCAATTTAGGCCACGGCGGCACCAAGGCACCGCCCTACAAGGGGTATGGGCTAAGCCCTATGCCTTTGTAATACAAAGGCGAAACTGGCGATAAATAGAACAGGAGGGTGACTATGTCAACTTGGAGCGGTATTAGGCATAAACTTGAAAACGAGTATCTTGCAGAATCATTACGAGGACATATTCAGTATTATTGCACTTCTTACAGCAAAAGTCCTGACCATCACGGCAGAGCATCCATACGGTTAGATGGCAAAGAATTGATCAGCGGTTGCTACTGGAACAACTGGAGCAAAGCTCACTTATTTCCACATGATGAAACATACGAAAAGCGAATGACAGAAAATTACGCATATATGGACGATACAGCACTAAAATTAGGCATATTCAGTCCGCATGCCTTTTATCAAGCTTTTGAAGAATTTGACAATCAAAGCATTGAGGAAAGCATGAACAGTGAAAACATGATTATTCGTATTTTCGCCATACTTGATCGAAGAGTTGGAAAAAGAAGATTGATAAATATGTATCGCACGTTAAATCCTAAAGAGGAAGTTTTTAATTTGTTTTACGCAATTCGAATCAAGCAGAAGGCATTTCATTGAATTAATACTTAACCCCGACAGACTCTTGAAAATCTGTCGGGGTTAATCTTTGTTTTCTGCAATACAATTATTGTGATGGACAGTCGAGGACGCCTGTCCCTACAAAACAGGTACAAACTTCCTTATGAGAAGGGGCCGTTTTGGATGCGCTTATTTTGTTTTGCTTTTTAACGATTATTCTGTTTTTGCCTGCTTTTTTGCAGCTTTTGCCTTTTTTACACCCTTAATTTTCAGTGCAACGATAAGTGCAAACACAGCGGCAACGATGGCACAAAGGCCGATAAGGATGAAAATGATATTGTCAGCGACGATTTCAACAACCTTTTCGATACCTGTCAGTTCTCTTTTTGGTGATTCTTCTTTAATTGCAGGCACTGTCAGGCACGGATCTTCTTCGACGATTACGGGGATCTCTTCAAAATCAATGCCGTATTCGTCGGCATATTCTTCCACCTTTGTACCCGCAAGTCCGTGGATAACAAGATCGTCCGCGCACTCATTGAATATATAGTCTCCAAGACGGCGGACCGACGAGGGAATGAATACTCCCGAAAGCTTTGTGCATAGTGAAAAAGCCTGATCGTCGATGCGTTCTATCCTTGTAAGAAGGTTTACGGTCTCAAGCTCTTCGCAGCATTCAAAAGCGCATTTGCCGATCTTTTCAAGTCCTTCGGGAAAATCCACTTCTTTAAGCGAGCAACATTCGGAAAACGCCTGATCTTCAATAACCCTTAACGATTTCGGAAGCTTCAACGTTTCGATCGATCTGCACATATTGAATGCGCCGTGTTCAATGGTTTCGATGCTATCGGCAAGCTCAACTTCTGTAACGTAGGCAAAACCAACAAACGAGTTTGCGCCGATAGAGGTTATTCCTTCGTTCACAACGATCTTTTGCGCTTTGTTGTAGGTAAAACCAAAGAAAGCATAATCCTCCATATCGCCTTCGCCCGAAAGCGTCAGCACACCGTCAGAAAGCTCCCATGTAATGTTGTCGCCGATATTTCCGCTTGTGTTTATGCGTGTTATCTCTGCAGGAATAGAATGTTCGGTTACAAAATCTTCTGCGGCGGTGTTTTCGTCACAGTAAACCGTCATGTTTTCAAAATCAAGGTCAAAAAACGCGCTGACCGCAATCTCTTTTACCGAGGCAGGGATATAAACTTCGCCAAGATTTACACAATCCTGAAAAGCAAATTCGCCTATTTTTTCAATGCCCGTGCGTATCTCGACCGTTTTTACAAGGTCGCAATATTCGTGCCACGGGGCAAATTCTGTAAGGAAGTCGGGAATCTCACCGTTTCCTGTTATAAAAAGACTGCCGTCTGCCCACAGTTCCCACGAAACTCCGTCTATATTTCCCTGCGACAAGGGCATATCGTATAAGCCCTCTGCTTCAACAAATATGCCGTGGGACAGCGCGAATTTGCAGGCATAACTGTCTGGTGAGCAAACGAAAACGAGATATCCTTGGTCGGCGGCACCCACAAAGGCTCTTTCGCTGATGTATTCGACAGAATCGGGCATATATATAACAGAAAGATTGTGACAGTTTGCAAAGGCATCGTCGCCGATGTATGTGATTCCCTCAAGAATGATCGCTTCGTATATGTCGTTGTAATAATACTGCGCCCAGGGAGAAATGCCCTCGGGGAAAGCGCCCACTCCCTCAACGCCAAGATATCCGTCCTCGAATTTCCAACTGATATTTTCGCCCCAGGCGAGCATATCCTGTGTGTTGAACGAAGTGACCGCACCTGTTTCAACGTCTTCGCTTTCGCTTCCGTTATCCGCAACAAATTCTTCCGATTCAAAAGCGTTTTCTTCGGCACCGATGGTGTACACTTCCTCTTCGGGATAGGTGTTGTATGCTTCTTTTTCTGCTTTTGCTTTGGCTTCAAGTTCCATGGCAATTGCCATTTCCTCGGATATCAAAGCCTCTTCAAGCTCTTGTGCCGTGTCGGCAGAAACAAGGGGTGTGCAAATGCCAAAAACAAGAAGCGCACAGACCAAAAAAGATATCGTTCTTTTATTTTTCATGTCAGATCCTCCATGGTGTAATACTGTACTAATTGTAGCACGCGGCGGATGTTTTGTCAATCGAAAAGAGAGCTACCGCCGATATAATATTTGACGATGTTTGTTGAAAAAAGTTCCTGATTGTGATATAATGGAATCGGTATAAGATTTTGATTCTAACTTTGTAATAGACTATAAAGATTTCATCAAATAGATGAAATTAATGAATAATGAAGCCGCTACGCTGATGAATATTGAATAATGAAAAATTAATGAAGAAAATCGCAAAGCGATTTTCAACCACAATTATTCATCATTCATTATTAATTATTCA
>JAFYUZ010000005.1 GCA_017549365.1 Clostridia bacterium
GATGCGCCCTTCTTTTCGATCGCCTTGGCAATTGTTGCAAGAGGAGCATCGGGAGTACCTGCGTTGTCATCACTACCTGTGGAGGCTACGTAATATTTATCAAGATACTTAGCGGTTATTGTACCTTCGCCGTCATCTTCCCAGCCCAAGAAAGGCATATCGGATGCGGGAGCATCTGCGAGAAGAGATGTTGAAAATTCATCAACCCAGTTGATCTGGACATTTAAAACCTTAGCCCAAGCGGGGATTGTGATATATCCGTCGTGCGAATAATAAGCGGACTTCTTATCAGCAGACTGGATCCATGCGGTCTTTTCGCCGCTTACAGCGAACTTACCGGGTGTGTTTGTGGGAGTAAGAGTGTTGCCTTCGGTGTCTGCGGATTTTACAATCCAGTAGCCCTTGTCGAAGATAACCTTGTCCGCACCCTGCTTAAGGTAGTCAGCCTTGAACTTTGTATAGGTGTTGTTGTTGAAAGCAGCCATGAAAGCGCCGTCAACGTGCGAACCTGCAGTGCTTGAGCCTGAGTTGAAATACCAAAGCTCGCCGGAATTTACGGTAACGAGAACGTTCTGTTTCCATTCGGTTACGTTGTCGTTAGCGATTACACCGGGTGCAACCATTCTCACGATACCGCCATCAACAACGAAGTTAACGTCGCCTGCGTTGTCGCCTGCAGCCTTTGTGTAAACGTTCTGATAAACGTAGCCGCCCTTGAAAGTGATCGTTTCGTCTGTACCGTCATTGTTACCTGCTACAAAGTAGTTGAACTTCGAAGAGTCAATGGGGTTGTTCATAACGGTGTCAAAGCCGTTGGTGCGAATAGTCTTTTTGGTATCTACAGAAACCTTGATTTCGGAAGGACCATTAAGAGATACATCTGTGTTGAAGAGAGCTGTATCATCCGCGGGAACATAAGTGAAGTTGCCTTCGTGTGCAACATCAGCAAATGCAACAGAACCCGAAACGTAGATTGTGCAATCCTGTGCAGTATCAAGGAACTTCATTGCGCGTGCCATTGTGGCAAGAGGAGCTTCTGCAGTACCTGCAGCTGCATCAGAACCGGAAGCAGAAACATAAACTTCTGTTACGAGTTCATCGGGAACAGGAGCTTCAACGATAGAGAAGTATACTCTATCCATCTCTACGTTGTACTGGTCTGCCTGCCAATACTTGAAAACGTATTCGCCGGGTGTGGTAGCCCAAGACTGATTGGAAAAGTTGCTTTGAGTAACAGAGCCTTCTTCGTCGGCTGTGTAAACCCATGCAAGCTCGCCGCTGGCATTTGTGGTTCCGTTTTCGTTAGCCTTTGTGTAAACGGAAACAAAGTCTTTTGCAGAAGCGCTGTTCGAATAATTGAGGACAATTTCCTCACCAACAACGTAGGTTTCCTTGGAAAGAGAAAGCTTGCCGTAAGTTTCCTCTACATCGCCAGAAGCCTTAACGCTGAAATAACATTCGTCAGCAACATTCTGATAGCCACCGTCAGCAAAGAGAACAACCTTGTATTCTCCGGCCACGAGAGGCCAATTTCTCATACGGATGCTCTGACCGGAGGGGTACTCGTAGTCGCCGCCGGTATTAGTTCCGTCGAGATAATCGGCATATCCACTCGATGTATAGGTGGTGGCCGATGCGGGATAGATTGCTGCCCACCAGTATGCTCCGTCAGGAACACTGATGGAAACAGGGAAAGTCTCTGCATCAGGATCAAACTCGGTAGTTGTCATGGTCACAGTACGAGCAGCGACATCTGCTGTAGCTGTGAAACTGAACTGACAAAGTCCGATCAGCATACAGAGCGTAAGAATGAGTGATAAAATTTTCTTCATTCTCATATTATATTCTCCTTTCTGTATATAAGAATACAACTAATTATAAAGTATTTTTGTGCAAAAAGCAATAGCATTTTCCAAAAATCAAAGTTTTAATTGTAAATAAACTATAACAAAGAAACTGGTTCTTCAAGCTTTTAAAAGCATTGTGTTTTCGGGTCTTGACAAAAAATATTCCGAAAGATCACTATCTGATATTATCATGTCAACATCAGTTGCAAAACACTGAAAATACGACGAATGTCTGTTGAGTTTTGTGCTGTCACAGAGAAAAACAGATTTAGCGCTGTTTTGCATCATTTTGTTTCGCAAAGGCACTTCGGACGAATAACAATCGTATATTTTTCCGTCACGTGTCAGTGCTTGCGCCGAAAAGAAAGTAAAATCGGCATAGAAATTTGAAATCATATTTTCTGCGTGGTCGTTTACAAGGGTTGCTCTGTTTTCGCGGTGCATATTGCCACCGGTGCAGTATGCACGAATGTCGTAATCCATAAAAAAGCATAGACTTTCGATGCTGTTTGTGATAACAGTTATATCCTTGATTTTAACAAGCTCGTTTGCCACAAAAAAAGCACTGCTCGATCCGTCAATGAACACAACGTCGCCCTCGTGCAAAAGTGTAGCCGCTGTCTCAGCAATCTTTTTCTTGGCCGCCGCGTTTTCGTGCTTGCGCATCGAAAACGGCACGTTGCGAACACCGTCTTTTACAATCTCAACTCCCCCGTATGATCGCTTGACTATCCCCCGTTGCTCCATGGCAGAAAGGTCCCTGCGTATGCTTGATGCAGATATGCAAAGCTTTTTTGCAAGAAAATCTACGGTTGCATAAGAGTAATTGTTTAATAGGTTGATTATTTCCTGTTCACGTTCATTTTTGTACATATCATCCTTGCGCACTTTTGCGCATTTCCTCCGTTTTTATTTGTATTTTGCCATATTTCGCGATAGTGTTGACTA
>JAFYUZ010000083.1 GCA_017549365.1 Clostridia bacterium
AGATTCAACTTTTTCAATGTCAGAGGGTGGCTTTCTCACTCTTGTTTCCGAAAAAGACGTAAAGCCCGAAAAACTTTTTGACGAAGGCGAGGGCGACAAGGGACAAATCGCTCCTCCCAAAGGCGGCTTTGGCGGTCACGGCGGACCTCCTCCCATGGGGGGGGGTCATCGCGGACACGGTCGCAAAGCTCCGTGCGAAGTGAAATATACCGACGACGGCAAGCGCGATTACGGCAGAGTTATCCTGCACCGCGCCTTTCCGTTTGATCGTCCGGACGAGATAATCTCGGTTCAGCAGGAGGACGGCTTTGAAATCGGCATAATCAGAAATATCAACGATTTTGACGAAAAGACGGTTGAGATATTAAACAAAAGCCTTGACAACAAATATTACGTCCCCGAAATAACAAAGATCGTGTCGGCAAAAGACCGCTTTGGCTTTGTTTATTTCAAATGCGAAACAGACAGCGGAGTTTGCGATTTTGTCGTGCGCAATCCCTTCGGAAGCATCATCAGACTTTCCGAGACCCGTATAATACTCATTGACATCGACGGCAACCGCTATTCGGTAAAAGACACGTCTGCCCTTGACCGAAAAAGCTTCCGAAAGATAGAGCTTTATATATAACACGGGGGAGCAAAGATGCCATTTAAGAAAAAGAAAAAACAAAACCCCATAGCTCTTGCCCTGAAGGAAAAAATGATGACGGTCATCGGCGAAGAGATCCCGATTTACAATTTCCGCTTTGACCTGACGCACGACAACAAAAAAATATTCGGTCTTTGCGCCATGACCAAGGAATATTTCCTTGTGGCAAAGACCGAAAAAAAGGATGCCGAAGTTTTTCTTGAGGTTTACAAAATACAAGAGCTTTACGACGTGCAGTATACAAAGCTTTACGGCACGATAACGATTGAATACAGAAACGGCGACGGAGATCTTTGCGAGATCTGCCGCGCCACCTCGCGTTATGCCGAAGAGCTTATGGACGGAGCCGACTTTCTTTACGATCTGAACAAAAAGCTCGAGGTTGTCGTCCCCGAAAAGCGCAAATCAAAGGTTTGCCCCAAATGCGGCAGAGCATACCGCCGCGGATCCAACACCTGCCTGCATTGCGGAGGCGCAAAGAAGATATTGTCGCACATGATAAAGCTTGCAAAGCCTTATTTGCCCCGTCTTCTTTTTGCCATGGTGCTGTTTTTCGTTGTCAGCGGACTTAATATCCTTGTTCCGCAGATAAACAAAATACTTATTGACGAGCGCATCAAGGCGCCCAACGCTTCACAGATCGGTTTTGCATCGCTTCTTGTGGTGGTTATTGCCCTTGCCGTAACCCAGCTTGTCACAAGACTTTTGTCGATATTGCGCAACGTACTGCTTATCGGCACGAGCAACAAAATGGTCGTAAAGATCCGTTCGATGCTTTTTGGCAAAATACAGAAAATGTCGATCGGACGCATTTCCGAGCACACCGCAGGCGATCTTATCACCCGCGTAACCTCCGACACCAACGTTTTGAACGAATTTCTCACCTATGATATTGCGGAAATAGCACAACAGGCGATCCTTCTTGTGGGAGTTATCACCGTGATGGCGATAAAACAGCCGCTTATGACACTTCTTGCGGTGTTGCCCTGTCCGCTTGTGATTCTGATGTTCAACATCATCAACAAATTCATGCACAAGCTTTATCGCCGCCAGTGGTTTGTGGATATGCGTGCAAGCTCGATACTGCACGATATTTTCCAGGGCATCCGCGTGGTCAAGGTTTTTGGTATGGAAAAGACCGAAACCGACAAATACGATGCCGCCGTAAAAAAGGATTGTGAAATAAAACAGCAGAACGAAACTCTCTGGAATCTCATCATTCCCGGCGCAAACTTTCTTATGGGAATCGGTGAATACATCGTTTTGTACTTCGTTTGCTTCAAAATATTGGGTCAGGAAATGACGCTTGGTGATCTCACCCTTATGACCAGCTATATTTCGCTTATCTACGGCCCCTTGCGTTATTTTTCAAGACTGCCGAGAAAATTCGTCAGAACTGCCACGTCTATTGCAAAAATATTTGAAATAATCGACGAGGAAGAGGACGTTGCGGATATAGAAAACGCAAAGAACATAGACATCCGCGGAACCGTTGAGTTCAAAAACGTCTGCTTCGGATACAACCGTCACGAGAGAGTACTGAACGATATTTCCTTCGAGGCGCACAAGGGCGAGATGATCGGCATTGTCGGCCATTCGGGCGCGGGAAAAAGCACCCTTATCAATCTTATCATGCGCCTTTACGACGTGGATTCTGGAAGCATACTTATCGATGGTGTGGATATCCGCGATATATCGCAGGAATCTCTTCGTCGTCAGACAGGCGTGGTTTTGCAGGAAACTTTCCTTTTCACAGGAACGATATACGATAACATCGCCTATGCAAAGCCCGATGCCCCAAGGGACGAAATCATACGTGCCGCAAAGCTTTCGGGAGCGCACAAATTCATCATAAAGCTTGCCGACGGTTACAACACGGTGGTGGGCGAGAGGGGATATACCCTTTCGGGAGGCGAAAGACAGCGCATTGCCATTGCCCGCGCAATCCTCGGCAACCCAAAGATATTGATACTCGACGAGGCGACCAGCGCCCTTGATACAAAGACCGAAAAGGGTATTCAGGACGCCCTTGCCATGTTGATACAAAACCGCACGACCTTTGCTATTGCCCACCGTCTTTCGACCTTGCGCAATGCCACAAAGCTTATTGTGCTTGACAAAGGGGAAATTGCCGAGATCGGCACCCACGACGAGCTGATACGCAAGCAGGGAATATATTTCGGACTTGTTATGGCACAGCGCCAGATGGCAAAAATGGATAAATAAAAAAACCGCCCGACGTGCAAAACACGCGGGCGGTAATTTTTGATTTGTCAGATAGCTTCGCTTTCGTCGTCGGCAGCTGCTTCTTCGTCTTCGATAGAAACGAAAATATCGTCATTCTCGTCTTCGAAATCAAAATCGTTGTCGTTTGTTTCGATGGTAAAGCTCATGCGTACCTTCTTGAGAATAAGAAGAACTCCGGCAACTATTGCGCTGACTGCTGCGATTCCGCCGATAATAGCAAGTATTTTTTTCATGTTTCGTTTCCCTCCGTTTGTATATAATATATTTTTATGTTCGTCGCGAAAAAAAGTGAAAGAAAAACATCGCATTTTCGCCCCAAAACATTAAAGATACTTCTATCTATACCAATTATATCACAAGGAGAAGGGAAAAATATGAATAATTCTTTAATTTTACACAAATACAGCGACATTTGGTAAAATATGTGATAAAATTATATTGGTTATTTATTGACAAGTTATACGATTAAAAAGGAAGATCAAAAATATGTGTGGTTTTGCAGGACTTTATAAAAAAATCGAACTCACCCAGGCGGACAAGACCGCCGTTATGAATATGTCGCAGTCTATCCGCCACAGAGGACCGGATGATTGCAAAACTTATTTCCAAAAGAATTACGCCTTTGCTTTCCGCCGACTCAGCATCATCGACCTTGAGGCAGGTGCACAGCCTTTTTCTGCCTTTGACGGAAAGTACGTCGGAATCTTCAACGGCGAGATATACAACTATCTCGAACTTCGCGAGGAGCTTTCCAAAAAAGGTTACACCTTCTCCACCCGTTCGGAGATAGAAACGATACTCACCCTTTATCACGATGAAGGCCCCGAGTTTATCAAAAAGCTTCGCGGAATGTTTGCCATTGTCATTTGTGACAACGAGAAAAACAGCATGTTTTTCGGCCGCGACCCCTTTGGTATCAAACCCTTTTATTATCGCATCGGCAAGGACGGCATTTCCTTCTCGTCGGAATTCAAAGCTTTTATGTTCGACCCCGAAATGAAAGAATATGCAATAGACGAAAGCGCTCTTCAAAGCTTTTTCACCTTCCAGTACGTAACAGAACCCGACACGGTATCGCCTGATATAAAGATCCTCCCCGCAGGACACTATGCCGTTATCGACGAAAATCTCACCCTTTCTCCCGTCGAATACTACGACGCACGCTTTACTCCCCAAAAGGGCATCAGCTTTGACGAAAAAGAAAAGAAGCTTCGCGATGCCGTTATGAAGAGCGTCGAATATCATATGCTCAGCGACGTGCCCTTGGGAAGCTTTCTTTCCAGCGGCATCGACTCTGCCGTTATCACGGCGGTTGCGGCAAAGCTTTGCCCCGGCATCAAGGCTTTCACCGTTGCCTTTGGGGTAAAGGAATATTCCGAGATCGAAAACGCTTCGGGCATTTCCAGCCATCTTGATATCGAGCATATCAAGCTTGTGGCAGGGCTTGAAGATTTTCTTGCCAACTACGAAAAGGTTATATATCACCTCGATTCTCCCATGGCAGACCCGTCGACTGTTGCCATCTACCTTATCTGCAAGGAGGCGGCGCGCCACGTAAAGGTGGTTCTTTCGGGCGAGGGCTCGGATGAGCTTTTCGGCGGTTACAAAATGTACAAGGATTCGGTACCCACAAGCTATCTTTGCTCTCTCCCCGGTTTTCTCAAATCGGCGGTGTCGGGCATCGGAAATATTTTGCCCAAGGGAACACCCGGCAAAAACACCCTTATGCGTGACGTCAACCCCATCGAGGGCAGATTTGTCGGCAACGCCTTTGTTTTCACAGAAGAACAGAAAAAAGCTTTCTATAAAAAGTTTGATCCCAGCGTTCACTTTACCGACCGCACAAAGCCCATATACGACAGAGTGCAGGATATGGACGTTTTGACAAAAATGCAATATTGCGACCTCAACACCTGGCTTAAGAGCGATATTCTTGTCAAGGGCGACCGCCTTTCGATGGGCAATTCTCTCGAGGTGCGCGTGCCTTATCTTGACAAAGAAGTTTTTGAGGCGGCAAAGGTGCTGACAAGCAGCGACAAGCTTTCGCACGGCACGACAAAATATATCCTTCGCCACGCCTTCCGCGATCTTTTGAACGAAGAAACGGTCATGCGTCCAAAGCTCGGATATCCCGTGCCAGTACGCCTCTGGCTCAAAAACGAGCTTTACGACTGGGCGCGCGATATCATAACCTCTCCTTACGCCGATGAATTTATCGACAAAAAGGTCGTTCTTCAGATGCTCGAGGACCACAGAGCAGGTCTTCGCGACAATTACAAGCCCTTGTGGAACATCATGACCTTTATCACCTGGTACAAGCTTTACGTCGGCGAGATCGAAAACACAAGAGCACGCGTTCTTGCAGGGGAGCTTTGATAAAAACGGTTTTTGCGGAGGTGCCTAATGAAAGACGTGCTTTCATCCTTTCTGTCAAAAATAAAGAATAGATTTTTTGTCCGCAGGGTGGCACTCGTACTTTTTCTTGCGGCGGCAACGGTTGTGATTGTTGTTTTTGCCTCACTTGCAAAAAAAGAAATTGCAGATATTCCCGTTTCCGAGTCTGCTTGCGATGAACCTTTAAAAGAAGTTTTTGAAGAGGTCGAGGCGGAACGGAAAGAGGATAAAGAAGAACCCGAAACCCCCGATGCCGTCGGCGAAGAAGAGAACGATCGGGCTTCGGATGAAAAAGAGTATATCCCCGTGGGAGATATACGAATACCGCATTGCGGCGAAGTCAACTATTCTCTTTC
Organism: Clostridia bacterium; assembly: GCA_017549365.1. Lineage (GTDB taxonomy): Bacteria > Bacillota > Clostridia > Oscillospirales > CAG-382 > UMGS1052. The sequence goes on from JAFYUZ010000083.1 coordinate 5,647, forward strand.
GTCAAAAACTTCGGATTTCTATTTTGAAAACCCGTCGGAAAACGCATGCTTTCTCAAGGTAAACGTCACAAGGCTTGACACCAAGGAGATCATATATTCCTCCACTCTCATCAGCCCCGGCAAGAGCATTTCTTCGGTGGGCTTTGCGGGCAAGCTTACAAAACCTGGCTCGTACGATGCAATGATAAAGGTGGATGCCTATGCCATCGACAGAATGGTGCATCTGAACAGCCTTGCCATAGACACTGTGATACACGCATATTAAAATCAAACGGAGATATAATGACAAACAACATTGACTTGAAAGATTCGGGCATAAAGCTCGGAATCATCGGAACAAATTTTATCAGCGACACCCTGGTGCAGGCGGCGAAAATGACGGGACTTTGTGTTTCCGCAGTTTTTTCGCGCCGCTTTGACACGGGAGAAGCTTTTGCAAAAAAGCACGGCATCGAAAACGTTTTTTGTGATTTCGAAGAATTTCTGAAAAGCGATATTATAAATGCCGTTTATGTGGCAAGCCCCAATTTTTGCCACTGTCCCCAAACGATTGCGGCACTTGAGCACGGCAAACACGTGCTTTGCGAAAAGCCTGCCGCATCAAACCTTGCGGATTTTGAAAAAATGCGCTCGCTTGCAAAAGAAAAAGGTCTTGTGCTTCTCGAAGCCATGCGTCCCGCCTTTGACCCTGCTCTTGATATTGTAAGACAGCAGATGAAAAAATGCGGCAAGCTCAGATATGCCCATTTTGAATATTCCCAGTATTCTTCGCGCTATGACAAATTTAAAAACGGCGAGATATTGAATGCTTTCAACCCCGATTTTTCAAATGCCGCCGTTATGGATATCGGAGTATATCCTCTTAACGTCTGCGTTTCGCTTTTCGGTGCGCCCGATGCGGTCATTTCCCGCTCGGTTATCCTTGAAAACGGATTTGAAGGACAGGGAAACGTTATTCTCTCGTATGGCGACATGACCGCCGAGGTCACATATTCCAAGATAACCCACGCGGTACTGCCCAGCATTATCCGTGGCGAGGACGGCGAGGTGCATTTTGGCAACGCTCTTTCAAAGATCGACAAAATGAGCTTTTTCTCGCGGAAAAACGGCGAAGAAAAGATAGATTTTTGTGCGGTTGAAAACAATATGATATATGAGCTTTCGGCTTTCTGCGATTTTGTTAACAAGAAGCGGGACAATGAAGAATATCTCGACTGTACGGCAAAAACTCTTGCCGTTATCGACGAGATCAGACGTCAGAACGGCATTGTGTTTCCGGACGACAAATAAAAATACGCAGGTTTTCCGATTGACAATAGACCATATATGTGTTAAAATACATTAAGATATACAAAAAATAAGCTTCAGGACGGTTCAGCTATGGAAAAGGAAAATGTCAGAGATTTTGAAATAAATCTTCGCGAAATATGCCTTGTGCTTTTAAAGCGCATCTGGATCCCGATAATTGCGGCAATACTTTTTTACACCGCAGGCTTTTGGTATTCCACAAACAGAATAACTCCCATGTATACCTCGAAGGCAGAGTTGCTTGTTATCAGTAACAACTCGGCATATTCTTCCTCGAGCATCATGATGGACGACAATTTCACAAAGAACTATCTTTACATCATCAAGAACAACCACACGATCCTTGGCAACGTTATCGAAAAGATTGGACTTGATATGTCTGTTTCCCGTTTGTCGTCAAAAATTTCCGTTTCGTCTCCCGAAGAAACTCAGATAATCATTATCTACGTAACCGACTCTGATCCTGTCATGGCGCAAAAGATCAGCAATTCTCTTTGCAACGAGGCAAAAAGATATATCACAGACGAGCTTATAAAGGCAGATAACATCCGCATAACCAACGAAGGAACTCTGCCCTTGCGACCTTCGTCCCCCAACGTATCGAGAAACGCCAGATCGATGGCATTTTTGGGATTTGTTCTCGCTTGTGGTGTGATACTTCTTGTACATATGATAAACGACGCCATAACCACCGTTGAGGACGTGGAAAAGCGTTTGGGCCTTAAGGTTATCGGAAAAGTGCCCTATTCCCACCTGCTTGGCAACAAGAGAACTCTTGTGCCCCGCAAAAAATCAAGAAAATAAGGGAGGGGACAGCAAAAATGAATAAGATAGAACTGAAAAATATGCGCAAGAGCGAATATGCCCTTGACGAAGCATACAGAACCCTGCGAACAAACATCCTC
>JAFYUZ010000006.1 GCA_017549365.1 Clostridia bacterium
AAATAGGACGGATGCTGGGCTGACGTACAGACTGACCGTAATCGTCGTCCTTGTCTGCACCGGGACCGTTTTTGCCAAACTTGTTGCCCTGGCGGTTTTTGTCAAAAGCGTTCTTGGGCTTCTGATTCTGGTTGGGCTTTGCGCCTTCTACCTTAACAAATCCGTCCTTGCCGAAAATCTCGGTCTTCTGCTGTGCCTGTTCGGGGCGTTTGTCAGCAAATCTGTCAAAGCGGTTGTTCTGAGGTCTTTCGCCGTGATTGTTGCGGGGTTCGAAAGGTTTTCTTTCGTCCTTGACAAAAGGCTTGCGCTGATCGTTGTTGTTATTGTTATTGTTATTATTTCTGCCTGCAAGTTCTGCGGCTCTTTTTGCAATAGATGCCGCCGAATTGATGGCGCTCTGATTGATGGCAGGCTTTTTGGGAGCTTCCTTTACGGGTTCTTTTGCGGGTTCCTTTGCAACTTCTTTTACAGGTTCCTTCGCAACCTCTTTTATGGGTTCCTTTGCAGGTTCGGGTTTCTTTTCAACCTTTTCTTCTGCTTTGGTGGCGGGAGCCTCGATCTTTTGGGCGGGAGCTTTTTCTTCTTTTTTCTCCTCTGCCTTTGCCTCGGGGGCCTTTTCTTCGGGCTTCTTTTCGACCTTTGCCTTGGGTTCTGCCTTTTCGGTCTTTTCTTCAACCGCAGGTTCTGCCTTTGCGGGCTTTGTTGCAAGGGCAAAATATGCCGAAACGTCGTTTACTTCGTATTTTTTTGTATAGTGGTTGAGGATGAGATTTATCTCCTTGTCCTCAAGAGTAGCCGAGGTGGTCTTTTCAGCGACACCCTTGGAGGAAAGATAATCTACGATCTCCTTGCCTTTTATTCCGAGATCCTTTGCAAGGACGCTAATTTTTACTTTAGTAGTTGTCTGTGCCATATATGTTACTGCACCTCCGTAGTGTTATCGTGTGATTTTACGGCAGAGATCTCTTCCATGCATTTGAAGATGATCTTTTCAAACCCCGGTCTTGTCAGAGCCGCCGAGGTCGTAAAGCCTGTTTTTCCCAAACGGGAAGCAAGCTGTGCCATGCTGCATGGCAGGATGATGTACTTTGTTCCGAAAGCGTAAAGCTTTGACATGAGCTTATCCTTCGAATTTTCCGAAATATCTTCGGTCAGAAAAACGATGCGTGCTTTTTCTTTTGACACCGCAAGAGTGACGGCTTCGGTTCCCACCGCAAGTCCGCCTGCCTTCATGGCAAGCCCCAGAGCACCGAAGATCTTTTCGAGATTTGTGCAAAGATCGTCGCGTCTGTCGGAATAGAGTCTGTTTTCGTCGGGGGGAAGGATCTTTTTTTCTTTTTTCATTTTTCGACCTCCTCGCTCTGTTCGAACTGTGCGGCAAGTGCTTCGTATATTTCGGCAGGAATTTCGATTTCAAGATTTGTTTCAAATCTTTTTGCTTTTCTTGCTTTGTTGTAGCACTTGATGTCGGGGCAGATATACGCGCCCCTGCCCGAAACTTTTCCGGTCTTATCAAGGGTAACGCTTCCGTCCTGGAGTCTTACAACTCTTATCAGTTCGTTCTTCGGTCTGCGTATGTTGCAGCCGAGACACTTTCTTTCGGGTATCTTCTTGTTCATATCCTGTTCGGCCAAAAAGCCGATTCCTTTCTTCCGTAAAATGCCAAAGCTTAAAGATCAGTTCTGTCCGTTTTCAGCGTTCTTAAGCGCCTGGGCGAGCTTTTCGCCAAAGGCTGTGGAAGGCTCTTCTTTTCCGCTCATAACAGCTTCAAACGCTGCCTTTTTCTGCTCGGACACGCTCTTGATGTCGATCTTGAAGCCTGTGAGCTTTGCGGCAAGACGTGCGTTCTGACCCTTCATGCCGATGGCAAGCGAGAGCTGGTCGTCTGCAACGATAACTCTGCACGAGCGCTCGGCAACCTGCTCAACCGCGATAACGTCGGCGGGGGAGAGGGCTGACTTGATGTATTCTTCGATATCATCGCTGTACTTGATGATGTCGATCTTTTCACCGTTGATCTCTTTGATGATGTTGTTCTTTCTTGTGTTCTTTGCACCGATGAGAGCGCCGATGGCTTCAACGTCGGGATCGCGGGAGAATACGGCAATCTTTGTGCGCGAGCCTGCCTCACGGGCGATGCTGCGGATAAGAACGGTACCGTCCTGGATCTCGGGAACTTCGAGTTCAAAAAGTCTTTTTACAAGACCGGGATGTGTTCTGGAAAGAAGAACCGCGGGTCCTGTTGTTTCGCTCTTTACTTCAAGAACGTAAACCTTGATAAGATCGCCGACGTTAAGAACTTCGCCGGGAATCTGTTCGCTCTTTTTAAGGGTAACTTCGTTCTTGCCGATAACAAGGCGGGCGTTTCCTGTGTCGGGGTCGACTCTCGAAACCTCTGCGGTAACAACGTCTTCCTTTTTGTTTTCGTATTCGCTTATCATGTTCTTGCGCTCTGCCTCGCGGATACCCTGGATGATGACCTGCTTTGCGGTCTGTGCGGGGATTCTCTTGAAGCTCTTGGGCTTGATCTCGACCTGAACAAAATCGCCTACCTTGTAGGACTTCTTTATATTGAGTGCGTCTTCAAGCTTGATCTGGGTTTCGGGGTTGAAGGTGTCAAAGGGCTCGTCGCCGTCGTCGTAAAAATCGAAATCCACATCGTCATCGTCCTCGGATGCTTCCTGAACGATGGTGAGCGAATCGGGATCGACAACTTCAAGAAGCTTGTAGACCTTGATCTGCTGCTTTTCGGGGTTGAGCTCAACTTTCATGTTGGAGCTGCCTGTTTCCTTTTTGAAGGCGGTGAGAAGAGCTGCTTCGATCTTTTCGATCATGTAGTCCTTCGGAATGCCTTTTTCTTTTTCAAGCAAATCAAGAGCTCTGAAAAACTCTTTCTGTTCGTTTGCCATTTTTGGTTTCCTCCGTTTAGTTATATATAAATTATTTTTTTAACCGGTTAGAATTCTGCCACCGTCGAAAGCTTGGCAATAGCCTTGCGTTCAAGGGTAAGCTCTTTTTCGTCTGCCATGACGAAGGTGACGGTGTCCTTTTCTTCGTCGTGGGAAGAAAGGATGGCGTTAAAGCTCTTTGTGCCGTCGATGGCGGTGTAAAGACGCACGGCAACCTCTGTGCCGAGAAAAGCTTCGATGTGCTCGTGGTTTTTCAGATCGCGCTCAAGCCCGGGTGACGATATCTCGAGACAATAGCTGCCCTCGATGGGATCTGCCTCGTCAATTATCGGTTCGACCGCGTCGTTTACCATTTCGCAGTCGGTCAGGCTGATTCCGCCCTCGCGGTCGATGTATATGGCAAGGTTCCAGCCGGTGGGCTCCTTTACATACTCAACGTCCCAAAGGGTGCATCCGCATTCTTCAACCGCGTCTTTCACAAGCTCGCGGACTGTTTCGGCAATGTTCTTTTTCTTTGGCTTCTTTTCCATTTTATTATAGTACCGATCCTTTCGTGATGAAAAACGGCCGTAAATAAATCGTAAAGAGCGGTTCGCTCTGAAACCGCTCTTTACTCTCCGTATCATCTTTTCTTTGTTAAGTATATCACAAGTTTTCGGCATTTGCAATAGTTTTTTGCATTTTTTCCGTTTTTTATGAAAAATATATTTACCGCGGCGCCGTTTTATGATATAATTATCAGAAAAAAGAAGGTGGAAGGGTGTATGAAGCACAAAAACGTAACACAGGGTGTGTTTATCAGCAGGCAAAACCGATTTTGCGCCACCGTTTCGGTGGACCGAAAAATCGAGACCGTGCACGTCAAAAACACCGGCAGACTGAAAGAGCTTCTTGTGCAGGGCGCTCCCGTCTATCTTTCAAGGTCTGATAACACGGAACGAAAAACAAAATACGATCTTGTCGCGGTGCAAAAAGGTGGCGGGATCGTAAGCATCGATTCTCAGGCGGCAAATACTGTTGCACACGAGTGGCTTTGCACAAAAGGCTATTTCGGACAAAATGCAATTGTCCGCCGCGAGGTTACCTTTGGGAAAAGCCGATTTGATTTTTACATAGAGAGCGGAGAGCGAAAGATATTTCTCGAAGTAAAGGGCTGCACTCTTGAAAAGGACGGCAGGGCACTTTTTCCCGATGCTCCCACCGAAAGGGGAGTAAAGCACGTAAAAGAGCTTGTCGAATGTAAAAAACACGGCTTTGAAGCTTATATTCTTTTCGTAATTCAGATGAAAGGAACAGACAGCTTTTCTCCAAACGACGCCACCCATCCCGAGTTTGGTGCTGCACTGCGAGATGCGGCAAAAAGCGGCGTTAACATCCTTGCTCTTGATTGCATTGTTTTGCCCGATGAGGTGACGGCAGACTCTTTTGTTAAAATAATTCTTTGAAAAATATAAAAAAACGGAACAATTTTACGATTTTTCCGTCTATAATTTATAGCCGCGAAAGGTGGTTTTTATGAGTAAGATCAGTTGGAAGGGCGGAGCGCTGACGGCGCCGATTCCGCCCGCACTTGTAACCTGCTCTGACGGAGAGCGTGACAATGTTTTCACGGTGGCGTGGACGGGCATAACCTGCACCCAGCCCCCAAAGACGTATATTTCGGTGCGTCCGTCGAGATTTTCCTACAATATCATTAAAAACAGCGGTTTCTTCGTTGTCAATCTGACCACAGAGGCTCTTGTACGTGCCGCCGATACCTGCGGCGTCAGAAGCGGAAAGGATGTTGACAAATTTGCTCTTTGCGGTCTTGAAAAAGAGCAGGCTTTTCATGTCCCGTGTCCTCTCATTGCCCAAAGCCCGCTTTCGCTCGAATGCCGCGTGGAAAAGATCATCCCTCTCGGCAGCCACGATATGTTTCTTGCCGACATTGTGGGGGTGGACGTGGACGAAGAATTGATCGACAGTGCAGGCAAACTGCGGCTTGACAAGGCGTACCTTGCCGCCTTTGCTCACGGCGAATATTTTTCCATCGGAAAAAAGCTCGGATATTTCGGATTTTCGGTGAGAAAGAAGAAAAAACACACAAACGCGAAGAAAAAGCCTTCCCGCAAGTGATGTTTACAAAAAAGTTACATTTTTATTCGATATACAGAAAACACACTTTTATCGGCGAAAAATACTAAACCGAACGGCAAATTTCGTCATATTAAACTAATCTTTTCACTTGACAAAAACGGCTTTTCGGTATATTATATAGTTAATATACTGCAACATAATGGAATTACTGTCCGAGCTGTTGCGCCGAACTCTTGTTAACGGTGCGATATCCCCACGGGGATGCCCGCCGCGTTTCGCATGCAGGAGAAAGGGCGGGAACTATTCTGTTTGGTGCATTATTATCACTTTGGCGCAATAAGCAAAAACAAAATGAGAAAGGAAGAAAAGCATGAAAAACATTAAAAACATGCTGGCGTTTGTTCTTGCCCTGGTTCTTGTTGTGGGATGCATTCCCTTTGCAGCATTTGCCTCGACAGAAACAGCCTTCGGATTTTCCGATTTTCCGACCGGTTGGTCCAATGCCGCTATGACAGACGCCGTTGAAAACGGACTTATCACTGGATTTGGTGACGGAACAGTTCGCCCCAGACAGCTCCTTACCCGTGCCGAAATGGCTGCCATCATGGTCAGAGCATTCGGTGCAGAAGTTTCGGCTGACATCGCAGGCAAATATTCCGACGTCACACCTGACAAATGGTATTACGACGTGATGGCAAAGGCTGTCAACATGAGACTCTTCACAGGTTATGAAGACAACACCATGCATCCCGAAAACCCCATCACCCGTCAGGAAGCGATCCTCGTTATCGCCCGTGCCCTTGTCATCAACTCCGAAGATCCCCATCTTCTCGACGTTTACACCGACAAGAACAAGATCGGTGATTTCGCAAAGGGCGCACTTGCAACCTTTACTCTCAGAGGATACATCCACGGTTACGAAGATTCGACAATTCGTCCCACAAACAACATAACAAGAGAAGAATTTGCACAGATCATGTACAATATCTTCGCGGCTTATGTCAGAACCGACGGCTCGTTTACCATCGGTGACCACGAGGGCGAAGTTATCCTTACAGGTGACAACGTACATCTTTACTCCTCCAATATCGACGGCGACCTTATCATCGGTGACGGTGTCGGTGCGACAAACGTTACCCTTGAAAACGTTATCGTCAAGGGCAGAATCATCTTCCGCGGTGGTGAAGGACTTGTAACTCTCAGAAACGTTACAAAGGGAGGCCTTATTGTTACAAACGACTTTAACGGCACAGTAAACTTCAACCACTACAGTACAGAGCGCTACTTCAAGGACGCTGTTTACAACACCCCCGCAAGCTTCCTTAACAGAACAGTTGCAGGCGGTACAGCTTCCGGTGAAGGTCTTGGCAATCACGACACCCACGTCGAAGGCAGAGTTGATGCCGGCACGGGTGAAGAAGAAAAGAAGCCTTCCAAGCCTGTAATCGTCGGTCCCGGCGGTGGCGGCGGAGGAACAACTCCCGAAACCAAGACTTATGATATCACAGTCGATCCTGCAAACGGCGATCCTACTATCAAGTACGAAGATATCACATCCGGCAAGACCTTTAAAAATATGGGCTATGAACTTCCCGAAGATCCCACAAAGGACGGCTACAAGTTCAACGGCTGGTACACCGATGCAAACGGTCTTAAGCGCCCCTTTACAGAGAATACTAAGATCAATAAGGAAGAAACCGTATATGCAGACTGGCTTCCCGGCGTATTCTTCTATGTAGATTCCACCTTTGCCACACAGTTTGGCGAGACTGTCTACGTTGAAGAAGGAAACGCTCTCGAAGAAGAATTCCCTGCAGAAGTTCCCACAAAGGCCGGCTTCATCTTTAAGGGTTGGAAGTACAACGACGGCACAGGCGAAAAGGATTTCACAGCCGGCACAGTTGTAACAAAGCCCGTCAAGGCATACGCCGCATGGGAAGAAGTAACAACACCTGTTACTAAGCACACAGTAACCTTCTACGACGATAAGGGCGGCAACGTATTCGGCGCTCCCATCGAAGTTGAAGAAGGCAAGCCTCTCGGCGACAACTTCCCGACAGAAGTTCCCACAAAGGACGGCTTCACATTCGTTAAGTGGGCAACAGAGGGTGACGTTGAATTTACAAAGGATACAGCTGTCACAGGCGACCTTACAGTATACCCCATCTGGGAAGAAGTAACAACACCTGTTACAAAGTACACAGTAACCTTCTATGACGATAAGGGCGGCAACGTATTCGGCACTCCCATCGAAGTTGAAGAAAACACAGCACTCGGCGACAACTTCCCGACAGAAGTTCCCACAAAGGATGGCTTCACATTCGTTAAGTGGGCAACAGAAGGCGACGTTGAATTTACAAAGGATACAGCCGTTACAGGCGACCTTACAGTATACCCCATCTGGGAAGAAGTAACAACACCCGTAACAAAGTATACAGTAACCTTCTACGACGATAAGGGCGGCAACGTATTCGGCACTCCCATCGAAGTTGAAGAAAACACAGCACTCGGCGACAACTTCCCGACAGAAGTTCCCACAAAGGACGGCTTTACATTCGTTAAGTGGGCAACAGAGGGCGACGTTGAATTTACAAAGGATACACTTGTTACAGGCGACCTTACAGTATACCCCATCTGGGAAGAGATCGAAAAGTACACCGTAATCTTCTATGAATACGGTTGGATGGACGTTCATTCCACAGAGGTTGAACCCGGCGCAACAGTTGAGTCGGACGAAATCGACACAGCATACAATGCTCTCTCAACTCCTTTTGAACAGGGTTACGAAGCAAACCAGGACGAAGAATCCTACATTTCTGATGCAACAACAGCAAGAATCCACGAGATCGAAGGTCAGTGGTACTACCTTGTTGACGGCGCATACGAAGTATTTGATGACACTGTTGTTGTAAACTCCGATCTTGAAGTTTACTACTACTTCGATTACATGTATGCACTTGTAAGCCTCGAATCGATCTTCGGTCAGATGGGCAACTATCAGTTCGAAGCTCCCTTCGCAGAAGATACTCTTGCAGCAGAATCGGTTCTTGATCTCCTCTGGCTCAACAGAGCAGCTTTCAAGACCATCCTCAAGACAGCAACAGATCCCGTATTCGGCAAGTCGATCAAGCTTGGTGACATCATCGAATACATGCCCGTAAACGAAAAGGGCGAAATCATGAACCCCGTTTACGATTACAGACTTATCAAGCTCCTCGGCGAATCCACAGTTCGCAAGTACGTCACAGACGCAGTTGCAGACATGGTTGAAAGCGACGAAGTGGTTCTCAGATCGGCAATCAACGATCAGCTCGAGCTTGCATCTATCCCCGAAAACGTAAAGACAAGAAAAGCTGTTGACACCTTCGTTATGAGTGACGAAACGGTTAAGGCTGCATTCGTTGAAGTTGCAAAGGAAATTCTTAAGGCCGAGCATCCCGAATACATCGATGGCCAGATCGACGCTCTTGCAGACGACGTTCTTGCTACTCCCGAAAAGAGACTTTCTCTCATCCAGGTTGCATTTGCAGATCCCGCAAACAGAGAGATTGCAGAAGACATCATCGTTGTTGTTGTAAGAAAGAGAATCGTCGAAGATCAGGATTGTGAATTTACCGAACAGGTCGTTGATATTGCCGAAAGCAGCTATCAGGACGAAATCGATACCTTCATGGATCAGCTCAAGAACGAAGATGCATACCTCATCAACACAGAAGATGACGGCACAGACCGCAGATTCATCATCAACGCCGTAAGCAAGAAGCTTCAGGCAACCACCTACGAAGAGATCAAGGCAAAGCTTCCTTCTGTGATCTTCAAGATCCTCGACGAAGACGTTGCAATGGATATCTTCACCACAACTCTCGGCAACTACATTGCAGAGGTTGATGCAGTTAAGGCAGCCGTTTGGGCAGCTGATTACGATGGCAGCGATTACTGGGTATCCTCCTACGTTCCCGTAGTTGTAAATCCCATCACTCAGGTTCTTATTCCCACATACGATAAGGCAATGGCGAAGCTCGATCCCAAGATCCAGGGTTACAAGTACTACACAGAAAATCCCTTCATCGCAGAACTCGAAGCTCTCGTTCATTACAACCAGCTCATCGAAAAGGTTGACAGTCCTTCCGAAGGCGCATCCGGTTATGCACTTTATATGGACGGCGACAGCATCGATGCAGACGTTTACTTCTCGCTCGTTTACAAGATGGCAGTCCTCTCTTACGACGCAGTTGATTGGACGATCGAAAACGTTCCCGAAGCAGAGCTTGATGCAACACTCGGGCTCATGGCTGACAGACTCAGCGGCTTCTACGACAAGCTCGCCGACAAGGTGGCACAGCTTGGCTCGGGCAAGCCTGCACAGATCCGCGACAAGGCCTTCGATTACTTTAATAAGGTTATCGACAAGGACAACGCAAACATCTGGAACACAGTAACACCCACACTCTTTGACGAAAAGCTCGATAAGATCTACGCAAAGGGTACAAAGCTTGTTCTCGAAAAGTCCGGCTTCGATGTTACTCAGACAATCACTGTTGAAATCGCAGAAGACTGCAAGACCGTAACCCTCACACAGGGTACAAAGGTTGTTTCCAAGTCTATTGCTGATATCGCAAAGGATATCACAGCAGCAGGATTCACCGTTTCGGTCAACGGTTCTGTAATCAACGTTGACGGCAAGTTTGAAATCGACGTTGCAGAATATGCAAAGAAGGTTGCAAACAAGCTCGGATACGTATTCAACTTCAGCTTCTATGAAGATACAGCTGAAATTGATGCTGTTCCCGAAGTTCTCAGAGCTTACGTTCTCAATGTAAACTCCGACTACGTCAAGCTTCAGATCCGTCTTAAGTAATCTTAAATAATCGCAACCGTGGGCAAACGTTTTGTTTGCCCACGATTTGCCAAAGCATCTTTTTTTGAAAACCTTCCCCAAAGCAAAGGAGTATTATGAAAAAGTTTTTATCCATGCTTCTCGCTATCATTGTTGCGACAGGAGCATTCAGCATAACCTTTGTATCCGCTTCGGCAGACGAGCCCCCGCTTTTGATCTCGCCGGCACCTGCGGCACAAAGAGTTTTTACCGACGTCGAACCCGGAACTGCACTTGAAACAGCTCTTGTAAAGCTTAAAAATGCGGGCATAATCAACGGATACGAAGACGGAAGCTTCCAGCCTGCAGGCGGACTTTCGCGTGCAGAATTCTGCAAAATGATAAATATCCTCTTTGGTTATACCGAGCTTGCAACCACAGGTTTCCCCGACGTTCCTGCCGATGCATGGTATCACGACCACGTGCTCATTGCAAAGAAGCAGGGATATATCCAGGGCTTTGAAGACGGCACTTTCCGCGGCAACGAAAAGATCACCCGCGAGCAGGTGTGCGTTATCATCGACCGAATCAACAACTGCTACAAGCTTTATGACGTTGTTATAAACGACGAGGTTTCCGATTGGTCTCGCGAATCTGTTATCAAGGTAATCTCCAACGGACTTATGCCCCTTGAAGAGGGCGGCACTTTCCGTGCAAAGCAGATCATCACAAGAGCCGAATTTTCCTACGTCTTTGTTCCTTTCCTTGATGCAAGAGCAGAAATCGAAGCCGATAAGGAACAAACCCCCGGCACCGGCGCAGGCACAGGCACAGGATCTACAACCAAGCCCGCTGGTTCGACAACAAAACCCGGCAGCGGAGCTGTTGTTCCCGGTGGTGGCGGAGCAGTTAAGCCCGGCACAGGTACAACCAATCCTCCCGCAGGCGGTGACAAGGAAGACGAGGGCGGCACAGGAACAACCAATCCTCCCGCAGGCGGTGATAAGGACGACGAGGGCGGCACAGGCACAACCAATCCTCCCGCAGGCGGCGATAAGGAAGACGAGGGCGGCACAGGTACAACCAATCCTCCCGCAGGCGGTGACAAGGATGACGAGGGTGGCACAGGAACAACCAATCCTCCCGCAGGTGGCGATAAGGAAGATGAGGGTGGCACGGGAACAACCAATCCTCCCACAGGCGGTGATAAGGAAGACGAGGGCGGCACAGGCACAACCAATCCCCCCGCAGGTGGTGACGATGGCAATGACGATCCCACCGATCCCCCCGCAGGCGGCGATGATGGCAATGACTATCCCACCGATCCTCCCGCAGGCGGCGATGATGGCAATGACTATCCCACCGATCCCCCCGCAGGCGATGACGATGACGAGGTTGATATGACCGAGGACGATATCGTTATCGATGAGATCAAAAAGCTTCTTGCAGATCTTGATGCCAGAAAGAGATTTACCCATCCCAAGGAGTTTGGACCTTTCTTTAACAAGCTCAAGAACGTTCTCAGAGATGTTATTGCAGACAGCGAAACTATTCTTATCACTCCCGAATATGTGAACGAAGAATACTATGATGTTATGCAGGAGTTCAAGGAAGACTACAAAAATCTTTGCGATATTTGCGTCGGTGAATTCAATGCAATCGTTAACGATTGTGCCACAAAGTACAAGACGGTTCTTGTCGAATACTTCTATGACATCATTCCCGAAGAAGCCTTTGAAATGATAGACTGATAAAAAACAATTGCCCGGGCATTTTGCAGTGCCCGGGTGTTTTTTTGCCCGTATGCGGGATAGTGTAAGCTTTTTTGAAAAATTATATTGAAAAACCGACAATTTGTAGTATAATATATAATGAATTGATATTGATTTTATTCGGAGGTAATACAAATGTCGGCAAGCGCAGGTATACACATTCTGACAGACAGAAAAGCCAAAATTCTCACGGCAATAAAAGCTTCTCTTCACGATGCCGAAAAGCTGGCAGAAAACAGGGGCGACAAAGTCGCATCCAAGGATCAGATATCGGGGGATACGTTTCACGAGATCTATGACGAATGCGAAAAGAGCTTTGGCGAAAGCCTTTTCAGAAACGTCGCCGTGGTGCTTTATGACGATTATATTTCCCAGCTTTACGAGGATTGCGAGCCCGAATATATCGAAAATCAGGCGCAAAGCTACAGCGAAATATTTGATAAGCCCGTGTTGTACTCTGTTCTTCTTGATAACGATGCCATAATTTTTGGCGTTGCCCTTTGCGGAAAGATTGCCACCCGACGTGTTACGGGCGAATACCTTGACGAATACGACCTGTGCGACGAAAAGATCAATATGGACTATCTTTCGCGCATTTTCAATGCCACAAACCTTTCGGATCTGAACGATTTCGACAATGTAGGCGACGTGCTTTTTGCCCTTGACGAGGATTACGGCATATGTGCCGACGTCACACCTTTGTCGATAACACTTTTTGACGATAAATACAAGCTGCTTGAGGAAAGCGAAAGCTTTTGTGTATATTCGGACATTGAATGATTTTTTTGAAAAAAGAGGATTTTTAAGTGGAATACATTTCTGAAACAGTTGATATAATAGTTGTCGGCGCAGGCCATGCAGGCATTGAGGCCGCCCTTGCGGGCGCACGCCTTGGTTGCAAGACGGTGCTTTTCACCCTGAACCTTGACGCGGTGGGAAATATGCCCTGCAATCCGTCTATCGGCGGCACGGGCAAGGGACATCTTGTTTATGAAATAGATGCCCTTGGCGGCGAAATGGGAAAAATTGCCGATAAGGTTTGTCTGCAAAGCCGCATGCTTAACCGCGGCAAAGGTCCTGCGGTACATTCTTTGCGTATGCAGGCAGACCGCGTCAAATACCGCATACTTATGAAGCAGGTCATCGAAAACTGCAAAAATCTGTCGCTCGTTCAGGCAGAGATCGTTGATATCCGCCGCGACGGCGAAAACTGGCAGGCGGTGACAAAGCTCGGCGCCATCTGGAGCGCAAAAAGCATTGTTATCTGCTCGGGTACATATCTTTGCGGCAGTATAATCGTAGGTGACGTTGCCTATTCGGGCGGGCCCGACGGAATGTTCCCGTCGGACGAGCTTTCGGAAAATCTGCGCAAACTCGGTGTGCCCCTTGTTCGCTTCAAAACAGGCACTCCTGCGCGAATTCACGCTGACAGCATCGATTATTCTGTGCTCGAGGTGCAAGAGGGCGATCGGGATGCCGAGCATTTTTCGGATGTCGAGCATGGATTTTGTCAGATATCCGATCTGCCTTGCTACATCGCATACACCAACGAAGAAACCCACAAGATAATCCGCGACAACATCCACCTTTCGCCCCTTTATTCGGGACGCATCAAGGGCATCGGTCCCAGATATTGCCCGAGTATAGAGGACAAGGTTGTCCGCTTTGCCGACAAAAACCGCCATCAGCTTTTTGTTGAACCCATGGGAACAGATACCAAAGAGGTGTACCTCCAGGGCTTTTCTTCCTCGCTTCCCGAGGATGTTCAGTTGAAGATGCTTCATTCGATAAAAGGCTTTGAAAACGCCCGCGTCATGCGAAACGCGTATGCAATAGAATACGACTGCACAGATCCTTTGGCTCTTGATGCAACTCTTGAGTTCAAGGAGTTTCCCGGACTTTTCGGTGCAGGTCAGTTCAACGGAACATCAGGCTACGAAGAGGCGGCCGCCCAGGGACTTGTGGCGGGAATAAACGCCGCAATGAGAGTTCTTGGCAAAGAAAAGCTTGTTTTGCCCCGTAACTCGTCGTACATCGGAACTCTTATTGACGACCTTGTAACAAAGGGTACCAACGAGCCATACCGTATAATGACATCTCGTTCCGAATACAGACTTCTTCTGCGCCAGGACAATGCCGACAGAAGACTCACAGACATCGGCCGCAAATTCGGACTTGTGTCCGACGAGCAATACGAAAGATATCTTTTGAAGAAAAAGCATATCGACGATGAAATAGAGCGCGTGCGCGCCACAAGCTTCGGTCCTTCCGACGAGCTGTCAAAGCTTCTTGAAGAGGCAGGCTCTGCCCCGAATATTCACGGTATAAAAATGGCGGATCTTTTGCGCCGTCCCGAAATAACCTACGAAATGCTTGCCCCCATCGACAAAGCCCGCCCCGAAAATCTTACCAAGCGCGAAAAGCAGGCGGTTGAGATCGAAATAAAATACGAGGGCTACATAAAAAAAGAGCTTGCCGAAGCACAGCGTTTTTCAAAGCTTGAAGAAAAAAGAATGCCCGAGGAAATCGACTATTATGCCATAAAGGGCATCCGTGCCGAGACCCAGCAGAAGTTGACCAAATTCAGACCCAAAAGCATCGGTCAGGCATCCCGCATTTCGGGAGTCAGCCCTGCCGATATTTCGGTGCTTCTCATCTATCTTGAAAGCTACAACAAAAACAGCGAGGAAAAGTAAAAATGCCGCTTGCAGATAAGATCAGACCTCAAAGCTTTGACGAAGTTGTGGGACAAAAGCATCTTTTGTCAAAAAACAGCCTTTTCAGGCGTGTTATCGAATCGGGCAATATCCCGAATCTCGTTTTTTACGGTCCGTCGGGTGTCGGAAAAACAACGGTTGCCGAGATCATTGCAAAAAGTTGCGATAAAACTCTGCGCAAGATCAACGCCACCAACGCTTCTCTTTCGGATATAAAAGATGTTTGTGCCGAAACAGGCTCGGTCTTTACCTCCGACGGAATACTTCTTTATATTGACGAAATACAGTATTTCAATAAAAAACAACAACAATCTCTTCTCGAATTTATCGAGGACGGCAGAATAACCCTTATTTGTTCTACCACCGAAAACCCTTATTTTGCCATTTATCCCGCCATTCTTTCACGCTCAAACGTTTTCGAGTTCAAGAGTGTTGACAAGGAAGAAATCTTAATCGCCCTTGAAAGAGCGTATAAGCTTTTGTGCGAAAGCTACGGCACGGGCGAGAGAACAGGACAGACCGACAAAGCTCTTTCGCTCATCGCATCCTCCTGCATCGGTGACGTCAGACGTGCCATCGGTGCGCTTGAGATATGTTTTCTCGGCACAGGCGGCGCGATCACAGAAAAAGCGGCGTACGAGGCGATCGGAGATTTTGCGCTGAAGCTTGACCGTGACGGCAACGAGCACTATGACCTGCTGTCGGGCCTTCAGAAGTCGATACGCGGCTCTGACGAGAACGCGGCACTCTTTTATCTTGCCCGTCTTCTCGAGGCAGGAGACCTGCTCTCGCCTTGCAGAAGGCTTCTTGTTATCGCATCCGAGGACGTGGGCCTTGCATACCCCATGGCAAGTGTTATTGTAAATTCTCTTATCGACAGCGCCAAACAGCTTGGACTTCCCGAGGCGCGCATTCCGCTGGCACAGGCTGTGGTGTTGCTTGCTACGGCGCCAAAGTCCAATTCGGCATATCTTGCCTATGACGCGGCGGCAGAAGACGTAAGAGCGGGAAAGGGAATGAAAATGCCCGATTACCTGCGCGATTCGATGCAGCCGTCGGCGCAGGGCAACAAGGATTATGTCTATCCCCATCCGTATCCAAAGCACTACGTTATTCAGCAGTATCTGCCCGACGACATTGCCGACAGAAAATATTATGAATTCGGGGACAACAAAAACGAACTTGCGGCAAAGGAATACCGCGAGCTGATAACAAAAATCGCGAAAGGAAACAAATAATGTTCGGACTTTTGGGAACTCTTGTAAACGCCGCGGCGGTCATCGTCGGTGGAGTTGCGGGGCTTCTTATCGGAAAAGCGCTTAATAAATCGGTGGCAGATTCTGTCATGACAGGTCTTGGACTTGTGGTGGTCTACATTGGGATATCGGGTGCTTTTTCGGGAATAAACACTCTTGTTACGATAATTTCAATGGCAATAGGCGCCATTGTCGGCACTCTTTTGAAGCTCGAGGACCGCGTTGTGTCGCTCGGAAAAAAGCTTGAAGAAAAGGTTTCAAAAAACGGCGACGGCAGAATAGCAAAAGGCTTTGTTTCGGCAAGTCTTCTCTTTTGCGTCGGCGCAATGTCGATAACGGGGCCTCTTGACAGCGGTCTGCGCGGAGATCATACCGTGCAGTACACAAAAGCGGTGCTGGATGGCATCGGAGCTGTGGTTTTCGCTTCAAGCCTTGGTGTGGGCGTGCTTTTTTCGGCACTCTTTATCCTTGTGTATCAGGGAGGTATCACACTTCTTGCCACCTTCATAGAGCCGTATCTTAACCCTGCAATCATCAGCGAAATGACCTGTGTCGGCTCGCTTATCATCATGGCGCTGGGCTTTAATATGCTGGGTATCACCAAGATAAAGGTAATGAATTTTGTTCCCGCCATCTTCTTGCCCATTGCATTGTGCCATATTCCATATTTTTCGTGACCAAAACGGCTTGCTTTTTGAGCGAATGCCTGAATTTGACAGAAAAATTGAAATAAATTCAAAAAAGGTCTTGCAATATTCGATTTATTGTGTTATAATATAGAACGCTGAATAAATGCTGTTTCTTTCTTCGAACAGCAAATCTTATCAATGTATGACAAAGGAGGGAAACTCATGAAGGAAAATCTCCATCCGGAATATAAGGAAGTAACCGTTAAGTGCGCTTGCGGCGAAACTTTCGTTACAAGATCCACAAAGGACGAGCTTCGCGTTGATATCTGCTCGAAGTGCCATCCTTTCTTCACCGGTAAGCAGAAGTTCGTTGATGCCGGCGGTCGTGTTGACAAGTTCAAGAAGAAGTTCAACCTCAACTGATCACAGCGGTTTTTCCGCAACAAAAAAGAGATCATGCATCTTTTTGCCCGAGTCGTTTGATTCGGGCTTTTTGTTTTGTATAGCAAAAAATCCACCCGAGGGTGGATTTTTTAATTGCTCAAACTATATTTTGTTTTTCCTGATACTCAATGCTGTAAATCGACCAAAAGCGAAAACCGTTTGAGGCTTCTTTCATGGCAACGATGGCTGCAAGGTTCTTCTTTTAAGCAAAATCGAGCCATGATTTTGCAGGCTTTTTGATCACGATCTCATAATGTTTTTCTGATTCTGTATGTCTGACTGTGATCTCAGAAGGATTTCCTCCATATATCGTGTCAGCTTCGCAAACGATTCTTTTGATTTCGGAAACAACTTCGGCTGCCGTCTCTTTTTGAAAAGAAAACTCATATCTGAGATCGATCTCACACATTACATAAGGGTCAAATATATGATGCCCCGACGTGCCGTTTTTGCTGCCCTTTTGTATATCGTCGGCTTTTTCCAAAATATAATCGTCGGTTGCATCGTTGATGTAACTATCCCAACCGATGGATTGATGCAACAATCTGCTGTTGGAGATTACATACACGGATATAAAAGCAAATGCTGCCACAAGGATAGAAACAAGCACAATAAATATTTTAAGCAATATCTTTAGCAATATCTTTAGTACGTTTTTTGTTATCATCGCATTTCGCTCCCGTAAAGTGATTTGTCCGCTTTTGATATGAATGTAAAAGCAGAACTTGCGGGTTTATATATCGCAATTTCAATGCGACTGTTGCGCTCAACAAACCGTTTTTCTATTTGCGAGGGTTTTCCGCCAAATGTCTTGTCCGCCATTACAGCAATCTCCTCGATTTTTGCTGCCAGATCGCTTAAGGCTTTTTTATCCTCATTCCTGCACGCAATATACATCGTAACGTATGGCTTAAATATCGAGTCACCGTCTGTCCATGCGTGCACAACGTAATAAGTATGGTTTTCTGCCTCTTTTTTGTATTCCTCTATACCGTCTATAATATAATATTGCCAACAAAAAGATTGATTTTCCAATGTCATATCTGAATGCAGAAACATAATAATGCAAATATTCATTGTGGTAAGTAAAATGCAAAACATCAGAAGCATTGTCAGAAATGATTTGAGAATATGTTTGAGTGTTTTCATCATTATTTACTCCGCTTTTTTATCTTGACAATATGATGTGTATGATATTTGTTGACTTTGCTTTTCGCTCTGTCATTAATTATTCCTCCCGAAGCAGATGCATAGCTTCGTAAATGACTTTGTCTCTTATGGGTACAAAAGAAAACATGGAGTAGCATCTCTTTTTGATTTCGACCTCAAATATGGATCTATTATCATATACAGTATAGTCTACGGTAACAATTGACCTGTTACCACCAAATATTTTATCTGCATCTTGTGCTATTTTCGTGACAACTGTTTTCACACCACCAATTGAATATTTGCCGTTATCCACAAGAGTAGCTTGTACTCTGGCATACGGTACAATAAGATATTCATACGACACCGGCCACGCTTCATAATCAGCAATTTCTGCATTTCTCCGCATTTCGAGTTGTTCGTCAATATTATCTTGAATGTAATAAATCCATTCATTACCTTGATTGTGCAATGTAGCAAAAGAATGATACAATATGTTGAAATACAAAACCAAACAAAGCAGTATTATGTAAATAATATTTTTCGGTTTTATTATTCTTTTAGACATGAATCAGTCTCCTTTTCTGATCTTGTAAACACAGCTATATAAAACTTTATTTTTGTTTTCTTCTATGTATCTTTTATTCTTTCATAAAAATTGCTATGCAGTTTCAAAAACTCATCAAAGTTTTTCAAAAGTGCTTATTCCAAGCTTTGAACGCCGTTTACCCATTCCCAGTATTCCGCGAGGTTTATCGGATAAAATTCGCCTTCGTATTCGATCGAATAGATTTGTGGAGTTTTTCCTAAAAGAACTCCATCTGTGTTAAAATAGTGGTTATAACCCTCTTTATAAAGCTCAATTATTCCGCCGCATATTTTGTCTTTAGGATACATCATTGAACCTCCGGAATTAAAATGGTCATAATATTCAAGAGGTATTATTATTTCGCCTTTTGTGTTTATATATCCTCTGTAAAAGCTGGACGAGGTGAGAACATCCGGTGCATTTTGATCTGCTGTTTTATCAGAAAAAACAAGAGCCAATCCGTAATCATTAAAATCTCGTGCCCAAAAGTATTCACACGGAATCACAATATTTCCGTTTATATCCGCATATCCTTTTTTTTCGGTGTTTTCGTCGCGGACGGCTATCAGACCGCATTTATACATTCCGAATGCATCATTTATTCTTAATTGAGTGCCGCTCTTATCGACATAGAGACCACTTGAGATTTTGGCGATGCCATCGGAAAAATCGCAAGTCGGCTCGCCCGGAAACATTGTATGCATTATATTTTCTGCTTTGTATTCAGTGGTGATGATAACATTTCCGTTTGTATCGATATATTCGAGAACGCCGTCGACTTCTTTGCATACAGCGGCAAGTCCATCGAAAAACTCATGAGCTGTATCGAAAGAAGGAGCGATGACAAAGTTACCGTTTTGGTCGACATATCCGTATTTTTGTTCATCTGTCGAATAAAATAGTTTTGGAAAACTTATTTTTTCGTTTTTTGAAATCCATTCTTTGGCGGTATTTTCATCAACGATCTTTCCGTTTGAATCAATGTATTGAATTGTATGATTGTTTTCAACAGGATCCCAACTACTTACAGCACAATACCCTTCTATTGGTCTTTCGTCATCAAAATTTACTCGTATATAGCTGTAATCATCTTCTTTGGGATTAACAACAGACTCCCCATAGAGATTAAACAACCCATCCGGAATGTCATCTTCTTTGTTTTCTTCTATAACTGGTTCTGTGTCGGAAATTCCTGTTTTGACTAATTGTTTATCTTGTAAGTTGCCGCATAGCAAAAAGCAAAAGGATACAAATAGCATAAAGAGATTTTTCATACAAACAACTCCTTTTTAATGATAATCATGTTTTCCTGAATGTCAGAAATGAAGTGAAAAGCAAAGTATGGTGGGTTTTGCGGCTGCTTTGCCGTTAAAGCTACTCTTTTTTTAGTATATCATATATTCCGCCTTTACGCAAACTTTTTTTGCAAAAAGCAAAAATAACTCTTTACAAACGCAAAAAAGTATGTTATAATATTAACAAAGAAATTTGCTGACACAAAAGGCCTTAAAGCCTGATGGGGAAGGGATGCTTTGATATTTCGAATTTTTCTCTGTTTTTCGGTAAGAATAGAGAATGTCCGGGCTCCCTTTTTCGGGAGCCTTTTGTTTTGCAGAAAGAAAGGAAGATTTTATGGAAACACGTGTGGCGCTCATCGGCATCGTTGTGGAATGTCCCGATGCGGTCGAGCCTTTGAACAAGCTTCTTCACGAATTCAAGGATTATATAGTTGGCAGAATGGGAATCCCTTATCACAAAAGAAACGTCAGCATCATCAGCATCGTCATAGATGCTCCCGCTGACGTCATCAGCGCCCTTTCGGGCAAGGTCGGCTCGATAAACGGAGTCACCGCCAAGGCACTTTATTCCAAAATGCCGGAGTGTGCCGAATGACAGAGCTTGTTGAAAAGCTTAAAAACAACAAAGTCCTTGAAAAAGAAGAGTTCGTTCATCTTCTTCAAAACAGAAACGAAATGATTGCGGATATCCTTAAAAACGAAGCTGTGGCACTGCGAAAAGAGCACTACGGCAACAAGATATACGTCCGCGGTCTTATCGAATTTACAAATTATTGCAAAAACGACTGTTACTACTGCGGCATCAGGCGCTCGAACGCCAACGCCGAGCGTTACAGGCTGACAAAAGAAGAAATTCTTGCCTGCTGTGCCGACGGATACGAAACCGGATATCGCACCTTTGTGCTTCAGGGGGGCGAGGACGGATTTTTCACAGAAGAGAAAATTTCCGACATCGTTTATTCGATAAAAGAAAAACACCCCGACTGCGCCGTTACCCTTTCGGTGGGCGAGCACCCAAAAAAGACCTACAAGGCGTGGTTTGATGCAGGTGCAGACAGATATCTTCTGCGCCACGAAACGGCAGACGCCTGCCATTATGCACGGCTTCACCCCGAAAAGCTTACCCTTGAAAACCGAAAAGCCTGCCTTTATGATCTTAAAGAGATCGGATTTCAGGTCGGTTGCGGTTTTATGGTTGGATCCCCCTTCCAAACCTTTGAAACGCTGGCAAAGGATCTTCTTTTTATCAACGAGCTTTCGCCTCAGATGGTGGGACTCGGACCTTTCATTCCGCATCACGACACACCCTTCAAAGATGAAAGGGGAGGCGAGCTTGAGCTTTGTCTGTTCCTGCTTTCGGTGGTAAGAATAATGTTGCCAAAGGTGCTTTTGCCTGCCACAACGGCTCTTGGCACCATCCATCCGCAGGGCAGAGAGTTGGGTATTCTTTCGGGCGCAAACGTATGTATGCCAAATCTTTCACCCGAAAGTGTCCGCAAAAAATATATGCTTTATGATAACAAACTGTCGTCGGGCAAAGAATCTGCACAGTATCTTGCACAGCTTTCCGACGATATGGAAAAAATAGGCTATCGCGTGGTGGTTGACCGCGGCGATCATGCCGACAAAACAAAACAATAAGCTTTGCCGCAGACGCGGCAAGAAAGGACGGAATATTATGTACAATCCCAAATCAATGGTCGCAGAAGAATTTATCGACCACGAAGAGATCGAAGCAACCTTAAAATACGCCGACGAGCACAAGACGGACGCCGCTCTTATCGACGAGATCATCGCCAAGGCAAAGCTCAGAAAAGGTCTTTCGCACAGAGAAGCCTCGGTTCTTCTTGCCTGCGAGCTCGAAGAAAAAAACAACGAGATCTATGCCCTTGCCGAGCAGATAAAGAAGGATTTTTACGGCAACCGCATCGTTATGTTCGCTCCTCTTTATCTTTCAAACTATTGCGTAAACGGATGTGTATATTGCCCTTATCATTACAAGAACAAGAACATCTGCCGCAAAAAGCTTACCCAGGAAGAGATCAGAAACGAAGTTATCGCGCTTCAGGATATGGGACACAAGCGCCTTGCACTTGAATCGGGCGAAGACCCCGTAAACAACCCCATCGAATACATTCTCGAATCGATCAACACCATCTATTCCATCAAGCACAAAAACGGCGCTATCCGCAGAGTAAATGTAAATATCGCCGCCACCACCGTCGAAAACTACCGCAAGCTCAAAGAAGCGGGCATCGGCACATACATCCTCTTCCAGGAGACATATCACAAGGAAAGCTACGAAAAGCTCCACCCCACCGGTCCCAAGAGCAACTATGCCTACCACACCGAAGCCCACGACCGGGCAATGCAGGGCGGCATTGACGATGTGGGTCTGGGCGTGCTGTTCGGGCTGGAACTTTACCGCTATGAGTTTGCAGGACTTCTCATGCACGCAGAGCATCTGGA
>JAFYUZ010000084.1 GCA_017549365.1 Clostridia bacterium
ATATGGCATTTTTTGCTGTATATCCTTGTTTTTTTGTGTGAAGTGGTGGATAATGATTTCATCTTTGAAGAAATCAGCGATATAAATTCCCTACGGAATTTGCGATATACCTTGTGGTGCCATATATCTTCGATACGATATATTACTTGCGTAATACGATATGTCCCTTCGGGACGCGAATATCATATCGCAACCGAGCAAAGCGAGGTTATATCGCATTTTGCGAAGCAAAATATATCGTACGAGCGAAGCGAGTATATCGCACGAGCAAAGCGAGTATATCGCACGAGCGAAGCGAGTATATCGCACGAGCGAAGCGAGTATATCGCCTTCATCCCCCCTTTTTTCCCAAAAAACGAAAGGAACGAAAATGAAAATCTTTCTCAAAAAAGCCGTTGCCGCACTTTTATGCATCTGCCTGCTTTCGAGCTTTGCGGTTACGGCATCGGCAATGTCCCAGGCAGAAGCCATGGCATATTCCAACTACTACCTTTTGCAGGACATAATTGACATTTATCTCGAAACAAGCCTTTACGAGACCGACCGAGAGACCCTTATCAACACCATGCTTTTCAACTATCTTTCAAAAAACCCGTTGATGGTGGGGGCGCTTGCCAACGCCCTGCTTTCGGCAAACGATCCGTACAGTGCATACTACACGGCGCAGGACCCCCTGCTTCGCCAGACAAGCGCATCCTACGGCATAATCATTGCCGACTCCGAAAGCTTTGAGGCGGACGATGCGCGCAAAAAGCGCCCCGGAATTTACATTTCCGAGGTCATCGAAGGCTCGAATGCCGACTTTGCAGGTATCCGCGCGGGCGACAGATTTGTGGCGCTGGACGGAGTAAACGTTGAAGGTCTTACCCTTTCGGGTATCAAATATCTTCTGAACAACCTGCCGTATAAGAGAAAGAACGAAGCCGACTCGGCGCTTTACAAGGAGTTTGCCGCTCCCGATTACGATGCCGAAAGGTTTATGCAATTCACCCTGCTCTCATGGGATTTTACAAAAGAAGTGACCATGACGATCGAGCGCATATCCGACGACGGCACGTTGCAAACACTTGACATCGGCGTTTCAAAGGGTGTTTCGGCCACCAAGGACGTTTATCTTACGATAGACAAGGAAAATTCCACCGCAGATATTCAGATTTCCGCCTTCAATTCGATGGCGACCTTCGACCAGTTCAAGGCGGCTCTTGATACGGTCTATGCGCAAGGTTGCAAAAATCTTATCATCGACCTGCGCGACAACCCCGGCGGTCAGGCAGACGCCGCCCTTTTGATGGCAAGCCTTTTTGTTGACGAGGGCAAAGAGCTTTATTACACCCGCACCCGTGCCGACAACGAGCCTGTGCCCACCTTGTCTTCCGCCGGCGAAAAATACGACCCTGCGGTTTTTGAAAAATTTCTTATTCTTGTAAACGAAAACACCGCCAGCGCCGCCGAGCTTCTTGCTTACATATACCGCTCACAGCTGGGCGCAAAGCTTATCGGAAAGACCACCTTTGGCAAAGCGCTGGGTCAGACGGCATATCAGATCTCGGGGGGAGACAGCTTTACGGTTACCACCCTTGAAATTCTGACGCTTGACAAGACCTCCTACAACGAGATCGGACTTGAACCCGACATATACGTCCCCGATCTCACCGAAAAATACGTTTTCCCCACCGGCCTTTCGCATTTTAACCACGTAAACTACGTGGACATTGTTCCGGGGGCGCAAAACGATGCTGTCCTTGCCCTTGAACAGAGATTTGGCATTCTAGGCATAATCCGCCCCGAGCGTATAGACGGAATTTTTGACGACGCCACCGCCACCTGCACGCGCATTTACAAAAACGTGACGATGAACGAAAGAGATCCATCGGACGAGGTGACCTACGACATGGTTACAAAAATGACCGCCACCATCAATATGTACAAGGATCTTAACGTTGCCATCGACACCGAAATGAACGTTGCCACCCTTTACATCACCAACAGCTCGCGCGGAAAAAGGCTTGCGGCAGAATACGTAAAAGCCTTTGAAAAGCACCAAAAAGAGCTGGAGGAACAGCGCGAGGCGGCATTGAAGGAATACGAAGAAGAAATGCGCCGCGAAAAAGAAGAGCTTGAAAACGCGCAGGAAAACATAACGGGCGAGAATACGGAAACAAACACGGAAGCGACCGACCTTGCCGAAACACCGCCGAATGCGGAATAAGGAGAAAAACATGGAACTGATAAAAAGCTTTACGGTAAACCACGACGTTTTGAAAGAGGGAGTTTATCTTTCGCGGTGCGACCGCAACACCATAACCTATGATCTTCGCATGAAGATCCCCAACGGCGGCGATTATCTTACCCCTGCCGCATCCCACACCCTCGAGCATCTTTGTGCCACCTTTTTGCGCAACTCGGCTTTTAAAAACGAGATCGTTTATTTCGGCCCCATGGGATGTATGACGGGTTTTTACCTTGTGACCTTTGATACCCTTTCGGGAGAGGATATGCTGAAAACTTTGTGCGAAGCTTTCGACTTTATTGCAGGCTATCCCGAAAAAACCGTGCCCGGTGCCCAAAAGCGCGAGTGCGGAAACTACGAAAGCCACGACCTTGACGGCGCAAAGGCGCTTGCCGCAAGCTACCTTAAAGTGATCGAAAAGCTGACACCCGCCGATTTTGAATATCCGGCGTAAAATAAAAAGACAATATATTCCAATAAATTCGGAGGAAAAACCAAAATGGATGAAATCAGAGAAGAACAGCAAAACTTCCGCGACAAAATCATGAACGTCGAAATCGAAAAAGAAGTCAAGCGTTCGTTTATCGAATACGCAATGTCGGTTATCATCGACCGTGCGCTTCCCGATGTGCGCGACGGACTTAAACCCGTTCACAGACGTATTCTTTTTGCCATGCACGAGGACGGACTGACCTACAACAAGCCTTTCAGAAAATCCGCCACCACCGTAGGTAACGTGCTCGGTCATTTTCACCCCCACGGCGACGCCGCGGTTTATGACGCCATGGTTCGTCTTGCCCAGCCTTTTTCGTTGCGCTATCCTCTTGTTGAAGGTCACGGAAACTTTGGTAACGTCGACGGTGACGGCGCGGCCGCCTATCGTTACACCGAAGCAAGAATGGCAAAAATATCCGACGAAATGCTTCTTGATATCGACAAGAACGTCGTTGAATTTATGCCAAACTTCGACAACAAGCTGAAAGAGCCCACCGTTCTTCCCGCACGCTTCCCCAACCTTCTCGTAAACGGATCTATCGGTATTGCCGTTGGTATGGCAACCAATATTCCGCCCCACAATATGACAGAGGTTATTGACGGAACAATATATCTTCTCGAACATCCCGAAGCCGAGCTTTCCGACCTTTTGCAGTTTATCAAGGGCCCCGATTTCCCCACCTACGGTCAGATCTACGGCACTGCGGGCATCCACGAGGCGTATGCCACAGGTAAGGGCAAGGTCATGGTGCGCGCACGCGCCCACTTTGAAGAGCACGGCGGCAGAACCTCCATCGTCTTCACCGAAATACCCTATATGGTAAACAAGAGCGCCCTTGTTTCGAGCATTGCCGACCTTGTAAAAGAAAAGCGCATCGACGGCATCACGGGACTGCGCGACGAATCGGGCAGAGGCGGAATGCGTATTGTTGTGGACGTCAGACGCGACATGAACGCAAATATCGTTTTAAATCTTCTTTACAAATACACTCAGCTGCAGGATACCTGCGCCATGAACATGCTTGCCCTTGTAAACGGCGAGCCCAGAGTTCTGACCTTAAAGCAGATACTCCAGCATTACATACGCCATCAGCTCAACGTTGTGGAAAACAGACTTCGCTTTGACCTTGACAAGGCAAAGAAGCGTGCCCACATCGTAGAAGGTCTGATGATCGCCATTGACAACATTGACGAAACCATAAAGATCATCCGCGCATCAAAGACCATCCAGGAAGCAAAGGAAGGACTTATTGCGCGCTTTGACATAACAGAAATTCAGGCTCAGGAAATTGTTCAGATGCCCCTTGGTCGTCTTTCGGGTCTTGAAATCGAAAAGCTTATTGAAGAACTCGAACAGCTGCACAAAAAGATCGCCGAGATCGAAGATATCCTTTCCGACGAGGTGAAAGTGGGAGAAATCGTAAAGACCGAGCTGCTTGACGTTCGCCGCAGATTCGGCGACGAAAGAAGAACCGAGATCATCCCCGTTGAAAACGAAATTCTGATGGAAGATCTGATCGAGCGCGAGGATTGTGTTATCACCATCTCGCACGAGGGATATGTCAAGCGTATGCCCGCCGATACATATTCGGCACAAAAACGCGGCGGCAAGGGTATCATTGCCATGCACACCAAGGAAGAAGACTTTGTTGAAAACGTCTTTATCGCCCACAGCCACAACTACCTGATGATGTTCTCGAACCTCGGCAAGGTGTTTATAAAGAAATGCTACGAGATACCCGAATCGTCAAAGGGCTCGAAGGGCACAAACCTTGTAAACGTTATTGAGCTTTCGCCCGACGAAAAGATAACGGCATATATCTCTATCCCCGAATTTGCACAGGAAGAATATCTGACCATGATAACAAAGCAGGGCATTATCAAGAGAACTCTGCTTACCGAATACAAAAACGCCCGTCGAAACGGACTTATTGCCATCAACCTTGACGAGGGCGACGAGCTGCTGTTTGTTCTTAAAACCGAGGGTGCACACCACATGACGGTTGCCACCCACAACGGTATGGCGGTTCATTTCAGCGAAGAAAAAGCCCGCACCATCGGCCGTACGGCACGCGGTGTTAAGGCGATCGAGCTTTCCGACGGCGACTATGTTGTGGGCGCAACGGCAACACTTTCTGACGACACACGCCAGATCCTTTCGATCACCGAAAACGGCTTTGGCAAGCGTTCGCTTGTTTCCGACTTCCCGCTTCATAACCGCGGCGGCAAGGGCGTTATCTGTCACAACGTGGGCGGAAAATACGGCAAGCTTTGCGGCATTGCGGCGGTTAACGAGGACGAGGACGTTATGCTTATCACCAACACGGGCACCATCATCAGAACCCGCGTTGACAGCATCAACACATACAGCAGAACCGCAGGCGGCGTAACCGTTATGCGTGTTGCCGAGGGCACAAGCATCGTCGGCTTTACCCCCGTTGCCCGCGAGGAGGAAAAGGACGAAGAACAGCAAGAGGCAGATGCGGAAAACGCAAGCGTTGCGGAAAATGCGGCAGAAACTCAAAACGCCGCAGAAACTGCCGACAACGCCGAAGCACAGGAATAATAACCTGAAAATTTATACAAAATGGGAACAGTCCACGTGGCTGTTCCCATACATTTTGCAAAATCTTTGCATTTTTCCAATAATTTTTTGCGAAATGTCTTGACAAACCGCGCGTTTTGTGATAATATATATGAGCGGTTGAGATTGTGTCTCGCCGTAAATATAATATTTACTCGATGCGGGTGTAGTTCAATGGTAGAATCTCAGCCTTCCAAGCTGATTGCGTGGGTTCGATTCCCATCACCCGCTCCATTTTTGGCGATGTGCTTTTAGCTCAGCTGGATAGAGCAACTGCCTTCTAAGCAGTAGGTCGGGGGTTCGAGTCCCTCAAGGCACGCCACTTTTTTATTTCCGCCAAATCGCCACATACGGTGGATCTTGCAAACACCATGGTGGGTATAGCTCAGTTGGTTAGAGTGTCAGGTTGTGGCCCTGAAGGTCGAGGGTTCGAGTCTCTTTACCCACCCCAAAACAAAAAGCACTTCTTCGGGAGTGCTTTTTATTTTCCTCGTCGCTGTTGGTTTTTGCCGTTGATGTAATCCCAACACCTCATCCACCGCTGGCGCGGTCCCCCTTCTCCTGGTAGGAGAAGGCATGATTTGGTTCAAATTTTTAACCATTGATAAAAAACCCAAACCGTAGGGGCGAACTGTGTTCGCCCGTTCTGCCATCGGCAAAATTCCATACCATACGGCAGGAGCAAGCCCCTGCCCTACAATGTTGTTGTTTTTTGCCATTGATAAAATTCCATACACGGCAGGAGCAAGCCCCTGCCCCACAAATTTTTTTAAAAATCCAAGAAAAAGGTGGAACAAAATGCTATCAAAACCCGTCAAAATAATCGTTGACAGACCTCTTGGTTGCCATCATCCAAAGCACGATGATCTTGTTTACCCCATAAATTATGGCTATGTCGAGGGTGTTTTTGCCGCCGACGGCGAAGAACAGGACGTTTATATTCTTGGTGTCGACGTGCCTGTGCGTGAATTTGTGGGTCGTGTGATCGCGATCATCCACCGAAAAAACGACGTGGAGGACAAATGGGTCGCCGCTCCCGAGCGAATGACTTTTTCGCCCGACGAGATACGAAAACTCGTTGATTTTCAGGAAAAATATTTCGACTCCGAGATAATTATGCTTGAAAAATGACAAAAAGCGGATGTCAGCAAAAAAATTATGAAAGGATGACCGCTATGAAAACGATCAAAAAACTCTCCACCCTTACCGCAAAAATTTTGTGTCTTGCCCTTGCTCTTTGTCTTGCCCTTTCGGGATGTGCAAAATCCGAAAAACAAAGCGATCTTCAGCAGGATGCGATTCCGCCGAAAAACACTGACATAGAAGAACCGGGGAAGTATCAGCTGATCGATTCTGTCACAGCGGTGCTTGACGATATAAACGAATACCGCCCGGGTACGCTGGGATCTTCCCTGAAAATCTGCATCGTCGCCTTTTCTTTCATTGATTTTTCGCAGGAGGATGCGGCATCTGACACCGCAACCTTTACAGATGTTGCAAGCGGATATATCGCCGCTCTTGACGACGAGCATTTGCAGTTTTTCAAAGAAAATGTGGTGAAAATTGAGGAAATTGCCGAGCAGCTTTTTACCGATGGGTTGGAATCGCTGTTGCCCAGACTTGACGACGCGGGAAATCCGCAAAAACACGAGCAGTATGACGAGGAAAAATACGATGCTCTGATGGATGCCCTTAAAGGCGTTCTTGAAAATTTTTGATATGCTTCGGGCAGGAGGTTTCCTGCCCGTTTTTTTGCCACCCGTTAAATTCC
>JAFYUZ010000085.1 GCA_017549365.1 Clostridia bacterium
GATGCCGTCATGGGTGCGGAAATCGTTCAGGGTGGGGGTGTATATCAGCTCGTCCTTTGAAAATTCGCGGCTGATATATCCCGATGCGGGTTTTGTGCGAACGCCCGGCTCGATCTTGCTGTCAAAGCGTGAAAGATCGTTTTCTTTCGGTACATCAACGGCGGGCGGTACTGGCAGATCGTCGGGCTCGCCCGAGGACATGACGTCGGGCGGTGCAACAGGCACCTGCTCTGTCACCTGTGCCGATACGCCCGACGGCAGATCCGAAACGATAACGTCGTCGGGGGTTATATCCTTCTGTTGCGGGATTATTGCAGGGGGAGCAGAGTTGTTTTTTGTGTTTTCGTCGCTTTTTTCTTTGTTTTCGATCGACGGAACGATCACCTTTTGCGGTGTGACGCTGACGTTGGGAATATCATAGCCGTCGGTACTGTTCAGTATCTTTTTCACACTGTTGGACGTGATGAGAAGAACAGTTACCGCCAGGGCTATGTAAACCCCGACGCTTGTGAGCTGACGCTTTATTTTCAGGCTTTTTTCGCTTTTGTTTTTGTTTTTCAATATCAAAACACCTCCGCATATATTTTTTCCGTGAGGTGAAAATATATGCAGAGGTGTCAAATTATTTTTATTGGAAATTCTCGCGGAGAGACGATACCTTGTCGTTTTTCACGATGTTGTTGTAACGGAAAGGAACCGATACAAATTCGTATTCCGAAAGCGAGAAAGCAAGGTCAAGATGCTTTATGATGTCGGCGGTGGTTATGTTGGTGTTTTTGGCGGAGATGCCGAAGATGGAAAGGGGATTGTCAAATCCGAGCAGTTCTGTTTTGAAGCTGTTTTCGGAGGTGAGAGCGGTTTTCACAAAGCTTTCGATCAGGTCGACCTGTGTCGAGCATCTGTTGGTCTGTCCGTCTCCGCTTTTGTAATCAAGATATCTCGAAAGCCCCACGGCTTTTGCACCTGTCAGCGGTTCGTGGACACCTTCGTAAAGGTTGATGTCGAGATTGCCCGAGTAATCATATTCGGTTTCGCCCGTTTCTTCGTTATATTTGGGATCGGCGTCGTATTTCATCGGCTCGGGGACGATGTAATCCTCAAGTCCGCCGCCGGTGAATCTGTTGAACACGGTTGCCGCCTGGTTTCCGTTGAGGGCGGCGTAGTATTCGATGTTGAGTCCCGTGAGGGCAGAAATTTTTCCTGCGAGATATTCGAGTCCGTCGGTGTAGTCCGAAAGATCTTCGCTTCGGTTTATCACCGTTTCCTTGAAGCTCATGGTGTATGTATAGTCCTGCTTTTCGCCGTCAACAAGGTAGGTTCCTGAAATTTCGTATTTTGTATCGGTGGGTATCGAGCAAACGTAAAGCTTTTTGTTCGAAACATCTGCCTTCACGACGATAAGAGCGTCGATCTCAGGCTTTTGGGGATCAACGGGGTCGAGCCCAACCACAAGTCCGCACACCGATTCGCCTGATGACGAGAGCATTCCGTTTATTATCTCGGATTCCGAAGATCCGCCTTGCTCGCCCACTTCTGTGCCGATGATCGGATCGACCTGTGCATCATCCTTTGCCATAAATTTGGAAAGACCGAATGCCAGCGCCGAAAAAGCCACGAGGCATATGAGAAAAGAAAGAATAAACTGTTTTGTAGAAGACATTTTTTGCTCCTTCGTGATTCTTTTAAAATCTGACATACTCAGTATAACATAATACGACGATTTTTGCAACAGATTTGTTCCATAAACAGTATATAAAAATTCTGCCCGTTTATGAAAAACACAAAAAATTTCCTCCCGCGCGTATGATGCGGGAGGAAGGCGGTGGCTATTTTTCGGAAATTCTCAAGCTTTTAAGATATTCTTTTGTTTTTTTGTCTATACAAAAACTGTCGCAGGCTTTTGATATTGCTTTGTTGTGGCAAAAGGTTGAAAGCTTTCTTTCCTCAATATATCTTACGGCATGGGAATATTGCTTTGTCAGCGACGTGGCAAAAAACCACGCGATCATCATATTGACGTAATACTCGTCCGATCTTATCGATGCGACAATGTCAAGACAGCCTTTTTTAAAATCTTCTCCGAGAAAATGCACCATAAGCATTCTGATGCCGTATCTTACGGTGTAGACCTTGTCGGATGCTATCCATTCAAGGGATTTTTCAAAAAGGCGGTTTTTGTTTTTACCGAGAGCTTTGGGGTTCATCATGTCGCAGGTCGCCCAATTGTCAACAAAGGGCAAAAAAACATCGAGAAGTCCCAGACATTTTTCTGTGTCCTTTTCCTGCTCTATAAAGAATGCATGCAGATTGTTTTCGTCATAATATCTGTGGGGCAGGGCAGAAAGAAAAAACTCCCTTTCGTCGCTGTCTGCAAGGCTTTTTGCAAAGCTTCTAAGTGCAGGCGTGCGTACGCCGATAACCAACTCTTTCGGCACCGTGGGCATAAGGCGCGAATGAAAACTGCGGTATTTTTCGTCCTGCATTGAAAAAAGCTGCGCACGGAGCTTTTCTTCCGTGCGCTTTGGAATATTTGTCATTTTATCGTTTCCTTTTGCTTTTCGGGGACAAGATCATATGTTACGGCATCGTATCTTGTGACGTTAAGTATCGTTTCGCCGTCGATCTGCGCCGCCACGGGGCGGTCGAATTCCACCGAAATACTTTTGGCTGTGATTATCTGCACGTGCTTTGTGTACTTTTCCTGCGTTCCCGTGAATACCGAGGGGAACATGGTAAGGGTTTTCAGGCTTCCTGCGCCGTGCATTATGAGAAACGACAGCTTTCTTTCGTCGGCAAGTCTGTCCTGATTTGGCGCAAGCATCATGCCGCCGCCGCAAAATCTGCCGTTCATAGCAGGGGCGAGCCAGACCTTTTCGTATTCTTTTGTAACCCCGTCAAGGGTGATGCGGGCATTTGTGGGACGATATTTGAAAAGAACGCCTTTTATGGCAATGGATGTGTAGTTTACCGGTTTTGAGGTCTTTTGACGCACTCTGTCGCCCTCTTCACAGCAATATCCGTCAATTCCAAAGCTCATGTTGTTGAGAAAACGATAGCTTTTTCCGTCCACGGTCGCAAGGGGCAGTTTTTCTATGTATTTGTTGATGAGAAAAGGCTTTGCACCTTTTTTCATTCCCAGGTCAACGAGAAAATCGTTTCCGCTGCCTGCGGCGTAATAGTAAATGTCGTTTTTGCGTTCGATGTCATAGACGCCGTTTACAAAGCAGTGCAAGGTTCCGTCGCCGCCTGCCACAACGATCTTTTCGTCGGCGTCCAGCGAAGAAAGAAAGTCTGCGTAGCTTCCGATTTTTGTCATATCGACAAAATCAAGCTTTTTTCCGCTGTAATAGTCCAAAAGATTTTTGGCAAAGCTTTCGCCGTTGCCGTTGCCTGCGTGGGGATTGTAGAGAATGTTTATCTTATCCATTCCGTATCCTCTCAAAAGTTTATTTGTTTGTTTCCTCGTATTTCAGAAGATGGGCTTTGATTGCCGCAAAGGATTCATCGCTGAGGTTATGCTCGAGCTTGCAGGCGTCCTCTGTGGCGGTCTGCTTGTCCACGCCCAGAAGCATCAGAAGCTTTGTAAGGGTGGTGTGGCGGTCGTATATTTTTTCGGCAATCTCTTTTCCGCTGTCTGTAAGGGTGATATATCCGTCTTTGTCCACGTTGATAAATCCGCCGCTTTTCAAAAGACCGACTGCGCGGCTGACGCTGGGTTTTGAATATCCCATGTGAGCTCCGATATCCACCGATCGCACGCCCGTGCTTTCTTTTGAAAGAACGTGGATGGTTTCAAGGTACATTTCTCCCGATTCCTGAAGAGCCATTGAATTTCCTCCTTTGAGCATAATAATCAACCAATTATATCATAAATGTTACAAAAAATCAAGCGCAAAAAAATCCCGAAAAAGCAAAACGCTTTTTCGGGATCATATCTTTGTTTTTCAGCGGTTTATGCAGTAGAAGAAAATGCTGAAGAATTGAAGCACCGCCGCCGCCACCACGAAGAGATGGAAGACAGAGTGCATATACTTTATATGCTTGCCCTTGCCCGAAACGCCATAGATGATGGCGCCGACTGTGTAGGCAATGCCGCCCGTGATGAGGTAGATAAATCCTGCAATTCCGATGCCTTTTATCAGAAGCTTGAGGGTAAAGATCACGCACCAGCCAAGGGCAACGTAAAGAATAAGCGAGAATTTTTTGAAGCTTTTAAGGTCGATGGCGTTGAGGACGATGCCAAATATTGCAACTCCCCAGACTATACCGAAAAGCACCCAGCCCACCGCCGTGTTCTGCTCGCGTATTGCCACAAGCGAATAGGGGGTGTAGGTTCCCGCGATCAGGATGAATATGGTGCAGTGGTCGAGTATCTGCATAACCTTTTTGGACGTGTTGGTGGTAAGCCCGTGATAAATGCTGGACATGGTGAAAAGCAGCACCACCGAAAAGCCATAGATGAAAGAAGAAACGATACTGTACGGATCTCCTCCGATAAAAGAGAAAACGACGCACAGGGCAAAAATCGCAATTCCTATCGCTCCGCCGACAATGTGCGAAACCATGTTGAATATCTCCTCGCCGCGGGTGTAGCTCGGAAGAACTCTGTCGGCAAGCTTTGTGCGTTTAAGAAACATTTGTCAAAACTCCTTTCACGAAAATCTTTTGTCACACTCATTTTATCACATTTTGCACCGATTGTCAATTGTCTTACGTGTGAATATTATTTGTCAAAACAGAAAACTCAAACCGTATGCAAAATCTTTGCGAAAAACACTTTACTTGCAGATAGCGGCGTGGTATAATGTTATAAAAAGGGAGGGTGGAGCGTATGACATATTGCTCGTCAAATATCCTTGCAGATTTTGAATTTCACGATGCATACTTGAAGTTTGAAAAGCTTGAACAAAACGAACTTACCGTATCTGCAAAACATCTGAACGTTCGCAAAAACACAGATCAGAACGATCATCCCACTGATATGGAAATTGACGCGGCAACCATTGTTTTTAGCGGATTTTCCACAGTATCCTTCGAACCCGGCAGAGCCTGGGTTCAGGATGAAAACGGAAAATCACACCCCGAAGGACCGCAGATCGTTTTTGAAGGACGGGAAGCTGAAGAAAAGTTTTTGGATGAACTTTGCCGAGGCTTGACGGTCTACCATTTCGTCAAACTTGAAAACGGAAATTTTTGCATTGA
>JAFYUZ010000086.1 GCA_017549365.1 Clostridia bacterium
AAAAAAGGGAAACCCCCGGCGAGGGTTTCCCTCTTGCACTTCGTGCAATTCACCCGTCGAAGTTTGTGCAACAAACTTCAGAAGTTGCTTGCAACTTCCCCTGCGCAAAATGGAGCAAAAGAGAGTTTCGCTCTCTGCGGAGAGCGACCAAAGGCGCCGCCTTTGGAATCCGCCACCCTTTGAAAAGGGTGGACCGAAACTTTATTATTTGGTGTGAAATTTAACGTGTTGCAAAAAAATCCATCCGCGTTTTTACACGGATGGATAAATTTTTATATATGCAGCACAACGCCGTCTTTTTCAAGGGCATCCTGAAGCTTTTTGACGTCAAGATTTTCAAAATCGTCGGACATTGCCGCCGCCGTACCTGCCGCCTGACCTGTCACAGAGCAACAGGGGATAACCCTTGTTATATCCCACATCGAGTCGGTGTTCGAGATACATCTGCCTGCGGCAACCACGTTTTTAAGATCGCCGTAAAGGCATCTGAAGGGCACCTCAAATATCGGCCCCGGTCTTCTCCAGTCGGAAATAAGACCGATGCTGTCCTCAAAATACTTGTGGTCTTCCGAATCGTCAAGGGTATATTTTCCCGCAGGTCTTCTTGTCATACGCACCTGGGGTATGGTGGCAATGGTAGAGATGGCGCGTTCGCGATCCATGGTGTCGCCGTGCTTCATAAAGTCGGAAAGCACTCTTTCGTGGGACATCACGACCATTTCCGAAAGCTCTTTGCCGTCAAGTCCCGCAAATCTGCGGTTGCTCAAAAGCTCTGTGGCGGGGCGCTTGTCTTTTTCTTTGTCGGGCACGTCACAGCAACCGATGGGGTGGATGGTGTATTTTCCGTCCTCTGTGGCAAAATACCACGCGGCAAGAATATTTCCCTGACCGAAATTTTCGGTTTTTGCACCTGCCATGGCAAAAACGTCGGCATCGCCCGATGCATCAACAACACTCTTTGCCTTTATTGCAGAACGTCCCGATTTGTTTTCGATAAACAGCGCGTCCACCTTGCCGTCACTTACGTTTGCGGCGCAAACGCTTGTGCCGTAAAGAATTTCAACCCCTTCTTCAAGAAGAAGCTGTTCGGTAAGTATCATATACGTCGGTCCGTTGTAGTCCACCATGTAACGGCCACCGTTTTTCTTTTCTTCAACTGTGCCGCCCTCGACCCACGCCTTGGGGTATCTGCCTTCGCATCCATACTTCATTGAAAGCTTCAAAAGCTCCTCGGCAATGCCAAAGCTTACCTGTCGTCCGCATCCGTCGCATATCGGAAGATAAATGGTTACAAGTCCAAGGGTTGCAAGTCCGCCCAGGGCAAACTGCTTTTCGATAAGCACGGTTTTTGCTCCGTGACGGGAAGCGGCAAGTGCCGCGGCGATTCCCGCAATACCTCCGCCCACAACGGCAACGTCATATTCGCCGTATACGGGGATCTGTTTTGCCTTTTCTTCGATAAAACTCATTTTTTATCTCCTTAAAATTATTTTACAATGTATTTTTCAAGCATTCCCGAAATTTTGGCGTCTGCCATAGCCTCGACCAGCGTTCCGTTTTCGGTATAATCCACCGAAAGCACGGTGGCCTTGCTGTAAAGAACGTCAAGCTTGCTGCCGTCGTTAAAGGGGAAAAGAAAGGTCAGTTTTTTCTGGCTTGCGCCAAGCTCTTCTTCGATTATCGAAAGAAGCTCGTCTGTGCCATATCCCGTGGTTGCCGAAACAAAAACCGCCTTTTTGTCGCCCACAGACGATTTTTCGGGTATTTCCTGCAATCTGTCGCATTTGTTAAAAACGTAGATGGTCGGTTTTCCGCCTGCGCCAAGCTCGGCAAGGGTTTTTTCGGTGACTTCGGTTTTCATCTGAGCGTTTTCGTCGGACGCGTCGATGAGTATAAGGAGAATGTCGGCATATTTTGCCTCGTCAAGGGTGCTCTTAAACGCCTTTACAAGTCCGTGGGGCAGATTGTTGATAAAACCGACAGTGTCGGTCAAAAGCACCTCGAATCCCGACGGAAGCTCAAGCTTTCGCACTGTGGGATCAAGGGTGGCAAAAAGCTTGTCCTCGGCAAGAATGCCTGCGTTTGTAAGATAATTCAGAAGCGTCGATTTGCCTGCGTTGGTGTAACCAACGATGGCAACGACGGGGATGTTGGATTTTCTGCGCTGTTTGCGCATGGTGTCGCGGGTGTTTTCAAGAGTTTCAAGCTGTTCTTCGAGAGAAGCAATGCGGCGCTTTATGTGGCGGCGGTCGGTTTCAAGCTTTGTTTCGCCCGGGCCTCGTGCGCCCACAGATCCGCTGGACGATGCGCCGCCCTGACGGGACATTTCGATACCTTTGCCGGTAAGTCGGGGGGCGGTGTATTTAAGCTGGGCTATCTCGACCTGAAGCTTTCCTTCGCCTGTTACGGCGTGGTGGGCAAAAATGTCAAGAATAAGCATGGTGCGGTCGATAACGCGAAGCTGTGAATCGTTGGGCGAGATGCCTTTTTCAAGGTTTCGGATCTGCGAAGGGGAAAGCTCGCAATCAAAAACCACAAGCTGTACGTTGTGATCCTTGCAAAGCTGTGCCGCTTCTTCCATTTTTCCCACGCCGATATAGGTTGCCGCCTCGGGCGAGGGGCGGCATTGAGTGAGATAGAAAAATTCGACATCTTCCTCCTGCCCGATAAGGGCGGTCTGCGCCAAAGCTTTAAGCTCTTCCAGCGATTTTTCTGCTTCTTCCGCCTCGTTTGCCGAAAAATACAACGACACAAGAAGGACACCAAATGGTTTCTTATTCTCTTTTTCAAAAATAACTTCTGCCATTTTTCCTCCCTGAAATACAAATATACAAAAAGATTATACCACTTTTTCGCGTTTGTGTATATACTTTTCGGCGTTTTTTAAAAAAATATTGCGCTTTTTATCAGATGTTGCACATCACGGGGGCGTTTTTTTCCACCGATTCAAAGCCTTTTTCAATAACCTTCATAACTCTCATCATCTCGTCGTGCTTCACGATCTGTTCTTCCTTGCCCTCGATGGCGCGGCAGAAATTGCGATAGTAGTCGTGCACGTCAGAGTCGGGGCGTTCGTTAAAGTAGGTTTCTGTTGTCAGCTCGTCACGCGGTGCCATGGTTTTTGTAAGTCCTGCCGCCGTGACCACGGGGGTTACGTTGTTCTGATACCATTCCTTGCAACGCACCACCTCGCATTTGTCCTGCCAATCGCGAACGATGGCAGAACCCATTTCGCCCAAAACGTAAAATCTCGGCATCGAAACAAAGTTGTAGGTACCCACCTCCACAAGATATCTTGTGCCGTTTTCAAAAGTGATGTCCATTCTGAAACCGTCGTCTACCTCCTTGTTTGTCAGGTGGTCAAATCGGCAGTATATTTCGCAAACCTTGCTGTCATAAACCACCTGCAAAGCCTGGTCTATAAGATGTATGCCCCAATCAAAAAGCATTCCGCCGCCGTGCACCTTTTCGCCGCGCCAATCGCCCGGGATCCCGCGTGATCCGTGAACGCGCGATTCTATATTGAATACCTTTCCGATCTCTTTTGAGCGGTAAAGGTTTTTAACCATCAAAAAATCGACGTCCCAGCGTCTGTTTTGATGCACCGAAAAGACTTTGCCGTATTTTTTGGAAGCTTCGATCATTTCGGAAAGATCTGCGCACGAGAGGGTTACGGGTTTTTCGGAAATAACGTTTTTGCCTGCCGCCATGGCTTTTATGGCGATGTCCTTGTGGAAATCGTTGGGGGTGGCAATCGTTACGATATCTGTTTTTTCGTCGGCAAGAAGCTCGTCAAGAGAAGAATAGGCACAAATGCCCATCTGCCGTGCGGCTTGGTTGCGTTCTTCTTTGATGTCGTATATTCCCGAAAGAGATACGACGTCGCTTTTTTGTGCGTGGCGTGCGTGCCAGCCGCCCATGCCGCCAAAGCCTACTATTGCAAGATTGTGTTTCATAAAAATGCTCCTTTCACAAAAAGGGAAGTGGGGGAAAAATCTTTTCCTTACTGCGATTATACAATAGTTTCAAAGCCTTTTCAAGGGGTTTTGAAAAGATATAAAAAAATCGACGAAAAGTATAATTAACAAACAAAAATTCGAAAAAACTATGTACATTTTAATCTTTTTGTGGTAAAATATATACGATTATTTACAAGTAAAAAAAGGTATGGAACATGGCAAATAAATCTTTGAAAGTTTACGGTGCACGCGTGCACAACCTAAAAAATATCGACGTCGAGATCCCGCGCGACAAGCTGGTGGTGTTCACGGGTGTTTCGGGCTCGGGCAAATCCTCCCTTGCCTTTGACACCATCTATGCCGAAGGTCACCGCCGCTTTGTCGAATCGCTCTCGTCGTATGCCCGTATGTTTCTCGGTCAGCTCGACAAGCCCGACATCGACTCGATCGACGGCCTTTCGCCCGCCATCTCGATAGATCAGAAAACCACCTCAAAAAACCCCCGTTCCACGGTGGGCACCGTCACCGAAATATACGATTATCTGCGTCTTTTGTACGCCCGTTGCGGCACTCCCCATTGTCCCGTTTGCGGCAAAGAGATCGAACAGCAGACGATAGACGAGATAATCGACAGCATAATGGAGCTTCCCGAAAAGACAAAATTCATGGTGCTTGCTCCTGTTGTCCGCGGCAAAAAGGGTATGCACGAAAAGGTCTTTTCGGATGCGCAAAAAAACGGATATGTCAGAGTTCGCGTTGACGGCGCGGTGCTGACGCTGGGCGAGGATTTTGGACTTGACAAAAACAAAAAGCACGATATCGACATAGTTGTTGACCGCCTTGTGATGAAAGAGGACGTGCGCTCGCGCCTTACCGATTCGGTCGAGAGCGCCTGCAAGCTTTCGGACGGCAACCTTGTGATTTTTCTTCCCGACGCCCCCGAGGGCGAAAACGAGCTGGAATTTTCGCAAAACTATGCCTGCCGCGAGCACGGTA
The DNA here is from genome assembly GCA_017549365.1 of Clostridia bacterium. Lineage (GTDB taxonomy): Bacteria > Bacillota > Clostridia > Oscillospirales > CAG-382 > UMGS1052. The sequence goes on from JAFYUZ010000086.1 coordinate 4,956, forward strand.
TAAGTTTGGGTGAGCTTGAACCTCGAATGTTTTCATTCAACAGCCCCTTTGGCGCCTGCCCCGATTGTGACGGTCTGGGACAGACCCTTGTGCTTTCGCCCGACAAGCTGATGCCCGACAAAAGCCTTTCGCTTCGCGACGGCGCCTGCATTTGCAACGGATATAAAAGCATGGACAAGCGCGGCTGGACAGGCAACCTGTTTGACCAGGCGCTTTCCGATTTCGGATTTGGCATTTCCACCCCCATCGAAAAGCTTTCGGACGAGGCGTACAACGCCATGCTTTACGGCACGGGGCGCAAATATGCCATGAAGTACGCGGGCAGAGTATACGAGGTGTCGTTTGACGGTATGCTGAACGACATCGACCGCCGTTACAAAATGAGCGAAAACAACCCCGACCAGCGCGAATATTACGAGCAGTTTATGGAGGAGATCCCCTGCAAAGCCTGCCTTGGCAAAAGACTGAAAAAAGAGCCGATGGCAGTAACTGTCGGAGATAAGAATATCGCCGAGGTCTGCGATCTTGGCGTTGGGGATGCAAAAAGCTTTTTTGAGCAAATAAAGCTTTCAAAAAAGAACGAGGCCATTGCAAAGGATATTTTGAAAGAGATCAAAGCACGCCTTGGTTTTCTTACAAACGTTGGACTAGGCTATCTCACCCTTTCGCGTGCATCGGGCACACTTTCGGGCGGCGAAAGTCAAAGAATCCGTCTTGCCACCCAGATCGGTTCGTCGCTTATGGGCGTTCTTTATATCCTCGATGAGCCGTCGATCGGACTTCATCAGCGCGACAACGAAAAGCTTATTGAAACCTTAAAAAAACTGCGCGACATCGGCAACACCCTTATCGTTGTCGAACACGACGAGGAAACCATGCTTGCCTCCGACTATATTGTTGACATCGGACCGTATGCGGGGGTTCACGGCGGAAAGATCGTGGCGGCAGGCACGCCGTCACAGCTTATGAAAGCCAAGGATTCCCTCACGGCAGATTTTCTTTCGGGCAGACGAAAGATTGCCGTGCCCGAAAAAAGGCGCGAGGGCAACGGAAAATTTTTGAAGATCGTCGGAGCAAAAGAACACAATCTCAAAAATATCGACGTTACAATCCCCCTTGGAACCCTTACCTGTGTCACGGGCGTTTCGGGCTCGGGCAAATCGTCGCTTATCAACAGTATTCTTTACAACGACCTTGCAAAAAAGCTTAACCGTGCCCACACCGTTTCGGGCAAGCACACCCGCATCGAGGGTATCGAGCATCTTGACAAGGTAATAAACATCGACCAATCGCCCATCGGCAGAACGCCGCGTTCAAACCCCGCCACCTACACGGGGCTTTTCACAGATATCCGCGCACTTTTTGCCACCACCACCGATTCCAAGATCCGCGGCTACAAGCAGGACAGATTTTCGTTTAACCTCAAAGGCGGACGGTGCGAAGCCTGCCAGGGCGACGGACTTTTGAAGATAGAAATGCACTTTTTGCCCGACGTTTATATCACCTGCGACGTCTGCAAGGGAAAACGCTATAACCGCGAAACACTTGAAGTAAAATACAAGGGCAAGAGCATTTTTGACGTGCCTGATATGACGGTGGACGAGGGATTGAAGTTTTTTGAAAACCTGCCCTCTTTGCGCCGCAAGCTTGCCACCCTTTCGGAGGTGGGGCTGGGATATATCAAGATCGGTCAGGCGTCCACCACTCTTTCGGGCGGCGAGGCACAGCGAGTAAAGCTTGCCACCGAGCTTTCAAAGCGCGCCACGGGAAAAACCGTGTATATCCTTGACGAGCCGACCACGGGACTTCATACCGCAGATGTAGAAAAGCTTGTGGAGGTGTTGCAAAAGCTTGTGGACACGGGCAACACCGTCATCGTTATCGAGCACAATCTTGATATGATAAAATGCGCCGACTATATCATCGACCTTGGCCCCGAGGGGGGCGACGAGGGCGGAACTCTTGTTACCTGCGGCACCCCCGAAGAGGTTGCAAAATGCGAAAAGTCGTATACGGGACATTATCTTAAAGACAAGCTGAATTAACACAAAGATCCCCCATGTCGGGGGATC
>JAFYUZ010000087.1 GCA_017549365.1 Clostridia bacterium
GCCCTACAATATTGTTGTTTTTTGCCATTGATGTAATTCCATACAAAACGGCAGGAGCAAGCCCCTGCCCTACAATGTTGTTGTTTTTGCCATTGATTAAATTTTATACCAAACGGCAGGAGCAAGCCCCTGCCCTACGATATTATCATTTTCGTCATCGGTAAAATTCCACACAAAACGGCAGGGGCAACCCCACAAAAAACAAGGTCGCCCACAAAGGACGACCCTGCAAAACAATATTTGAAAACTGTTTTCTCTTAACCAACGATACCCGAACGCTCGATACCTTCAACGAGGGCATTCTGAGCGAAGAGGAAGATGATGAAGAGGGGAAGGATAACCAGAAGACCTGCGGCGTTGAGGATTGCAGATTCATACAATTCCTGAGCAACAGTTGTTGTGGTCATCGAAGCAGGCACTTCAATAAGACCGGGCAGAAGCTTAACAGCTGTCTGCGAGGGATAAAGAAGGCTGGTGTAGAATGTATCTGTCCACGACCAAGAGAAGGCAAACATGAAGATTGTTACCATCATAGGAACGGTCAGAGGAAGAATGATGCGGAAATATGTCTTGAAGATACCCGAACCGTCAACATATGCAGCCTCTTCGAGTTCATCGGGCACGCCCTTGTAGAACTGACGGAAGATGAAGATATAAAGACCGTTCTTGAATCCGAGACCTGTAAGCGACAGCAGGAACAGCGGCCAGTGAGTATCGGTGAGCTGGAGACCTGTTGTGTTGGGACCGAATCCGATTGCACCCTTGAGGACTTCGATGATGCCGTAGATATCGAAATATCTGAACTTGTTGAACATCGAAAGCATAAGTGTCTTCTGCGGGATAACCATGGTAAGGATTACGAGCATAAAGACGATTCCGCGGCCCTTGAACTTGAACTTTGCAAAACCGTAACCGATAAGAGCTGTGATAAATGTCTGGATAACAGCGGTAAACAGCGAAAGGGTTGCGGTGTTGAACAAACGCTCAAAGTAGTCGTTATCAAAAATGATAGCGCGGTAGGTATCAAAGGTGGGGTTCTTAGGAATAAGTTTTACAGCCGAGTCAGTGAAGTCTGTGGGGCTGAAGAAAGATGACGAGATCTTTGTGATGAAGGGGAAGATGATGATGTAGGAGATACCTACAAGGAGGACAAATCTGAAAATCTTCCAGATCACTGTGCCAAGGAAGTTTGCCGAGAAAACACGGAGACGAAGACGTTTCCAAAAACCGATCTTCTTGTAATCCTTCAGCTGATCTGCGTTATGAACATAAAGCTTTTTGTTAGTCTGATTATTCATTTTTCTGTTCCTCCTTTCATCAGTCTCTGCGCTGGTAGAAGATGAAGGACGAGAGGAGCAGAGCTACCAGTCCAAGCAATACAACTACGAGCAGGAAGTAGATCCACGACATCGCTGTCGAAATAACACGACCGTTTGCAACTTCGAGATATACGTGGTCAATATAAGACATAACCTGGTTCGATTCGGATGTAAACGAGTCGATGACGGTGTAAACGGCGTTTACAAGGATCATCGGGGAGATCATCGGGAAGGTGATCTTCCAGAATGTTTCCCAAGGTGTTGCACCTTCCATGGTACAAGATTCGTAGATCGAGGGGTTGATCGACTGGAGACCTGCAAGGAATACCAGCAGCTGAACACCCGAACGGTTTACGATATTGAAGATTCCGTTTACGATATTAACAACGTAATCAACAAGTTCTGTACCGATAATCATGTTGCCAAGCAGCTTCTTTACGTCCATGGCGTTGATAATGTCAGACGCGGCGGAGGAAGAAGCACTACCTGTATCGATGGTGCCTTCCATGTAGGAAGCCATCGAGTTCGACTGGTCGATAGAATCGATGATACCTGTGGAAATAATAACAGGTACGAAGAAGATCGCTCTGAACACCGCACGGCCAATCATCTTCTGATTGAGGACGATAGCCATAAAGAGTGCGAAGATAACGATTGCGGGAACGTCAAGTACAAGCTGACGAAGGCTTGCTGTAAGGATCTTGATGAATTCCGGGTCGTCAAAGAGCGCCTTGGAATAGTTTTCAAATCCGACGAAGGTAGTAACGATACCTGTTGCTGTCGGTCTGATGCTGTGGAAGCTGAGCTTTATCGAGTCAACAACGATAGGGAGATAGATGATTATCATACCGACAATGAAAGGAAGTACGAAAAACCAACCTGCTCTTGCTTTTTTGGAATCAAGAGCCGCCTTCTTTCTCTTCTTCGGTGCTGTTGCCGGCTTTGTTGCTGTGTTATTCATAAGTTACATCCCCCTTTCTCAGTTCTTCACCACAACCGAACCGGAAGGTTCGATTGCGGTGCCATTGTATACGCTGCTTGCAGTGCCCTTGTTAAGAACAACTGCGCTTGTAAGAACGTCGCCGTAGGTTGCGGATTCTGCGTTGTCGTCAAGCTTGAAGCTTTCGATCTTAACAAGATCCTTGCCTGCGTCGGTTACTCTTACAAAGTCAAGAGATGCGATGTCAGCAACACCCTCATACTGATAGTTGTTTGCGCCGTAGTTGAGAATGTATGTGTAACCGTTGGAATATTCAACTCTTACGATATCGTCGTCGATAAGCTCGTGATCTACGATCGTGCAAGCCTGGATATCCTTAAGAGCAGCGTTGAGCTTCTTGTATGTGCCGATAAGGTCTTCCTTCCAGATGTTGTACTTGATAGAGTAGTACTTACTGAACATCGGGAAGTTCTTGAGTTCGGAAGTGTTGTCCACTTCATCGTCGGAGTAAGAGAGGATGAAGTAGGGGTTTGCACCGTTTTCTACACACTTGAGAACACTGTAGTTGTAGTCACCGTCGAGGTTGACAGCGGTACCTGTAAATTCGATACATCCGTGAAGCACCATTCCGAGGAAGGGAACAGCTTCGCTGGCGTAGATATTACGGCTACTGTCAAGAGGAAGGTCGGTGATAAGGTCAGCGTACTTGTAGGTAAATGCGTTACCGCCGCTGACAAGGATCTTCTTGCCGTCAGCTTCAAGCTCGGAAAGAAGGGCGGAGATAGCTTCCTTGGATTCTTCACGGGTCATGATGTTGTCTTCGCCGTTGTCAGAGCTGAGCTCGGAACCAAGGGTTGCAACAGAAATGCCGGGGATACCGTAACCGTTGTACTTGTCGCTGATCTTGTCATAGAACTCGAGCATACGGTCTGCGTTTATGATAAGAAGGTCATCTCTTACAAAGCCCTGATAAAGAGCGTTGTATACGCGGTGAGAAGCGATCTTGTTGTCAACAGTGCGAACTGCGTCGTCCTTATCCTTAAAGCCGTCGAAGCTCTTGTCTGCCATAACGTAGGTAAAGTCAAGGTCGGGATAGATCTCAACGTTTGCCTTAAGAGTAGCGTCCTCGCTGATGGATGCGGCGTAGCTGTTGAGGTTCTTAAGACCCTTTTCGCCGCCGATCGCCTTCTGTACCTTGAGACTGGAGGGAGCTGTGTGCTCCATACCGCCGTTGTACCAGCCGGTGAGCTTGAGGTTGATGTTTGTAACATCGTTTGCAATAAGCTCGTCGATCATGGTCTTGCTCTGCTCAAAAGTAGTGAGAGGAGTGTTTTCTGTTACAGGGATACCAACAACCTTCTGAGTTGTCTTGATCGAACCGAAGTTTTCAAGGAAGAGCGGGATGCTCTGGTTGTCATCGATGTCGTTTTCAACAAGCTCGCCTGTGGCGATAAGATATGCACGAAGAGCATTTGCCATGCCTACATAGTCGGCGTTGTCTTCCTTAAGCATAAAGATGCGGAAGGTGTAGTTGCCGGTGTAGTTACGTTCAATGTCAACTGTCCATTCGTCGCCGCTGGAAAGAGCGTAAGTATCAGCAAGTTCGGGGTAAACCGTTGCATATGCCGAGTGATATTCGTGGGTGATTCCGCCGTGGTCGGTAGAGATCTGAACAAGCGAGTCGCCCTCGGTCATATATGCGAGATATGCTGTTCTACCGTCAACATTCTTGTTTTCGGGAAGAGCAACGAGATTGTCGGGCTTTTCAGCGTTGTTCTTTTCGATAGCCGCCATAAAGAGATCCTGCTTGAGGTCGTTTGCAGGCTCAGCGTCGAGGTTACTGTCGATAAGAACAGAGGTGTAATCGGATTCTTCGGGAGCGAAGACGCCGTTCTGGGATGTAACGTCAATACCATAGTTGAGCTTGAAGCTTTCGTTGGTGGTAACGTCCATCATTTCGCCGTCAACGTCTCTTGTGTCGGTATACTGAACAGTATACTCTTCGGAGTGTTCAACGATGGTGAAGTTCTGGTCGCGCTTAACACCGAATGCGGGAAGTCTCATAACTTCCTTGTTCTGGCCGGAGGTAGCGTAGAAGCCGTAGTCCTGACCGTAAACCTTACCTGTGATGACCTTGGTCTGAGTTCCGATGTCCTCAAATCTGATGAGTGCGCCGGAGCCGTCGGGATAGAAGGTGTAACCTGTGTCGCCGTGTCTGCCCGCACCGAGGTAAGGAAGAATTCTGAGCTGAGTGATGGTGAAGGTATCCTTGTTGTAGCTGATACTCTTCGCAGGGACTCTGATCTTGATTCCGTCTTCATCAAAGTAATATTCGATCGCCATCTTGAAGAGAGGAGGATTGGTCTCGTTGCCCTGATATTCGAGCAAGAGGTGGTCCGACTGAAGATCTTCGTAGGTGTAATCGGTGTATTCCTTGATAAGGGTTTCCATCTGATACTTAGGTCTTGTGGAGCCCTGTTCGTTGAATTCGTAGAAGTCGTACTTTTCGATGATAGGATACTGGATGAGAACGTTGTCTCTTGCAGAACCCTTGTATGCATCAAGGTCTCTCAGAGTGTAGTAAGCAAGAAGCTTCTTGATGTCTCTTTCGACCTGATCCTCGATCTGCTCGGGGGTCATGTCTGTTGTGGGAGCCTTGTTTGCAACAGTGAACTTTGCAAGGATCTCTTCTTCAAATCTTGTTCTTTCGATAAGGATAGGAAGAAGGATTCTGGTTTCCATACGACCAACGGTGTATTCAACACGAACGCCGCCGCGGATACGGTCATAAGAAACCTGCATATTCTTGGCTGCATTTTCAAAGGTGTTGTAGGTGTTACCGTTCTGACCCTTTACGTAATCAAAAACGAACTGCGAAAGGAGCTTGCCCTTTGTTTCGCTGTTTGCCTTGGATGTACCGATGTCGTAAGGGTTGGTTGTAAGGATCTGGCCTGTTGCCTTGTCAAGGAAAGCAGCGGCGCCTGTAAGCTCATCGATAAACATGATCTGACCTGCGTTTTTGCCTTCGTTGTACTCATAAACGTATTTCATTGTTGTGGAAATATATTCATGAGGGCTCTGGAAGATGGTTGTCTTATATCTGTCGATATATGTTTTCATATCGTCAGCATAGGTTGCGGAATCTTCCGAGGGGAGATAATAGGTTTCGGTAGCCTTCTGGGTGTTGAAAAGAACTTTTCCTTCGCCGCCGGGCTGTTCGGAATAAACGAAATAAACATCTCCGAAGTTTTCGTTTTCCTTGTCTTTGATAACATAAAGGTCAACGCCGTAGGTTGCACAGACGTATTCAAATCCGAGCTCTTTAAGCTCTGCAACTGTCTGAGGAAGCTCTGCGGCAAGCTCTGCGATGGCAGCTTTTGCTTCATCGCTTTCTGCTTTTCCTGTCTCGTCTGCCATAACGGGCATGGCAACCACACCGAGAAGCATCATGATTGAAAGGAAAAGCGATATTAATTTTTTAATATTCATAAATCACACCTCTTTCAATTAGGATACTCGGTAGGACAACTCGAGAACGATGTTGAAGATAAACGAAACGATCTTTCCGACGAGGCTGGAGAAGAGAACTGCAATAAACATGATAAACGCCATACCGACGATCGAGCCGAGGGTTGTGAGTACGTTCTTACCAAGTGTGTAATCGTGTACTGTCATCATGCCAAAGAAGAGCAGGAATCCGCACCAGAAGAATGCGATGTTCGTCAGAAGAGAGAGGATCGAAACCTCAGACGCTGTTACGAAGTTGGAAGCAAAGGTGGAGATTATAATGAACAAGGGCAGCGGGAAGAGTGCATAACCTGTTGCAATATAAATATCCATGAGGCTTCCTTCGCCGTCAAACAGGGTTGTGAGACACCAGTTTGCAATAACCCAAAGCATAATGGGCAAAAGCAACGAGATGGCGGTCATAAAGAAGTTTGTCGAATCCTGAGAAGGATTAACGATATATCCGCGTCCGAAGGACTGATAGATAAATGCGATTATGTTGAGAATGATGATAAGGGTTGCACCCTTTGCCGAAGCACGCTTTTCGTGCTTGATATCCCAGAAACCGTCAAACGGATGGAATATTACATAGTAACCGTAGAGATATTCTCTCCAAAGGGTTCTCTTGACCGAAGAAGACTGACCTTCCTCGTTCTTCTTTGCCGCATACTTAAGGAAGAGCGAAAGGAGAACGCAGACGATAACGATGACTACGGGGATGAGAATGATGTACTTGGAAAGGGCTTCTTTACGGAGCTCGTGATAAGCGTCAGACCAGTTGGCTGTGTCGTATGCATATTCATACATATCCATAGCCTGTGCGAACTTGCCTTCACGATACAGACACTTACCGATACCAACGTACGAGAGGTCGAAGTTTGCATTCTTCTGAAGAATGTTTGTCCAGTCCTGCTCAGCGGCGTCGTACTTACGCTGGTTGTTGTTTCTCAGCGCACGCGATACGTCTTCGCCGTATTCGGTTCTCTTGTAGATTGTGATGTTGTTGCTTGTTTTGTCAAGAGCAAGGATGTTTGTGCCAAGGTAGTCAACCGCAACAACCGTCTGAAGGTTACCGAGCTGGTCGCCCTTGTCACCGAAGATGTAGAGAAGACGACCTTCGGAGTCGTAGGTGTAAAGCTTCTGTCTGGAGCTGTCGATGATGGTCCAGATACCTTCGTCCACCGGACCGAGGGCAACGTCCACGATCTTGGAGGGGCTTTCTGCGCCCTCGACCTTCGAAACGGGCTTGTATGCCGAAACACCGAGTGTTACTTCACCCGAGGGAGGATAGAAACCTGTACGCATCATAACGTCCTGTCCCGAGGGGTTAAGCATCTTTACAGGTGCCTTATCGCCCGAGCGGGATTTGCCGTTGATGGCGTTGAGAAGATCGCTGTCCGAGATGGCGTCGGTGGTAACATAAACGAAGCCGGCGTCGTCGATGGTGATGTTGTTGTATTCAACAGAAACGTTCTTTACAGACTTTCTTCTCTGTTCTGCTGTCTGGAATCGTCTCCAGAGAAGATCCCACCACGAAAGGCTGCCCGACTGTGCACCGAGGAAAGCCTGGAACACGCCGTCAGAAGTCATGGCGATGATACCCTGGTTGGAAGCGGAAGAAACAACGTAAAGTCTTCCGGAATCGTCAACCGCCACAGCGATGGGCTTAAAGGTTGTACCTTCGGCAAAAACGTCGCCTTCGGGTTCGCCGTGGGTCTTGACAAATTTGTATTCAACAAGACCGTGAACCTCATCCATTTCGGGATTGGGGTTGTTGGGAGCAAGGTCGAATGCTACGATACGGTTGTTGGAGGTATCGCAGATGTAAAGGATGTGAGTTTTGCTGACTGCAAGACCCTGGGGGTCTGCGATCTTGTCATGTACGCCCCACTCGTTGATATAGTCGGTGATGATACCTGTTACTTCATATTTCGAGTTGACGATGATAACTCTCTTGTTGCCTGTATCCGAGATACAGATGAGGTAGTCGTTTTTACCTTCGTTGTTAACGAATTCGTGAACGACAAAATCCTTGGGTTCCTTAAGGCCGACCGAAAGGCCGAGCTTTTCGGAATCGATTACCGACTGGGGAACGTATGCCGCAGGAGAGGGCATATCTGTACCGTCGATATCATGGGTGTATGTGGAATAGGGAGTGATAGCATATACCGGAAGAGCGCCGACAAGCATGATAAGGCAAGCGATAAGGGCTAACACTGATTTGATTTTTCTCATTCTGTTTAACCCTCCTTTTAGTCTTTAAGACCCGAGCTTGCCATTGTTTCGATGATGTTACTCTGAGAAACAACGAATACAAGGATCGGAACGAGCATCATGATAACTGTCGCTGCGGCAGATGCACCCGAACGGACGATACCGCCGGCAAGGATCTGCTGGATAGCGTAGTTAAATGTCTTAAGTTCTTCACTGTAAATGTAGATGGAAGTACCGCTGTTCCAAAGACCCTGGAACGAGTACACGATAAGTGTAAGCCAAGCGGGCTTAACCATCGGCATTACTATCTTCCAATAGATGGAAATTTCTCTTGCACCGTCAAGACGGGCAGATTCAAGAACCGAATCGGGAACCGAAGAGTCCATGAACTGACGCATGAGGTAAAGACCGAGGGTAGAACCGAACGCGGGGATGATGAGCGACCAGTATGTATCTACCCAACCGAGAGCCGACATGGTGATGTAGTTTGTGATCGCAGTAACCGTTGCATGGAACATGAGGGAGAGCTGGATCATCTTGAACATTACGTGACGGCCGGGGAAGTTGATCTTTGTGAGCGAATAAGCTGCCATCGAAGCAAGGAAAAGGTGACCAAAGGTACCTGCGATGGAAACGAAAGCAGTGTTGAATATGTATCTCGAGAAAGGTACATACGATGTGCTCATAAGACGGAAGAGGTCTGAAAAATTCTTAAAGGTTGGGTTGCGCACGAAGAAGCGCGGAGGGAACATCCAAAGTTCGTCAAGCGGCTTGAGTGCCTGACAGAATGCATAGAACATAGGCAGGAACATGAACGCGCCAAATACGAACAGAAGAACGTTGATACCGATATCGCCACCGGCAGAACGGTTAAGGCGGTGAGCTTTGATTTTAAATTTGAAATTCTTTGCCATCTTACTTACCTACCTTTGCCAGCATTCTGTTAACAAGCATATTCGCACCGATCATCATAAGGAAGAGAAGGGTTGCAATAGCCGAAGCGTATCCGACTTCCCAACGGGCTCCACCGTAGTCCTCCAGGTGGTGCATAAGTGTCCATGCACAATAGTCGGGAGACGGGAATCCGCAGAGAGCGGTAACAACGCCGCCGAAGCCGAACGAACCTGTGATCGACATGATAGCGGCAAACATCATCTGGTTTTTCATAACGGGAAGTGTTACGTACCAGAGTTCCTGCCAACGGTTGCGGATACCGTCAACCGCAGCAGCCTCGTAGTAGCTCTTGTCAACAACCTGGAAACCGGCGATGAACGAAAGGAACGAGGTACCGAGCGAGGTCCACAGAGCAACGAGGATTACAAGAGGCATGATGTAATCGGTGTCCTGGAACCACAGTATTGGTGAGTTGATAATTCCGAGATCCATGAGGATACCGTTTGCATAACCGTAAGAGTCAGACGAGAACATAACTGTCCAGATAAGGTATACCTGACCCGAAATGGAAGGTGCGTAGAAAATAAGGGTTACGAGCGAACGGATCTTGGGAGTAAGTTCGTTGATAAACCAAGCGAACATAAGACACAGCAAATAGGATACAGGACCCGTCATTACCGCGAATATAAAGGTGTTCTTGATAGCGATAAGGAAGATATCGTCGTCAAGGAAGAGTCTTACATAGTTTTCGAAGAAAAGGATCTTCGGAGTTTCAAGCATGTTGAACGATGTAAAACTGAGAAGCAGGGAAAGTATAACAGGCGCAACTGTAAAGGTGAGGAAGACAAGGAAGTAGGGGGCAACCATGAGATAGCCGACCTTGTTTACAACCATCTGACGGCGGGTCCATTCCCACTTTGTCATATCTTTTCTCATCTTCGGAGCTGCCTGTGTTGTTTCAGCAGTCTTTGCAGACATTAAATTCACTCCTTAAATGTTATTATTTGGAATCGGGGGTTTTGGTTTCCGCCATGGCGGCTTCGTCCTTATCAGTGATAAGAACGTTGCCGTCTTCGTCGATGATGCCCATCTCGATGAGCTCATCTTCGATCGGGAAATCATATTCCTTACGTTTTCTTTCGATTTCCTTATTAATTTCGTCGATGTAGTAAAGACCTGCGTCAGAAGCAGCGTCGCCGTCATCAACAACATCAAGGAATGCGAAGTTTGTATATCTGCCGACAATGTAGTTACCGGGAGTCATAGGAGTTCCCATGAGATTGTCGAACTGTTCCTGGAGATTAACCTTTTCCTGAGCGGACCAGGGCTGACCGAGAAGTGCCTTCTTGTTTGCGGTGAAGTACTTACCTGCCGAGCCGAGGATAGCAACCTGTTCCTTACCAAAACGTTCCTGTGCGGGAGCGTCTACCCACCACTTGATGTATTCCCAAGCTTCCTGATCGTTCTTTGCGTCACGCATGATCATGATGGAGGATGCACCGGAGGGAGAAACAGCGCTGAAGTTTGTGATAACGGGGTTGCCGTTTTCGTCTGTTACGATCTTGCCGTCTTCGTCAGTTTCGTATGTATACGAGCCGGGAAGTCTGATGAATTCCCAAAGACCCTTGATCTCGGGAGCAAAGCAGAGAAGCTGGTTACACAGCGAGTAGTCTGCAATACCCATAGGCATTTCGCCGGTTCTGAAACGGTTTGCGAAGTCGTAGGAGATCGGCTGGCCGTAAAGCGAGAAATATTCGCACATCTGCTGGAACGAGTCGAGCGCGATGTTGGAATCAAGGTTTGTTGCATATCCGATGGATTTGATGTTGCCTTCGCCCTTGTAGTAAGGCTCGCCCTTCTGGTACATAAGGATCTGAGTCATACCCTGAGAAAGACCGATGGTCATATTCTTATCGGAAAGCTTCTGGATGATGCCCTTGAGGTCATCCCATGTCTCGGGAACTTCAAGTCCGAGTTCAACGAAGATGTCCTTGCGGTAGAAGAGCATCGAGAAGGACTGGGTTACGGGGATACCGTAGGTTGCCTTCTGGTTCATGCCGGTGGTGTCGTCGGGGTTGTAAACTTCAAGACCTGTCCATGCCGATTCGGAGAACCAGCTGTCGCCGTTTACCTCGCCGTTTTCGTCAAGGCCGCGGACAATGTCAAATCCCTTGTATTTATATTCCCATTTACCGGTTTCTTCATTATATATCTTTTCTGCGATGTTCTTAACTGCGTTTCTTACACCGAAGCCTGTGGGGTCGGCGTCTGTCGAAACGTCAGGACCGATGCCTGCAAGAGTTGCGGGAAGAAGTGTACCTGCAGCAACGAGCTTGTAGTTTACGGCGATGCCTGTTGCATCTGTAAAGTCGTCAACCATCTCACGCATGATCTGCGCCTGGTCACGGCCTGTGGTAAGCCAAACTTCAACGTTGCCTGTGATTTCTGCGGCTTCTTTTTCTTCCTGAGGCATTTCACCGTAGGAGTTGTAGTCTGTGAAGAAGGACATGATGAACGAGCCGATTTCAAAGCCCATGGACTGGAAGAAGTTTGCTTCTGCCTTGGGGAGCTTTTCGTCTACGCCCTGGATCACGATGTAGTCTACGTTAAGAGGCTGGTTTCTCGACTGAAGCAGCCATGTACCGATACTACCGACGTAGGACTTGAGGATCGAGAGGTTATCTGCGATCTTTGTTTCGTCCTTACCCATAACTTCGAGAGTATAGGCAACCTTGTCAAGGATAACCGAATGTTCGCCCTTTTCGCCGATGATCTCTTCGAACTGTGCAAGCACTGTTCTCAAGTTTTCGGCTTCTTCACGCATACCGCGCAAAACTTCGGGGATAAGCTTCTGGAAACCGTAGTCGGTGAACGAGCTGGGTTCGGGACCTGTAATCATAAGGATCTGTCTGTAATAGTCGTTCATCTTTGTAAGGCTTTCGTCAACCTTACGGAGCTTGTCGGAAAGGTTACCGAGAACGCACTCGAATTCGAGAACGTAGGTCTTGCCCTTTTCGAAATAGAAGCGGAAGTTTGTGGTTCCGTCGTTAAGAGGCTTTGTTTCCCAGTCGTCAGAGTAGTTGAACTGGAGGTACTTTGCTTCTTCAAAGGGATATTCGCCGTTGATCTTAAGAGAACGGGAAGCAAAGATACCTGCGTATGTCGCCTGCTTTGCACGGGGGATAATGTAATAGTAGCCCGATTCCTGACATGTAAACTCGTAGCTGATCCACTGACCGGCGATCTGCCATTTTTCACCGCCGATGTTGTTTACCAATGTCTTGCTGGTGGAGCTGGGCTCTGTGATGGAAGAAGTCTTGTCGCTTATGGGGTAGATGACCTGATCGGATGTGGCAAGAGGCTGTTCTGCCTGGATCTTGATGGTGTGCTCGGAAGTAACGTTGCTGGTCTTGCCGTCTGTCAGTTCGTAATAGCCCTTTTCACCGTCTGTGCCATGATAGTGAACAAGCTTGTCTTCAACAAAAACTTCGATGCCGCCAAAGAGAACGGGCTCGCGGGAGCCGTAGATCTCAAGGCTGTTTTCGCCCTCTTCAAAGTAGAAGAGGAAGCTGTCTGTATAGAAAGCGTTGGAGTCGCGCAGAACGTGTTCGCGCCAAGAGGGATCCTCGTATTTCTTGGATCTGATCTCGTTTCCGTGTTTGTCCTGACGGAAAGGTCTTTCCATATCGACACCACCGAACTTGATGGTTTCGATCTTTTCGGGGATCTCGTCTTTCCATACACGGGTGAAAGCGATGTTACGCGCTTCTGTGAAAGGAACTTCGTTGTTGATCTTTATGATACGCTCAATGGCTACCGTGTTGCCCTCAACGTGGCCCGCAACTTCGTTTTCGCCGTACTTTGCATCATATGCATCTTCGCTGAGATTCTCAAGAAGAGTACCCGTTTCGGTATCGTAAACGATGTGTACGAAGGGGTAGTACGACAAAGAGATGTTGTAAAAGCCTGCTTCGGGGACGTTGACCTTGTAGATGGCCGAGTCGCCGTCGCCGGTGAGAACGTATTCGGAAACGCCGTAAGCGGGACCGTTTTTGTCTGTCTGAGCAATAATGCCCTTGGGGTCGCTGATCTTAACAGCGCCTTCTGATCTTTGTTCGTCAAAATCAACGGCATTGATCTTGATGGGGGCGGGTCTGTCGCTCTGCGCGAAGGGAAGAACGCCTTCGGCCGCATACTGAGCCAGATAGTCTTCGTAGGTAGTGGCGTTCAAAAGCTCTGCCATTTCGTCAAGGGAGTTCGACGGGGTTGCGCCCCAGACGTCGTCCTTTGCGAAAGCCGTAGGCGAGAACTGCAACATCGTAGCCGCAAACAACGACATCGCAATAAGCTTTTTGAAACCTCTTGCTTTCATGTTCATTCGCAAAATCCTCCTATGCTTTGCTTGTTAAGCAGCCTGCCACGTGCCGTATGGCACCCGACACAGGGCCTGCCGCTATAATCTTATTTTATAAAATCTTCGCAAATGCCTTGAAAACAGGGCATTTTTTCGCAAAATCCGCGTGCCAAGAAATTATAGAAGCAAGACAAGATCACGCGCTTTTCGGCGAATTTTCAGCGTATTTTCGGGCAGAAAACACCAAAAAAACACACAAAAAATCGAAAAAAGGGCGCAAAAATGCCTTTGTTACAGAAATAGAATACCACACAACGCATTTTTTGTCAAGTGCAAGGGGATTCTGCGCCCCTTACCTTCCCTGCCCTTTTGCCCGCCGTCTTTCTCTCCTGTTTTTTACGAAAGAGTGTTCGATGTTTTTTATCTCTGAAAAAAGTTGCACAAATTCAAAATTTACAATTTAGTCAGTTTTTTCAAACTTGTCAAAAACCCTTGTTTTTCAAGGCTTTTTCGCACTTCATTTTTGATGTGTCAAGAGAAAATATATAATTTTGAATTTGGTTTATTTTATATTCAAAATTTATAGTGCGCCCAAAATGTGTTGCCGTCTTAACAATTATCAGGTATTTTCTGCCATTTATTGCATTTTTTAGTTGTGCGTTTTGCACAAATTTCGGCACAAAATTTCTACACCATATAAAAAATGACGAAACGAGATTTTTCGTTTCGTCATTTCGCAAATAGTACTTTTTTGTTCTCAAAGCTCCTCGAGCTCCGCGGTTGCCTTGTCCCAGAGCTCGTAAAACTCGTCAAGTCTTGCCTGCACCTCGTCCTGCTCGCGGTACAATGCCTCGGTTTTCACATAGTCCGCCCCTGCCTGCGCCATTTCAATATCTATCTGCGCAAGTCTTTCTTCGCAGTCGGCAATCCCCTTTTCGGATTCGGCAAGCTGCTTTTCAGCTTTTCTGCGGCGGCTTTTTTCAAGCTTTGCCTTTTGGTAGTCGTTCTTTTCGTCTTTTTCGGTGTTATCCGCAAAAGAAGCGCCGGACGTTGCCGCGTGGGTGTTTTTGTAGTTGCAAAAATCCTCGTAGCCGCCCTTGTAATCGAAATATCCGTCGGTTTTCAGCTCGAGTATGCGGGTTGCAAGCTTATTTATAAAATATCTGTCGTGAGATACGGCAATGACCGTGCCGTTGTATCCGAGTATGGCATCCTCCAGCACCTCGCGGGTGGATGCATCAAGGTGGTTGGTCGGCTCGTCAAGAATAAGCAGATTCAGCTCGTCAAGCATCATCTTTGCAAAGGTAAGCCTTGCCTTTTCGCCACCCGAAAGCACTGAGACCTCTTTGAAAACGTCCTCGGCCTTAAAAAGAAAACGGGCAAGGGCGCCGCGGATCTCGGCCTGTTTTTTGTCGGGATATTCGCTCCAAAGCTCCTCGAGCACGGTGTTTTGGGGATTGAGTCCCTGGTGCTCCTGGTCGTAGTAGCCTATTTTTATCTTGTTGATGTATTCAAAAACTCCGCTGTCCTGCGAAAGCTTGCCGCACAGTATCTTGAGCATGGTGGATTTTCCCACGCCGTTTTCGCCGAAAAGAAACATTCTTTCTTTCGAATGAAGCACAAACGAAACGTCGGAAAAAAGCTGTTTTTCGCCGTACGCCTTTGACAGCGACGAGACCTCGAGAATGTTGTCGGACAAAAGCTCGCGCGAGCCTGCCGAAAAGTGCATCGAGATGCTTTCGGGCAGAGCTTTGGGTTTTTCAAGCTTGTCCATGCGCTCGATGGCTTTCATTCGGCTTTCGGCGGCAATAATGTTGCGCTCGCGGTTCCATCTGCGCTGGTTTTCAATAAAAGCTTCCATGCGCTCTATCTCGCGGCGCTGGTTTTTGTAGTGCCGCTCGTCGATCTCGCGGTCTTTTTCCTTTTGCTTTACAAATCCGCTGTACGGAAGATTGTAAAGCTTTGCCTCGCAGTTTTCTATCTCGAGCGTTTTTGTGGTTACCTTGTCAAGAAAATATCTGTCGTGCGAGATAACGAGAAGTGTCTTTTTGTAACCTGCAAGAAAAGCTTCAAGCCACTCAACCGACGGAATGTCCAGATGGTTGGTCGGCTCGTCAAGCATCAGGATGTCGGGCTCGGAAAGAAGAGTGCGCGCAAGGGCAAGCCTTGTTTTCTGTCCTCCCGAAAGGGTCTCGATGGAATCCTTTTGTCTTTCCTCGTCAAAGCCCAGAGCGCAAAGCATGCTGCGGATGCGACTTTTGTACTCGTATCCGCCGTTTTTGCGAAAGCTTTCTTCGAGTCGGGTGTATTCCCCCGCAAGGCGCATGTGCATGGCATTGTCGTTTTCGGCATCCATCTGCGCCTGCAACTCTTCAAGGCGCTTTTCGTCCCGGACAAGCTCGGGAAAAGCCATCAGCATTTCGGCATATATTGCCCCCGTCGAATCAAAAGAGGCGTTCTGCTCGAGGTATGCAACCTTAAGATCCTTTGAAAAATTAACGCTTCCGCTGTCATTTCTGACCTCGCCCGCGATTATTTTGAAAAGCAATGATTTTCCCGCGCCGTTTACTCCCACAACACCCACTCTGTCGCCGCCGTGGATGCCAAAGGTTATCTTATCAAGTATAACGTCGCCGCCAAACGCCATGCAGACGTCCGACAAATTCAAAACTATCAATTACGTTCTCCTTTTTCAATTATTTCTGCGCACGGCAGAAAAAGTCAGTTGTATCTGTAATCCACTTCGGTTATAAGGACGTTGCCGTTCGCTTCGGTTACGGTCACGGCAAGAGGTGCCGTGTCATAGCTCATGTCGGCACGGAAATCGCCCTCGTTGCGGTAGATGTTGTATTCCACGTAAAAAACGCTTTCTGTAACACCCGTTTCGGGGTCTGTTTCTTCGCGCCAAAGCTCGATCTTTATGTTATGAAGCCGCTGGGGCGGAAAATCAAGCTCGCCCGACGCATATCGCTCGATGGGGTTTGAAAAATCAAATTTTTTCGAGAAAAGGGCGGAATACGCCTTTTCGTCACCCCGCATCACGGCATCGATGTATCTGACCCAGAAAAGTCCGCGTTCGCCGTCAAGGGCAACGGCGTTTTCCGCCGTCAGATGTCCGCCCATGCCGTTTACAGAATAAAAGATGTTCTTGTCGCACTCGGCGTACCCCTCGAGCTGTTCGGGGGTAAGACCGCTGTAAAAAAGCTTGGTCTCCCCTTCTTTGCCATCCGCTTCGTTTTCGGTGTTTGCCGCCTCCTTCACATTCTTTTCCACAGAGGGAAGGATCACCTCCGAAAGCAAAAGCAAAATCGCAAGAGCTGCCGCAACACCCAATATCAAAGCAAGAAGCTTGCCTTTTCTCGTAAGTTTTCGGGTTATTTTTTTATTCTTTTTCACAATAATTTCCCTTTCTGCCGCAATCAGTCAATAAAGCGCGCCGCCGCCTTCACGGCTTTTCCCTCGCGGAAATCGCCGATCTTGCCGAGGGCAAAGAAAACTCCGTCGCTGTCATACAGCCGCACAAGGTCGTCTTTTTCAAATCTGTCGGGAGAAATGCCTGTTTTTTTAAGGTATATTTCGCATCCGTTTTTGCAAAGGCGCGAATAAAACGCCGAAAGCTTTATGACGGGACAGTGCGAAAACACCTTTTCGGGAGAGGCAAGCTTTTTTTCTATGCCGTCGGTGTCGCCCTTTTCAAAAAGCTCCTGCAACTGTTCGAGGGTGACGCAGTCTTCTTTTTTAAACTCGCCGCACGAAAGTCGCTCGAGGCTGAAAAGAGTGCCGCCGCAGCCGAGCGCTTGACCGATGTCCTCGCAAAGGGTTCTGATGTAGGTGCCCTTTGAGCACGATACCCGCACAAGAAAATCGCACTCGGATTCCTGCGACACGATGCTTATGTCGTATATTTCTATCTCGCGTGCCTTGCGCTCGACCTCAACCCCCTCGCGGGCAAGATCGTAAAGTCTTTTGCCTCCGACCTTTATTGCCGAATACATGGGAGGGGTCTGCATTATCTTACCTTTAAATTTTTCGCACACCGCGCAAAGCTCGTCTTTTGATATTTCCGCCTTTTTTTCGCTGACAACGTTTCCCGTCACGTCGCCGGTGTCGGTGACAACGCCAAAGCGCATACCTGCAAGGTAAACCTTGTCATGGTTCATCAGATATTCCTGCGCCGCGGCGGCTTTTCCCACGAGAATGGGCAAAACTCCGCACGCCATCGGGTCCAGAGTTCCCGCGTGTCCCACGCGGCGGGTGTTGCAAAAGCGTTTTATCCTCGCCACGGCATCGTGGGAGGTGTATCCTTGGGGTTTGTAAAGATTGATTATTCCGTCCATTGTTTCTCTTTCAAAAAAATGCGTTTGTTTTCGTATGCAAATACTCTGTTAGTATATATTATATATGCAAATTATGTTTTTGTCAAATGATAAACGCAAAAACCCGACGGATTCTCCGTCGGGTCTGTTTTTCTGCATATCGCCCTTTTTCGTCAATGCGTCAGGACCAAGTTCTGTCCATGAATTGTTGAAATCATTATATCACTATACTTTTCATATGTCAACAAACTTTTTGCTCAAGTCGGGGGGTATGCGGATTTGTATTGACTTTTCGGTTTTTAAATGCTATAATGTGGCGAAAACAAAAAAATGGAGGGGTCTTTTATGATAAATAAATACACCGTCTGCCGCGACGATAACAAATACCACGCCTGGCCCGATCTTTTACTTACCAAAAAAGGAAAGCTTATTTGCATCTTCACCGAAGTCGAGCATCACGGCGACAGAAGAAATTCTCGCATAATGCTTACCGAAAGCCGCGACCGCGGCCGCAGTTGGAGCGAGAAAAAACCTCTTACCGACTATACCCACCCAAACACAGCCGACGGATATTTCAACAATTCAAGAATTTCCGATCTCGGCGACCGTCTTGCCATCGTCTGCGACAGGATCGTAAATGGCACAGAACGAGAAGCCCGCGTTTCAAATATTTACATATGGTACTCGTATGATGACGGCGAAAGCTGGACAGAACCGCAGATTCTTTACGACAGAGGTATTGTTCCCGACAAGCTTCAAAGACTTTCGAGCGGACGGCTTTTGCTTTCGGCACACAATGGCCCGAGAGACGCCCTTTCGCAGTATCTCTGGTACTCGGATGATGACGGAAAAACCTGGTCGGACAGAATAACCGTGGCAAGCGACAAGCGCTATTCTCTGTGCGAGGTTTCAATTTTTGAGTGCAGTGACAAAACCCTTGTGGCATTTATGCGTGAAAACTCCTTTAAGGGAATCGAGTGCCTCAAAACCATATCGTACGACGGCGGCGAAAGCTGGAGCGAAGTGTACGGCACAAACATTCCCGGAGTACATCGTCCCGTTATCACAAAGCTTTGCACAGGCACGCTTATGATGACCTATCGCTTTATGCACGGAAGATGCCGCAATGCCTGGCTTGCACAGAATGTTTTCATGGCATTCTTTGACGAAGAAACGGCAAAAAACACCGAAAAGCAGACCTGCACAAGCATACTTTCGCTCGACTATGACAGAAACAGCCTTTCGGATTGCGGATATACCGGTGCCGTTCAGTTTGACGACGGAGAAATCTACGTCGTTTCGTATATCGTCGATGATGCTCCAAAGGCGCAGATTCGCGGATACAGCTTTTTTGAAAGCGATTTTATCATAAACAACCATTAAGCTTTTCACCTGACAAAGAAAAAAGAAAGCCCGACTTTTGTCGGGCTTTTCTATTTGGTTTGATATCAAATCAATACATTCCGCCCATGCCGGGGTTGGGAGCGGCAGGAGCCTGAGGCTCGGGCTTATCAGCCACAAGAGCTTCTGTTGTGAGGATCATGGAAGCAACGGAGGATGCATTCTGAAGAGCAGAGCGCGAAACCTTTGTGGGGTCAACGATGCCGACCTTAATCATATCGACATACTTTTCGTTGTAAGCGTCAAAGCCATATCCGACCTTGCCGGAAGTGAGGATCTTGTTAAGGATAACAGAGCCGTCAAGTCCTGCGTTTGTTGCGATCTGACGAATGGGCTCTTCAAGAGCACGAAGAACGATTCTTACACCTGTTCTTTCGTCTCCCTCGGTCTTTTCGAGCAACTCTTCAACTGCGGGGATGCAGTTTGCAAAGGCTGTTCCGCCGCCTGCAACGATACCCTCTTCAACAGCCGCCTTTGTGGCGTTGAGAGCGTCTTCGATGCGCAGCTTCTTTTCCTTCATTTCGGTTTCTGTTGCAGCACCAACCTTGATAACGGCAACACCGCCTGCAAGCTTTGCAAGTCTTTCCTGAAGCTTTTCTCTGTCGAAATCGGAAGTTGTGGTTTCGATGGCTGTCTTGATCTGGCCAACTCTTGCCTTGATGGCATCAGAATCGCCTGCACCGTCAACGATGATGGTGTTTTCCTTTGTAACCTTGATCTGACGTGCACGGCCGAGCTGAGCAACTGTTGTGTCCTTAAGCTCAAGGCCGAGGTCTGTCGAGATAACTTCGCCGCCTGTAAGGGTTGCGATGTCTGTGAGCATCTCCTTTCTTCTGTCGCCAAAGCCGGGAGCTTTAACCGCAACGCAGGTAAAGGTGCCGCGGAGCTTGTTTACGAGAAGTGTCGAGAGAGCTTCGCCTTCAACGTCTTCTGCGATGATAACGAGCTTCTTGCTTGCCTGGATGATCTGTTCGAGAAGGGGAAGAAGTTCCTGAATGTTCGAGATCTTCTTGTCTGTGATAAGAACATAAGGATCGTCGATGACCGCTTCCATCTTGTCTGTATCTGTAACCATGTAGGGAGAGATATAGCCTCTGTCGAACTGCATACCTTCAACGATCTCGCAGAAGGTTTCGGACGACTTGGATTCTTCAACTGTGATAACGCCGTCGGCGGTAACCTTTTCCATAGCGTCGGCAATGAGCTTACCGATAACTTCGTCTGCCGACGAAACGGTGCCTACTCTTGCAATGTCCTTAGAGCCGTCAACAGCCTTGGAGATCTTCTTAAGCTGAGCCACTGCGGTGTCAACTGCAAGCTGGATGCCCTTTTTAAGAACCATGGGGTTTGCACCTGCGGTAACGTTTTTCATACCTTCTCTTACAAATGCCTGAGCAAGAAGAGTAGCGGTGGTTGTACCGTCGCCTGCGGCGTCGTTTGTCTTTGTGGCAACTTCTTTAAGAAGCTGTGCGCCCATGTTTTCCATCGGATCTTCAAGTTCGATCTCCTTTGCGATGGTAACACCGTCGTTGGTGATAAGGGGAGCGCCGTATTTTTTGTCAAGAACAACGTTTCTGCCCTTGGGGCCGAGGGTGATCTTAACTGTATCTGCAACCTTGTCAACGCCCTTCATAAGAGCGTTTCTGGCGTCAATGCCGTATGCCAATTCCTTTGCCATTATAAATTACCTCCTAAAAAAATCAGTCTTCAACGATAGCGAGAATATCCGACTGCTTTACAACAATATATTCTTCGCCGCCGCACTTAACTTCTGTGCCCGAATATTTGCTTGTGATAACCTTGTCGCCCTTCTTAACGGTCATAACGACTTCCTTGCCGTCAACCATTCCGCCGGGGCCGACTTCGATAACTTCTGCGATGCTGGGCTTTTCCTGTGCCGATGCTGTAAGGATGATGCCGCTCTTTGTGGTTTCTTCGGCTTCTGTCATTTTAAGAACTACTCTGTCTGCCAAAGGCTTGAGTTTCATGTTTTTTCCCTCCTGAAAATGTATATATGTTTTTGTTTTTCTATTTGTTAGCACTCAAAAGGATCAAGTGCTAAATCACAATTCATATTTTATTCCTCGCGGCGCAAAAAATCAATACAAAATAAGGGTTATTTACAATATTTTAACATTTGTTTTTCTCACTCGTGCGCCGCGAGTGACAATTTGCGACAATTGTTATTATTCTTTGCCTTTTTCGTGTCGCGGGGTGTCATCTTTCTTAAAATATTGGTAATAATTGCAGCGGATCATACCGTTGTAAAGCCGTCTGACCTTGTCGGCGCGCTTGCCGTAGATATTTTCAAAATCCTCCTCGGAGGTGATGATATATATCTGCCAGGGTGAAAGCTTTGTAAAGACCTTGCCCATCTTTTTGTAAAGCGCCTGGGCACTTTTTACGGTGTCCATTCTCTCGCCGTAGGGCGGATTGCAAACAATGGTGGTGCGCTTGTCGTCGCGGCGGATGGTAAGGGCGTCCTTGGTAAAGCAGTTTATGTATTCCCACATTCCTGCGCGGCGGATGTTGTCGCGGGCAATCTCCACCGTGTCGGGGTCGATATCGCTGGCAATAGCGCGAAAAGGCGTGTCAAGCGTTCTTTCGCGGTCTGCCCTCTCGCGGGCTTCCTGCCACATTTTTTTGGGTATCCAGGGGTAATTTTCGGCGGCAAATTTGCGGTATCTGCCGGGGGCGGTGTTGGTCATGATAAGCGCCGCCTCAATGGCGATGGTGCCCGAACCGCAAAAAGGATCCCACAAGGTCACCTCGGGCCTCGGACGCGAAAGCTTTACAAGTCCTGCCGCAAGAGTCTCTCTTATCGGGGCAATGTTTGCCTCGGGGCGGTATCCCCTTTTGTGCAAAGGTGCGCCGCTGGTGTCCATCATGATGGTAGCGCGGTTGTTGAGAATGAAAAATTCGATCTGATACTTTACTCCCGTTTCCTCAAACCACTCGGTCTTGTATGTTTCCTTCAGCCTTTCGACCATGGCTTTCTTGACCATTTTCTGGCAGTCGGGGATACTGTAAAGGTCGGATTTTATCGAATGTCCCTTTACGGGGAAAGCGTCCTTTTCGCCGATAAAGCGTTCCCACGGGATCTTTTTTACCCCGTCGAAAAGCTCGGTAAAGCTTCTTGCCTCAAAGCTTGCCATCTCAATAAGCACACGCTCCGCACAGCGCAGACAGATGTTTGATCTTACAATAGCCTCCATCGGACCTTCAAAGTAAACTCTGCCGTCGATGGTGTCGCGCCGCTTGTATCCAAGCGCGTCTATTTCTTCGCCCACCAGCTTTTCAAGACCGAAAAGGCAGGTGGCAACAAGTCTTACGTTACCCACGTTTTGTCTCCTAAAAAATCAGTTTTCTTTCTTGACGTCCGAGAATACTCCTTCGTATTCCTTGTTTTCGGTTTCGCCGTTTTTATTTTCTGCCGAAAGTCTGCCAAAAAGCGCCGCAAAAAGCGCAACCAGAGCAAATATCACGGCATACACCGTGGATATCATAAAGAAATGGGACGGCAAAACGTTCGACGCTGTGCTTGCGAGCATTTTGAACCACAAAAAGAGCGCGGCATACGAAAGGACGAAATCAATGATATATCTGAAAATGGCAGGCAATTTTTTAAACGCGCCCACCGCGGCAATACAAACTCCCGAAATTGCCGCAAAAACAAGCGTGCAATTGAGAACGCCTATATCTATCCAGTGCATATTTTCCATTCCCTGCGTCATAAAAACAAGCATAAACACCGACGTCACGGCGGTGAAAATGGCGGTGGTATAGAAAAATGCGTTTTTCAGAATGTCAATAACCTTTTTCATTTTTTGCCTCCTGTGTTTTTCGCAAAATTATTTCAATATATATGTTACCACAAACCGCATCCAAAGTCAACTGTTTTTGATTTTTGCGATTTTGCTATTGCTTTTAAAGAAGAAAAGCTATATAATCAGGGTATATATTTTACAAAAGAGGTTGAGCATGAAATACATAAAAGAAACTCTTGAAACTCCGATATACGGCGAATACGATGTGGTTATCGTCGGTGCCGGCCCCGCAGGCTGCGGTGCCGCCATCGGTTGTGCACGCTCGGGGCTTCGCACCCTTCTTATCGAAAAATTCAACTGCCCCGGCGGCGCATGGACCACGGGATTTATGAACCCGTTTTTTGACACCGAAAACAAGACGGGCTTTGTGAAAGAGCTGGTGGACGCCCTTAAAGAAAAAGGTCAGTGGGGCGGCTTCTGGAACATCAGCTTCAATTACGAATACATGAAGCGCATACTCGAAGAAAAACTTGCCGAAGCAGGGGTGGAAACGCTCTACAACACCACCTTTTCAAGGGCGATATCCGATAAATTTCAGGTTTCGGGTATCATTGCCGAAAACATAGAGGGCAGATTTGCCGTTATGGCAAAATACGTTATCGACTGTACAGGCGACGGCAACGTGGCGGCAAGCGCAGGTTGCAAGTACGAGCTTGGCGAGGACGGCGATTACAAAGAATGTCAGGCAATGACCCTTATGTTCCTTGTGGCAAACATCCCCGAAAAGTACAAAGACGGCCTCATGCTTTTTGAAAAGCTCGACGCCGTCTATAAAAAGGCAGGGCTTGAATTGCCCTTTAAGGTGCCGTATCTGATCCCCGTGCCGGGCACCCATTTCGGCGTTATTCAGTTTACACATATGTACGAATACGATCCCTTGTCGGCAAGGGCGCTGACAGATGCAACAATCGAGGGCAGACGTCAGCTGATCGAAGCCTTTGAGGCGCTGACCAAATATGACGAAGAGTTCAAGCATCTTGAGCTTATCACCTCGTCAAGCGTTCTTGGCGTGCGCGAATCGAGAAGGATCGTGGGCGAATACACCCTGACATTGCGTGACATTCTTGACGGTGCGCAATTCACCGATGCCGTGGCAAAGGTATCTTTTGGTGCAGATCTTCACACAAAATCCAACAAAGGGCAAAACTGCTTTGCCGTAAAGCCCTACACCGTTCCCCTGCGTGCCATGATCCCCGAAAACTTCTACGGCTTGCTTGTGGCAGGCAGATGCATCTCGGGCACGCGCGAGGCTATGGCATCCTACCGCGTCACGGGAAACTGCTGTCAGATGGGCGAAAACCTCGGCTATGCCGTGGCAATGGCAATAAAATCCGGCGTTGATATCCGCGAGGTGCGCGACGGCTTTGCCCACTTCTGATACTTTTATGTATTAAGCTTTATTTTGATGTTTTCGCGTTTTCTTTCGGGCAATGTCGATGCAGAGCCTGTCGACCGTATGAGCTTGTCGATGAATTTCGGCAGATTGTTGCCCGAGGCGGAATTGAAAAGAGAAATGGCGTCATTCATGACCTTTCTGGTATCGGGGTCGAGTTTTTTCACCTCGTGCAGGACGGTCATGATGTTTTTTCCGTTGAAAAATTTGCGAATATCGTCTATTCCCGTGGCGTTTACCAGAGTGAAAATGCCGTTGACCAGCTTTTCACGCATGTCGTCTGTCATTGACGAAAGCCATTTCGTTATGGTGTCGTCAATATACACCGAGCTTGTGGTGATCCTTTCCACCTCAACATATCCGTCCCTTTCGATCTCCCAGGTAAAGGGGTTGTGCTGAAAGGGCATGGAGTTTGAATAGCTTCGTATAACAACGAAACGGTCGGTGTTTTCAAAAAGTATTCCCACAATAGACGAGGAAGGCACCACGTTTTCTATGCGAGACGCGATCTTTCTGAAGCCTGCACTCATCAGCACCTCTTCGGGAAAGCCCGGGCCGTCAAGGTTGCGCACGGCGGCAACAGAGTCGGAGGTGTCGCCGTCGCAAAAGGCGGCGGAATATGCGGCAAGGTTTCCTCCCTTGGAATGACCGCAGACAAAAAGCCTTTGCAAAGGATACGCCCTGTGCGCCCTTTCAAGATAGCGCACGGCATCAAGCTGGGCAGGCACGGCACGTGAAAACGCCATGTTAAAATCCTCTTTCCAGCCCACAAGGGTGGAGTCTGTGCCGCGAAATGCCACAACGCAGGCGCAATTGCCGGGGTCCTCGTGGTCGGGGATAAGAAAGGTTACGGCAGAAAACTGCTCTTGTCTTTTTTCGCTTAATATATCTGTAAAACCGCAGATCGGAAGATCAAAAAAGCGCGGGCTTTTCAATATCTCTCGCAGCAAAAGCACGTTTTCGGCAAGGCTGATGACGTATCTGCCGCCGCCTGCCTCGATGTTTTCAAGCACTTTTTTTGCCGCCTGACCAAGGGTTGTTTTTGCATCAAAGCTTTCGTCCACAATGCCTTCAAAGGGAAGATAAGAAAGCTGGGCAAAAACAAGATAATCCGCCTCGCAAATGGGAAAGGCTTTGAAAGAAATATCTCCGCGCCATTTCACGTATTCTATCATATTCTGCATATCACAACACTCCTTTCACACATTATATGCCCATGGGGCTTTTTTGGATAAACACAAAGCGATCCTGTCAGAACGTGCCGACGGATCGCTTTTTTCGTGTCTTTTAAGTTTGCTTTTTGTTATGCCGCGGCAGATTCTTCGGAAGCGTCAGCTTCTGTTTCGGAAGATTCCTCTGCTGTATCATCTTTGGGTTCTTCTGCCTTTTCTTCGGTTGCAGGCTTCTTGGATGCAAGATATTCGTTAATGATCTCTTCGTTGATCTCTTCAAAAGAGCCGAGATATTCGATCTTTGCTTCGTCGATGGCTTTCTGAACCATTTCGCTGTAAAGCAGGTTGCAAATATAGTTTACTGCACCGGTTCTGAGCTCTTCGTCTTCAAGAATGTATCTGTCATCCATGGGATATCTCTTGATAATGTGATATCCGAACTGAGATTCGACGATTTCGCTGATCTCGTCCAATTCAAGTTCGTAGGAAGCCTTTTCAAAGGGCTCGACCATGGTGCCGTAGGTGAAGTAATATCCGAGCTCGGGGTCCATTCCGTCCTCGCTGATCTCTTTTACAAGCTCTTCAAACGATTCGCCCGCCTTTGCTCTTTCAAGAACGCGGTCGGCACGGCTTCTTGCCTCTGCCTTCTGGGAATCGTCAAGACCTTCGGTCTTTACAAGGATATGCTTTACACGAACGTAGTTTTCATGGATATAGTCAAGGATCTCCTGATCTTCGGGCTTGCATTCTTCGATAAATACAGCCGAAAACTTTTCGTTGTAGAGATAGTGAGCAATTCTGTCGATATATACCTTTTCGGTCATGTGGAACATATCAAGCTCTTCAAAGTACTGTTCGAGCTCGCCGCCGAAGTTTTCAATGGTCTGATCGCGCAGAGCGTAAACCTGCTGATAGTCGGAATCGGAAAGGGTAACGCCGTAATCTTCAAAGATCTCGATAAGAGAGTTCCAGTACTTCAGCTCGTCCTCGGCTGCCGCTTCCCATACCGAGCGGTCATCTCCGCCGAGATAGTCTGCCACCTGATAAAGCATGCAACGATAAAGAGCGGCAGAATATTCGTTGTCGTTCACCTTTATGATGTTTGTCTTGTCGTAATCGGTAAGAACGATCTCGGGAGCGACAAAATCGGATGCGCCCTCAACGTTCTGTTCGGTCTGTGTGTTGCCGTCGGAATTTTCATCGCCTGCGTTTTCATTCTTTTTGCATCCTGTGATGAAAGATGTGCCAAGCATCAGAAGAGCAAGCGCAAGAGCAAGTTTCTTTTTCATTATTGATACCTTTTTACCTTTCGATATTTTGTTTGGTACGGCAAAAAAAGCCGTCTACAACATGGTAGTATAAAACGGGAATGTGACATCCGTGTGAAATCGGACAATTTTTTTAGTATTTTTTGCATTTTTTGCAAAAATATTTTATCTTTTTCCGAAAAATTCGTCCGAAAGCTTTACAAGAGGGCAAAAAAGAGATATAATATATTATTAAACCGACATGCAAAAGTTCAAAGAGGTCACAATGCAAGAAAGAACTCCCGCAGATGCGCAGCGAAATGAAAATTTGAAATAACGACGAAAGGAATATACAAAAATGACATTACTCGAACTGCTTGAAAACGACAGCCGCCTCACCGCCAAGGAGCTTTCTGCAATTCTTCAGAAAGAAGTGGGCGATATAAAGAAAGAAATAACAGAGCTTGAAGAACAGGGTATAATACTCGGATACAAGACCATTGTAGACTGGGACAAGACCGACAGAGAATACGTAACCGCCCTTATCGAAATAAAGGTCATCCCCCAGAGAGACCGCGGTTTTGACGAGATCGCAGGCAAGATCTGCCGCTATCCCGAGGTAAAATCGGTGTATCTTATGTCGGGCGGATTTGACATTGCCGTGCTGGTAGAGGGCAGAACCATGCGTGAAGTGGCGCTGTTTGTTGCCGAAAAGCTTGCGCTTATCGAATCTGTCACATCCACAGCCACCCACTTTGTGCTTCGCCGCTACAAGGACAAGGGCGTTATCTACAAGGCTCCCGACAAGGACGAAAGAGGAGAGGGCATCATATGATAGATTATTCAAAGATGCTTTCCGACAAGATCGTAAACATCAAGCCCTCGGGCATCAGAAAATTTTTCGATCTGCTCAACGAGGCAAAGGATGTTGTCGGTCTCACCGTCGGACAGCCCGACTTCCCCACCCCCTGGCACATCAGCGAAAAAGCCATAAAAAGCATTGAGGGCAACAAGACCTTCTATACCCCCAACAGCGGACTCGTCCAATTGCGTGAGGCAATATGCTCGTACCTTTACCGAAGATTTGACCTTAAATACGAGCCGTCAAACGAGGTGATCGTAACGGTCGGCGGAAGCGAGGCGCTTGACGTTTCGTTGCGTGCTCTCATAAACCCCGGCGACGAGGTTATTTTGCCCCTGCCGGCGTTCGTTTGCTACGAGCCGATAATCGAACTTTGCGGCGGAAAGCCCGTTATCATCAACACCAAGGTCGAAAACAAATTCAGACTGACAGCCGCAGAGCTGAAAGCCGCCATCACCGACAAAACAAAGCTTCTCGTGCTACCCTTCCCCAACAACCCCACGGGAGCGATCCTTGACGAAAAGGACCTTGCAGAGATTGCAGAAGTTCTTCGTCCCACAAACATCGCCGTCCTTTCGGACGAGATATATGCCGAGCTCACCTACGGCAGACGCCACATTTCGATCGCGTCGTTCGAGGGTATGCGCGAGCGCACCATCATCGCATCCGGCTTTTCCAAGGCCTACGCCATGACAGGCTGGCGACTCGGATATATCGCGGGGCCCAAGGAAATAACCGAGCAGATATACAAGATCCACCAGTACGGCATCATGTGTGCCCCCACCGCCAGCCAGTTTGCGGGAATCGAGGCAATGGAGGCGGGAGATGAGGATATCGAATACATGAAGTCGCAGTACAACCGCCGCAGAATGATGCTGCTTGACGGACTTCGCACTCTGGGCTTTGAATGTTTTGAGCCCGAGGGAGCTTTCTATCTTTTCCCCAAGGTGACCGACGACAGAATGACGTCAGATGTCTTCTGCGAAAAGCTTTTGCACGAGGGCGGAGTTGCCATTGTCCCCGGCACCGCATTCGGAGATTGCGGCGAGGGCTTTGCACGTATTTCTTACGCATATTCGATGCAGCACATCGAGCAGGCGCTTGAAAGAATGGAAAAATTCCTCAAAAACCTGTGATTTCCCGTTGCACGCTTTGTACACAAACATACCGAACAACAAAACAACTCCCATTGTACCGCGGTACAATGGGAGTTTTGATTTTTGTTTGATTATTCTTCTGCTGTTGCGTTTTCTGCAATGATCTTCTGTGCAAGCGGTCCCGGAACTTCTTCGTATCTTTCAAAAGCATATTCGAAGTCGCCTCTGCCCTGAGTCATGGCGCGCAGGGTGATGGAATAGGTGGTCATTTCGGACTGGGGAACTTCTGCCTCGATGATGGTGAGGTCAGCATTGTCGCCCTTGCCTGTGCCGAGAATTCTGCCGCGGCGCTTGCTTACGTCGCCGATAACGTCGCCCATGTAATCATCGGGAACAGAAACGGTAAGCTTGCCAACCGGTTCGAGGATGGCGGGATTTGCGTTTTTAAGCTCTTTGTATGCAAGACCTGCCGCAAGTTTGAACGCCATTTCGGACGAGTCAACGTCGTGGTACGAACCGTCAAAGAGGTCTGCACAAAGGCCAACCATCGGGAAGCCTGCCAAAACGCCCTTGAGCATACATTCGGAAAGTCCCTTTTCAACTGCGGGATGGAAGTTCTTGGGAACCGAGCCGCCAAAGGTGCTTTCGGAGAACACAAGTCCGTCTTCACCGGGAGCAAAGTGGATCTTTACGTGGCCGTACTGACCCTTACCGCCCGACTGCTTCTTGTGCTTACCTTCTGCGTCGATCTTCTTCTTTATGGTTTCGCGGTATGCGATCTTGGGTTCGGAATACTGAACCGAAGTGCCAAAACGTGTCTTGAGCTTTGCGGTTACGATATCAAGGTGCTGTTCGCCAAGGCCGTAAACGAGCATCTGCTTTGTTTCGGCATTGTTTTCATAGCGGAGGGTAAGGTCTTCTTCGAGAAGCTTGGAAATACCGCCCGAGATCTTGTCTTCGTCGCCCTTTGTGGCAGGAACGATACCCATGCCGTAGTAGGGAGTCTTGTACTTGATCTTCTTGTACTGTGTGGTCGAGCCAGAAGTGAGGGTGTCGTTGGTGTTGGTGTCCGAAAGCTTTGCGGTCATACCGATGTCGCCGCAGGCAAGCTCGTCAACTTCGGTCTGCTTCTTGCCCTTAAGGGTGTAGATATGCGAGAACTTTTCGTTGTCACCGGTGGTGAGGTTTTTGAGAACAGCGTCACGCTTGAGAGTGCCGTTCATAACCTTGAAGTAGGACATTTTTCCTACGAAGGGGTCGGCAACCGTCTTGAAAACAAAGATTGCGGGATCTCCTTCGGGATCGATCTTGACATATTCGTCGTCAAGGTCACGCTCGTGCTTCTTGCCGAAGGGATTCGGGAAGGAGTTGGAGATAACGTAAAGCAGGGATGTAATACCGTCAAGAGTTGCGGCAGAGCCTACCATAACGGGAGCGATGCTTCTGTCGTTGATACCCTTGCACAGAGCTTCTGTCATTTCGGCTTCGGTAAATTCTTCTTCTGCAAAGAACTTTTCCATAAGCTCGTCGGAGGTGGAAGCAAGAGATTCCATAAGAAGCGATCTTGCCTCGGCGATGTTGTCAGAGAACTTGGGATCGATGGCAATTTCCTTTGCCTCGGTGCCGTTGTATGCATACGCCTTGTTCTTGATGAGGTTTACGATACCGACGGTCTTTCTGTTTTCAAAGATCGGGATGGTAACGGGGCAGATGGTCTTGCCGAATTTTTCACGCATGGCGTCGATTGTTGCCGAGAAGTTGGCGTTTTCGTCGTCGATCTTGTTGATAAAGAATGCCTTGGGCACGGTTGCCTCTGTGGCATATTCCCACGCGATCTCACAGCCTGCGTCCACACCGCTCTTGGCATCCATGACGATAAGAGCACAGCCCGAAACACGCAGACCCTGCATGACCTCGCCCGAAAAATCAAGATAACCGGGAGTGTCGATGATATTTATCTTTTTGTCGTTATAATAAGCGGGAGCGATAGCAGTGGAGATAGAAAATTTGCGCTTTATTTCCTCAGGGTCATAGTCACAGATGGTTGTTCCGTCTGCTGTCTTTCCAAGTCTGTCTGTCCCCTTCGAAATATACAGCATTGCTTCGGCAACCGAAGTTTTGCCGTTTCCTCCGTGTCCCAGCAAGCATATGTTGCGGATGTTTTCAGTTTTTGTAGTTGCCATTGTTGTTAGACTCCTTTCCGGAATTGTACTTGCCCGTACAAAGCGATGTATTTATGTCAGAGATCTTTTTTGAAAAATGTCCGTCACCAATTCATTTTGCACTGTATGGGTTCGGCTTTAAAAAATAAAATTGCCGTTGGATATATTATAAATCACTTTGCAAAATTATGCAATATGTAATAATAATCATAATATTCTTTTTTATTTTGTGCATAATCCACAAATATTTGTGAAAAAAATCGTTTTCATCCCAATTCAATTAACATCGGCGCAAAAAAAGTCGTTCTTTCGTTGACATCCGACAAGTTTTATGTTATAAATATGTTGATGATGCCAAAGACAAGCAAAAGGAGACCTGCTTTTATGAACGATACAAAATTTGATCTCGACTCGCTTTTTGAAAGCCGCAAACACGAGATACTGACCACAAACTCCTCGTTCTTTTCAAAAGGACCGATCTATTACGTTTCGCCCGACGGCGACGACGAAAACGACGGCAAAAGCCGCAACACCCCCTGGAAAACCTTGAAAAAAGTTTCGTCGGCACCTCTTGTGCGCGGCTCGGTGGTTCTTTTCGAGCGAAACCGCACCTTCCGCGGAGTTCTTAACTGTTGCGAGGGGGTTATATATTCTGCCTACGGCAAGGGTGCAAAGCCCCGTCTTTTTGCCTCGCCCGAAAACGCGGCGTATCCCGCGGCGTGGGAAAAACTTGTGGGCACCGAAAATATATGGAAATACACCAAAGAAATAACCGACTGCGGAACTTTGGTTTTTGACGGCGGAGCATACCATTCGATAAAGGAGATCCCATCATATATTGACGGAAAATACATTGTCCGCGGCGCCGACATTCCCTTTGACGTAAAAAAAGACATACGCTACGATCTTGGCATCTTCTGCGATTGTGCAAAGGTTATGCGCCGCGACCTTCCCCTGCCCGATATGTATAACCGCGAAAACACGGGAACACTCTATTTGAGATGCGACAAAGGCAACCCCGGACTTCTCTTCTCGAGCATCGAGCTTTGTGTGAGAGAAAACGGAGTTATTCCCAAAAACGGCGTTACGATAGATAACCTTTGCATAAAATACGCCGGTTGTCACGGCATTGGCGGCGGAAACGTAAAAGGTCTTACAGTCCGCCATTGTGAGATCGGACGCATCGGAGGATGCGTGCAGTTTTATAATCCCGACGGACGTGTGACAAGATACGGCAACGGAGTTGAAATATACGTTTCGTGCGCGGAGTATACTGTGGAAAACTGCTATCTTTACGAAATATACGATGCCGCCATCACCCATCAATTCAAGGGAAAAAGCCCGTCCCCCTGCACCATGACAAACGTTGTTTACAAAAACAACCTCATCGAAAACTGCGTTTATTCGATCGAATATTTCCTTGACCAGGACGATTGCGACGAGCAGATCATGTCGGATATCCTTATCGAGAATAACTTTATGCGCTGTGCGGGCTATGGTTTTGGCACCCAGCGCCCCGACGGCACAACGCCCGCCCACATAAAGGGCTGGGACCACAAAAACCCTGCAAGAAATTTCGTTATCAAAAACAACATCTTCGACCGCTCGGGACACATGATGATCCACGCAGGCTTTGCGGACGAAGCCTTTAAGCCGCAGTTTGTCGGCAACACCTACGTCCAGAATCGCGGCGGCGAATTTTTGAGAGTGGGAAAAAACCCCACCTCCATGATATACTTTGACGGAAACGCAAAAGAAAACGTGAAAAACATTCTTGGCGACACCATTGCAACCGTGGTTTTTTATAAAGGAGAAGACAGATGATATACCGCATTTCCGATTTTGAAAATTCCCACAAAAGCCTTGTTGCGGCAATAAATTTTGCCGTGCAGGCGTTGGACGAGGGCGACACCCTTGAGCTTGAGGACAAGGTGTACGACATTTTCCCCGACGGTGCTTTTAAAAAATACTATTGCATCTCAAACAACGACAAGGGCGAAAAACAGATTGCCTTTCCCGTTATCGGCAAAAAGAACGTGACGATCGACGGACGCGGGTCAAAGCTTGTTTTCCACGGCGATATTCTGCCCTTTGTCATAGACGAAAGCGAAAACGTAAAGGTAAAGAACTTTTCAATAGACTATTCCTCGCCAAAGTACGCGCAGGGAAAGGTGATAGAAGCAAGCCTTAAAAGAACCGTGCTTGAATATGACGGCGACGAGTTCAATTGCCGCGTGGTGGACGGAAACCTTTCGTTTTTCAGCAAGACCGACGGCTGGGAAAACACAGTCGAGCAATGCCTGACACTGGAGTTTGACGCCGACAAAAAAGCCCCCGATCCTTTTGCTCCCACCTATTTTATCTACACGGGCAAGCCCAAGGACCACGGTTTTCTCGGCAGAATGTTCAAGGATATAAAGGCGCGCGAGCTTTCGGAAAACGTTATTGAGCTGTGCGGCAATTTCACCCGTGAGCACAAGGTGGGCAATTATCTGATAAGCACCCACTGCGGACGCCATTATCCCGGCATTTTCGTTGCCGATTCAAAGGACGTTGACCTTTACGGCATTGATCTTTTGCACACCTACGCCATGGGCGTTATCTGCCAGACCAGCGAAAACATCTCTCTTGAAAAAATAGTTGCGCAGGCAAAGAAGGATACGCCCAGAATGCTTTGCGTAAACGCCGATGCCACCCATTTTGTCAACTGCCGCGGAAAAATATCCTTTAAAAACTGCAAGTTTGTCAATATGATGGACGATGCCTGCAATATCCACGGAATATATCTGAAAGATCCCAAAAAAGTGGACGAAAACGCCTTTGTGGCAGGCTTTGGACATTTTCAGCAGGTGGGCATCAATATCTTCCGCAAGGGCGACGAGGTGCTTATCACAAATCCCAAAAATATGAAAGAAAAGCAAGTTTATACGGTTGAAAGATCGGTTCTTCTTTCGGAAAACGAGATAAAAGTTTTTGTAAAAGAGCCGCTTTGTGACATTCCCGCAGGATACGTTGCCGAAAACCTTTCGTCCGCCCCCGATATTCACGTATGCTCCTGCGAGACGGGCAACAACCGTCCGCGAGGTTTCCTGCTTGCCACCCGCGGAAAAACGCTGGTGGAGGACAGCACCTTTTACAATATGTACGCAGGCGTTGTGGCAGGTTGCGAAATGCGCAACTGGTACGAAAGCGGACCTGCCGCCGACATCACTGTGCGCAACTGTAATTTCAAAAACAGTGCGTATGCAGGCGGTTTTGCCATGACCGTCGTGCCAAATCTCTACTCTCCCGAAAACGCAGGCAGTATCAACGGCAGAGTGCTTGTTGAAAACAACAGATTTGAACTGCACGAAAAACGATTCCTGTGCGTTCGCAACACCGCCGAAGTCACCTTCAGAAACAACGAATATATCTGCAACACCTCGCTTCCCTCACACCCTGTCGGAAACCCCGACGGCATCGATGTTTTGTGGTGCGAAAAGACAGATATTGAAAAAATATAACAAAAAACCATTGCAATGCCATGTAAGCTTTGCAATGGTTTTGCTTTTTATTCAATAATCTCCCGTATGGCACTTTCGGCGTCCTTTACCTCCTTGTGAAAGGCGGCGGCAGGCACGCGCAGAGCACCCGAGCCGAGTATTATCATCTGCTCGGCGGCATCGGAGGTGGCAACCCTTACGCGGTGTTATTTTGAAAGCTCGTGGGATACCTTTTGAATGTACGAATCGGCAGTCTCTGCCTCTTTGGTATAAACAACGCTGATATTGCGGAAATTTTCGATGCTTCCGGGGTTTTTCTTCACTCTGTACGCATCAAAAACAAGGATTATTTTGGTGCCGCAAAAACCCTGGTAGTTGCACAGACGATGTATCAGGGTGGTGCGGGCAAGATCAAGGCTTTGGGATGCCTGCTTTTTCAGCTCGTCCCAGGCAAAAATGATGTTGTAGCCGTCAACAAGAAGATATTCTTCGCCGTCAAAGATCTGCGGCTTTGCCTTGGGCGCTTTTGGCTTTTCGACAATGCTTTTTGGCGCTTCGTGCCGCACTTTTCCGCCGTCCCTTTTGCGTATCGGGCCGTAGGTCCGCTCGAATATCGCCATAAGCTCGGTGTCGCTTGCAACGCTTGCAAGATAGTTTTCGGCACGGCGCTTTATTTCAAGCTGTTGCTCGATCGCCTCGTTGTCGCGGTTCAGCACGCTTTCTATGTGCATATAGTTTTCGACCTCGTCCCATTTGACAAGAAAACCTGCCCCGTGGGCGCAAAAAACCGAATCACAGGAGTTTTCAAGGTCGGCGTCTGCATCATAGCCTATTTCTTCAATCACCTTTTGCGCGTCGGCACATTCCTCATATCCGCGAAGGGTGCAGATTATTCTGCCCTTTCCGTGCGAAAAATCCGCAAGCTCAAGGCCGTAATGCTGGATCTTTGAAACGGGCGCGTGCCCTGTGACGGTGGTCATTTCGCCGTCCGATTCGGGGGGATTCATGACAGCACCAAAGCGCTGCATATCAGTCATGACTCTGCCCGTCATGCTGTCGGGCACGGTTATTTCGTAGTTGTAATAAGGCTCGAGAAGCACGCTTTTTGCGCGGCGCAGTCCGTGACGCACGGCACGATAGGTCGCCTCGCGGAAATCTCCCCCTTCGGTATGCTTTTTGTGGGCTCTGCCTGCCACAAGGGTTATTTTCATATCGGTTATGGGAGCGCCCGTCAAAACACCCACGTGGGTCTTTTCTTCAAGGTGGGTGAGGATCAATCTTTGCCACGAGCGCAAAAGCTCGTCGGTGGAGCAATCTGTGCAGAACGAAAGCCCCGTTCCGCGCTCGGCAGGCTCAAGTATCAGATGCACCTCGGCATAGTGGCGCAAGGGCTCGTAATGTCCCACGCCCTCCACCGTGTCGGCAATCGTTTCGCGATATACCACCCGTCCCGCATCAAACGAAACGTCCATCAAAAGACGGGTGCTTATGAGATTTTTTATTATTTCAAGCTGTATCTGACCCATCAACAGAAGCTTTATTTCCGAAAGGCGTCTGTCAAAGGTTATGCGAAGGGTGGGTTCTTCCTCCTCCAAAAGCTTAAGCTTTGAATACGCCGTCACGGGGTCTGCCTTTTCGGGCAGGATAACGCGATAGTTGAAAACAGGCTCAAGCACCGGCACGGGAAGCTCTTTTTCAAAGCCGAGGGTGTCACCTGCCGCGGCCATTGAAAGACCGGTTACGGCACATACCGTGCCTGCGGGCACTTCTGTTACCGATTCAAACTTTGCACCCGAATATATTCTGATACCGTCGATCTTTTCGTTCCATTCCTCGCCTGCCGCTGTTTTTCCCGAAAGGCTGTCGCGCACACAAAGTGCGCCGCCCGTAACCTTGAGATGCACAAGACGCTTGCCGTTTTCGTCGCGGGATATCTTGTATATTCTTGCGCCAAAGCTGTCGGGATATTGGGGCTGTTTCATGTATTCGCAGATGCCCGAAAGAAGTCGGTCTGCCCCCTGATTTTTCAGCGCCGAACCGAAATAGCAGGGAAAAAGCTTTGCCGACGATACGGCGGACGAAATATCCTCCTGCGAAAGAGAACCCGTTTCAAGATATTTTTCCATCAAAGCTTCGTCGCACATAGAAACGTCGTCGAAAGAAGAAAGTCGGTCTTCTTCGATGCAGGAGGACGAAAGCCTCTTTGTGATGCCGCGCATCAGGGTTTCG
The DNA here is from genome assembly GCA_017549365.1 of Clostridia bacterium. Taxonomy (GTDB): domain Bacteria; phylum Bacillota; class Clostridia; order Oscillospirales; family CAG-382; genus UMGS1052. Next base: position 36,417 of record JAFYUZ010000087.1, read on the forward strand.
CGGTCGGCAGACGGCACGTCCATTTTGTTCACGAAGATAAAGGTGGGTATAGAGTGCTTGCGTAAAAGCCGCCACAAGGTCTCGGTGTGGCTTTGCACCCCGTCAATGCCGCTGATGACAAGGATCGCCGCATCAAGCACGCAAAGGGTGCGCTCGGTTTCAGAGGAAAAATCCACGTGTCCCGGGGTGTCGAGCAGGGTGAACTCAAAATCGTTGCCGTAAAGAATTGCCTGCTTTGAAAAAATGGTGATGCCGCGGTCACGCTCGAGCTCGTGGGTGTCAAGAAAAGTGTCGGCGTGGTCAACTCTGCCGAATTTTCTTATGTTCCCCGTGGTGTAAAGAAGTGCTTCGGAAAGTGTGGTCTTTCCCGAGTCTACGTGGGCAAGTATTCCCACCGTCAGCTTTTTCACGTTTTTCCTCCTTTCTTTGCGTTAAATTTTACATGATGAAAAAAAGATGCTTTCACAACGCAAGATCAAAGCTTTTGCTTTTTTGTCAGATCTTGAACAAATACATCTGACCTGCCGCCGCCCAAAGGTTGATGGTGTAGCGGTCTTTGTCGCAAAGCTCTGCGTTGTTTTCCCGTCTCGGATCGAAATTGTGAGAATCGTTGTTGGGGTAGACGTCATATACTCTCCAACTGTTACCATATCCCTTTATTTCATACGGATCACATTTTTTACGGTTAAATGTGATATTGAAATTATTGTCGTTTACAGTTGTGGAATTGTTCACCACCGCCACATATTTATCACCGTTTGCAGATGTGAAAAAGCTTACGATCATGTCGGTGTTTTTCAGAGATCTCACATCGAGAATAATATCGCTGATCCCTTGTTTGAATGGCGGATATCCTCCCCACGAGCGTCCCACGTGGTAGCATTCATCAAGTCGCAGATCTTTGAAAATGTCGGCCGTGGAGGCAAGAAAATAGCGGGAAACACTTTTGAATTTGTAAAAATGCGGAGTTTTTTCGCCGAAAATATCAATGGCGGCGCCATGGGTGTTGGTTGCAAACGGGATGTCGTCCAAGGTGAACCAGATTATACCCGTGCATCCGCCCGCAAGGGCTGTGTTGAACTGCCAGCGCACTGCCCCCTCGTCGGGGACGGCATAATCCCAGTGACCTATTGCCAAAAGGCAGGTCCAAAGCGGGATCCCGAGAGTTTGTGCAAGCTCGTTATATATGCGCATATCGTGAAAATATGTGTGTATGCCTTCTTCTGTACCTCGCATCTGATTATAGCGGTCGTATGAAAGCACCGGGGCATTATATCTTTCTTTCATAAACGACAGATAGTTTTCCTGCGTTTCAAAGCCCATATACGGTGGATCTGATTCGTCCCACAGGGGAAGCAGATTCAAGAAGGGCAAAAGCTCGGGCGCTTGCTCGCGCTGTATCCTGAAAGCTGTTATCACATCCTCCATATCTTTTTTCCATGGCTCGTCACCGATGAAAAATCCAAGAGTTGCAGGATGCTTGCCAAAATCTTTGTAGACGGCGTTGAATTTTTCGCGGTATGCTTCGGGATCTTCCGATGCGCCTTTCCACAAAAGTCGTTTGTCCTGAATGATTACTTTGATATCGTGTTTGTGGCATTCGTCAAGGAGTCTTATAAAAGCGTCCTTGTTGGTTTCGTTTTCGTTCCATCCGTCGTCACAGATATTGACGGTAAGGCCGATCTCCTTCCAAAGCTTTACTTCGTCGATCTGTTTTTCGTCAAATCCTTTTACCGGCCACGCCAAGATCGGAAATTTGTTTAACATGATAATACTCCTTTTCGTTTGTTTCTCTATACTATAACAGAAAAACACCGTTTTTTCAACACCAAATTAAAAAACATTTCAAAGGTATGTGTATTTTCTTGACATTGACGACAAATGTATATATAATTTAATAAAGCATACCCACAAAGACGGGTTTTTACAAAATTGTATCAGAATAAGGAGAGCTTATTATGAGTATCTATTACGTATCTGCACAAGGATGTGACACAAACGACGGCCTTACGCCCGAAAGCGCATGGCAGACAATCGGCAAAATGATGGAATCGGTATCGGGCGGCGATACGATAAAGCTTCGTTGCGGCGACACTTTTTACGGCAACATCCATCTTCCCACGGGTATTTCCGAGGATGAACCCACCGTGCTCACAAGCTATGGCGAGGGTGAAAAACCCACCGTTTCCCAGTACAAAATGCCCGTTCACGGCGCATGGGAAAGACACATTGACGGCGTGTGGAAGCTTGACCTTACCGATACCTCAAAATTTACGGGCAACACAAAGGATATCGATACAAACGTCGGCTTTATGAAGGTTAACGGCGAATATAAATACCGCAAGAGATTTCACCTTGCCGACCTTGCATACCCCTGGGATTTCTACTGCGACGATCAGTACGTTTACGTTTTGTCCAACACCCGTCCCGACGAGATAACAGACGATGTAAAGATCGCCTGCAACATCCGTTGCATCAGCATGAGCAGCAACCTCAAGGTTGAAAACATCATCTGCCGCGGCGCAGGCGCCCACGGCATTTCGGGAACGTCGGTCAACTGCCACATCAGCAACTGCGAATTCCACGAGCTGGGCGGATCGCGCCTGGGCGGAATCGAACGCCGCGGCAGATTCAATACCGTCCGCTACGGCAACGGCGTTGAGTTTTGGTCCAACTCGACAAACGGCTCGGTGGAAAACTGCAGATTTTCCGAAATTTACGACGTTGCCATCACCATCCAGGGCAACCGAGTTGTAAGAAACTGGGACAACATGATCTTCCGCAACAACGTTATCTGGAACTGCACCCAGGGCTTTGAGATCTGGGCATCCACAGAGCTCGACGAGCCCGTGGGCATCACCAACAGCTATTTTGAAAACAACGTGGTCGTTGACTGCGGATATTGCTGGGGTTATGAAGCACGCCCCAACAAGGGTTGCTCGTCCCACCTTATGATCTACAACATCGGCGTGCCGCTTTGCGATATAACCATCCGCAACAACGTTTTCACACGCGCTCAGACATCTTTTATGTACAAGAGCGGAAAGGTAACCTCTTTCCCCAAGGATTGCAAGATATACGACAACGTTATCGTCCGCCACGAGGGACAGGAGCTGGGCAACCGCGCCGCCTGCACTTATGAAGAAAACATGGTGTTTGAAGAAATGATCCTTTCGCAAAACCAGGTATTCAACACCCCCAAGTACAGAAACGAAAACTGACAAATGACAGAGTTTTCAAGAAGCAGACTTCTGCTCGGCGACAAAATCGAAAATCTTTACCGCGCCCACGTTGCCGTATTCGGCATCGGGGGCGTGGGCTCGTATGTGGTTGAAGCTCTTGCTCGCACGGGGGTCGGAAAGCTTTCGCTTTTCGACAACGACACCGTGAGCACATCGAACATAAACCGCCAGCTGGTGGCACTGCATTCGACGGTCGGAAAGCCGAAAACTGCGGTGGCAAAAGAGCGCATTGCGGATATAAACCCCAAAGCAGAAGTGTTTGAATATCCTGTGTTTTTCACGGCGGAAAACGCGGACAGTATTGACTTTTCGCAGTTTGACTATGTGGTGGACGCCATCGATACCGTTTCGTCAAAAATACTTCTTGCACAGATATGTCAGGAAAAAAATATCCCGATAATAAGCTCGATGGGCACGGGCAACAAGCTCGATCCCACACAGTTTGAGATCTGCGATATTTCAAAAACCAGCGTCTGCCCTCTTGCACGCGTTATGCGCAGAGAGCTTAAAGTCCGCGGCATCAAAAAGCTGAAGGTGCTTTATTCAAAAGAAGAGCCGATATCCCCACAATATGACGAAAACAGCGAGGAAAAGGGAAACTTGGGAAGAAAAGCTCCGGGAAGCATATCTTTCGTTCCCTCCTGCGCAGGGCTTATCATCGCGGGCGAGGTTATAAAAGACATTTGCAAACAATAACGGGAGAAAAAATGGAACTTTGGGATATATACGATATAAACCATATTAAAAAGGGCAAAACAGTGGTGCGCGGAGATCGCATTGAAGAGGGCGATTACCGCATTATGGTGCATATCTGCATCTTCAATTCCGAGGGCAAAATGCTTATTCAGCACCGCACCCCCACAAAAGATTGCTGGCCGGGACTTTGGGATCTTTCGGCAGGCGGAAGCGCAGTTTCGGGCGATACCTCCGGCAAAGCCGCCGAAAGAGAAGCCTTTGAGGAAATAGGCGTAAAGCTTGATCTCGAAAATACTCTGCCCAATATGAGTGTCAACTTCAATCGCGGATTTGACGATATTTATCTTGTTGAAAAAGACATTGATATCAACAGCCTTGTGTTGCAAAAAGAAGAGGTCACCGAGGTGAAATGGGCGGATGCCGACGAGATATGCCGCCTTATCGACGAAAAAGTTTTTATTCCGTATCACAAAAATCTTATCCGACTCTTTTTTGATATGCGCAAAAGCTACGGCGCAATAAAACACGGGTAAGATCCTGTTTTTCATCCATATGCTCTTGACATTCCCAACTTTTTGTGATAAAATACAAGAGCTTGCTGGTGTGGCGCAGGGGTAGCGCAACTGATTCGTAATCAGTAGGCCGAGAGTTCAAATCTCTCCACCAGCTCCAACAAAAAAGTCACTTTTGTCTGCCAAGACAAAAGTGACTTTTTTAAATGATGTTTGCCTACGGCAAATGATGTTGGGCTTCGCCAATGATGACGGCTACGCCTAATGATGTGTGCCTGACGGCACATTGAGGCAAACATCGCATCATTGCGGAACGAAGTGGAGCAACATCATTTTGAGCGAAGTGAAAAACATCATATCGCCACAAGGCGATGCATCATTTGAAGATATACAAGGCTTGCGCCTTGATTTTAGTTAGACTTTGTGGTATAATCTGATCGATAAATAAGAATTTGATGAAGGAGTGTGATTTTATGAAAAAGGTTCTTCAAGTAATTTGCTGTGCAGTAGGTAGTGGAATGATTGGTTTCTTTGCTAATCAGTTGGATACGGTTGTTGGTAGTGTGTGTTTCACACTTGGCATCGTTCTGCTTGTTGCTTCAATCAGTATAATGAGCAAAAAGGACAATTGACCAATTCCAATTTGTCGAGTAGTTAATAGAGCAAAATCACACACCTTTTTACTGTTCTTTCGCAACAAAAAATGCACAGCTTCTGCTGTGCGTTTTTTGTTATATGCGGAGATTTGAACTCCAAGGGGGCTTTTAGGTGCAAAACTCTGCCAATAAAACTTTGCAAAAAGTTATTGACAAGTTCACTTGGCAATGTTATAATAATGACAAGAAAACTTGTCAAAGGAGATTTGTTATGAACAAAGATGAAGTTTTGAAGATAAGCCAGCAGGAAAACAAAGGAAAACTTGATGAGCGAGAGTTAGCAGTATTTGGTAAAGCATCGCGAGTCGGTATGCTTGTCGGTGGATTGCTTTGTGTTGCTTTAATCCTTGTTAGCGAATTTGTTTTGAATATGCCAGAACTCGCATTGGTTGGGTGGATGGTGTATTTTGCTATGCAAGGTAGTAGCAATATTGTTTTATTTAAGTATTTGAAAACTCCCTCTAAGCTAATCTATGGCATTATCGAAATTGCTTTTGCTGTTGCATTCGCTGTTGCGATTGTATTTAAGGCGGTGGCATAAATATGGATGATAAATTGATATTAAAAAACAGTCTGAAAGATGCTCGCAGTGAAAAAGGATTATCTCAACAACAATTAGCAGAAATGGTAGGCGTTTCGCGAAACACAATCAGTTCAATTGAAACTGGACAGTTTAATCCGACCGCAAAGCTTGCATTAGTTTTGTGCATAGCATTGGATAAAAAATTTGAAGATTTATTTTTCTTTTAATTAAATTTCAATTTGTCGAGTGGTTAATAGAGCAAAATCACACACCTTTTTACTGTTCTTTCGCAACAAAAAAGCGCAGCTTTATGCTGCGCTTTTTTTGTTTAAGTGTTTAAGCCCAAAAACTTTGCCTCAATATTTTTTGCGTCCTTTTTTCAAAAGGTTTAATCCAAGCAAAAAAACCGCAAGGGTAACGGCGGTGCCTGTTGCGACGTTCATAATGCATATTTCCGTTTCTGTCATTCCTTCAAAAGAAACAAGCATGGAGCGTTGCAGGGCAAATACCGAAACCACGGCATCCGCAAAAGATATGCTTCTTAAAGCCGTCAATTTTGCCGAGCCGTTTTTTCTTGTCTTTATCCAATTTACGGTTGCAATAGTGATCTTGGTAAAAGTGTACGCGGCAATTGCGATCATAACTATGATATGAAACACAACACCCCTGTCTTTTACTGTTGCGAGTATCACCGTCCCGACAAGAGGCAACGTCAGCAACATAAGCATTGTTCCCGCAAAGCGAAGTATGAAACGTTTTTCCCCTTTGTGTTTCAGCGCCACAAATCGAACGGCGCTTAATATCACGTAATAAACCCCTATGGTGAAAAACCAAAACGACTCGGTTATTATACCCGAAACCACGTGATACAAACCATACGCGAGATTGAACAAAAAACTTCCAAGGGCAAACTTTTGCGTTCTATTCATTCGGTCTCTCTTTTCCGTAAACACACACCTTGATTATTTCGGCCAATTCCTCACAAGTTTTGTCACATCCGTTTTTCAGCCATTCAAAAACTATTGCGCTTATTCCGTTAAGATAATACATCATTACATACTGTCTGTCTTTTGGCGGATAATCAAATCTTTCCAGAACAGGATCAAATATATTATCAAACATTTTCTTGTACACCGCTTCAAAACCAAAGGTTTTGTTATTCAGCACCGCAGTTTTAAAAATTTCCTTGCGGTCTCTGATATACGTGAGATACGGCACGAGATATTCGTTGCAAATAAAAAACAGATCTTTATTTTTGCATTCGGATAAATCAACCAATCTTATTGAAAAATACGATAAAAAATCATCCAGCAAATATCTTACCGTTTCGTTCAAAAGATCGCCAATCGTTTCATAATGCAAATAAAAGGTAGAGCGGTTTACGCCGGCAGTCTCACATATTTCTCTTACGCTGACATATTCAAACGACTTTTTTTGCAACAAGGAGATCAACGCGGTATCCATTTTAACAGCAGTATTAAAATATTTGCTTTCGGATCTGTTCATATCACCGCTCCTTGTGCTTTTTATTTTTCGTCTGCTATCTCGCTGGCAAGCTGTACGATCTCATAGCCGTATTTTGCCTTGCCCTTTTCAAGCATTTTTTTGTAGATAGGATAATTCACGGCACAACCGATCATGCCGATAATACCAATAATGATTCCCAGCACCATGCCGAGCATACCACTGCCGATAACACGCATTGCCAAGCACATTCCGGTGCCAAACACAAGCGCTGATACAATGCCGAATGTGTAAGTGAAAATTGTTGCAGGAAGCTTTGCACGGCTGTCAAGTTTTTTCAAGGCAACGATCTTTGAGTTACCCTTGGGCGCATAGTCCTTTGCAATCGATTCTGCTAAAATTTTGTCTGTGTTCATAATAAATGAAACCTCCTTTTTGTTTTACAATGCTATTTTATCAGCATCGGGAGGAAAAATGAACAACACGTTTTTGTGAAAATGTTGATTTCAATTTTTTATTTCAAATACGGTCAAAGCACAAGAGCAGAGGAAAAACCTCCGCTCTCATTTTCTAGTTTTGAAAGTTCCATTTCTTTAATATCTGATGCTCTATGAATTTTGCAACGCCATCTGCATCGTTGCTTTCTATGACATAATCGGCAACAGATATGACCTCGTCTATTCCGTTGGAAACAGCAATTCCCAGCCCACACATTTTCATCGGTTCAATATCGTCCTGGTCGTCTCCGAAATAGGCAGTTTCATCAGAAGAACAGTTGCAGATATTAAGCATTGCCTTTATGCCATTCCATTTTGTTGCTGATGTGCTCATGATTTGCAATAGATAACCGTGTGCGATAGTATAATACAAATCTTCAGTCAATTCTTTTTGAACTATCGACAGATCTTCCTCTCTGTCAAGGTGAACAAGTATTTTTAGTACCCCTTCTTTGTCAGCAATACCAATTAAATCGTCGGTAATAACTGTATCATAATCCTCGATCGGAAGATTTGAATATGCACAATCTCCTGTTTCGAGAGTAATTCGCAGATTCGGGTAGTGTTTCAACGCATTTATCAAACGCTCGGCACTTTTTAGGTATATCCCACAATCTGTTCGTCGGTTTCCGCAAATCACTCTTGCACCATTGGAAACGACTATTGCATCAAAATCTATCAATTCACAATATTGCTTTGTTGCACGGAAAGGTCTTGCTGTGGCAACCATGATTTTGATTCCACATTTCTTACAACATTTAAGAACTTTAACGGTATATGCAGACATTGTTTTATCTGTGTGCAGCAAAGTTCTGTCCAGATCTACGATGACAGTTTTAACGTTTGCAGTACTCAGCATTTGCATCACATCCATTTCACAAATCAACCTTTATGTGTTTTCTCATTCACGATATATAAAATGCTGTGCTCCATCATTATCTATACGATCCATAAGCTCAACAACATTAGTGGGATAGATTTCTATATTCTTCAATTCTGTCAGGGGAACCCAATGAAACTCCATATTGAAATTCCCACCCTCTATTTGTTCTTTTCCTGTGAAAACACCTTCCCACGGGATATTATCGGAGGTTATTTCCACAATATAATACAAACAAATCTGATGACATTGTTTGTTGCCCCATGGAAAAAACACTTCTCCTACCCATTTCAAGTCGCCCACCGAAATTTTCACACCGATTTCTTCAAAAAACTCTCTTGAAAGAGTCTGTTCATTCGTTTCACCAAAGGTCACCTGACCACCCGGAAAAGCAAAGGCTGTGTCATTGATGGGTTTTTGCAACAGAACTTTGCCTTTATGTATGCATATCCCCGCAACTCTGTATGAAAACACATATTCATCTGTGTGGAATAAAATATCCATGCTGTTCCCCTCACTGTCTGCCTTATGTTTTCCATCGCGCTAATCTTGATTTATATCCGGGTTATGTTAAAAACTCGCATATATTCATCAATCGCCGCAAGATCCCTTGCCTGCAGAAATCTTTTTTGATTCGTTTCATGGCAGATATCTTTAATCAAATGAATCATTTCGCCGAGCGAACACCATTTCAGTGTTGTGCCAAGCTCGGCTTCTTCTTTTGTCAAGTGTGGAACTGTATACTTTGTTTTTGTATGTATCACAAAAAAATACGACAAAGTTGTAATGTCGGCATGGTATCTGTTTTCGGAAACAACCCCCAAACGTTTTATATCATCACATATACAGCCTGTTTCCTCATACACTTCTCTTGTTATTGCCGCCGTTTCATCTTCCCTGTCTTCAATTCCGCCACCCGGCAAAGAGTAAATGTCGGTTTTTTCTTCGTACATTACCGCATATTTTCCGTCTTCATTTATCAAAATAGCTCTTGCTTTTTTCCTTGGCTCCTTATTGCTCAATCCATCGGTGCCAAGTACATTCTTGTCGGTAAGTTCTGCAATAATTTTCCAATCAATAACCATGCTATCCTCTTTCTCTTTGCTTGTGCCGGATCTATAGCTCACGCACTCTCTTGCTGTGCAAGCATTTTGTCAAGCGCTCTGACAAAATCCTTGTATCCCTTTGGAAAATTTTCCGAGCCATCTGCCTTAATGGTTTTATCGCCGTTCACACAGGCAGAAAAACGGAACATTTCCCCATCATGCACGTTCTTTGGATGTTTGCCGTGAAATCCGTCCCAGCGGATAACTCCGCAGTTATTTACAAGCTCAACAAATTCCGCCGTGTCAACAACCGCACTTGCCTCGGGTACAAGACTTGTTTTATTGTCGGCATACACTTCGCGATAACGCAAAATTTTTGTTTTTTCACCATCGACTTCGATCTTATATTCGGTGCCGCCGCGCATTACGAGGCGGACAAGCGACATCGACTCGATCGACGAAACCGTCTTTTTTTGTCCTGCCGTGCAACCAAACAATCCAAAAAGCGAAACGAATACTACCACAGACAGGAACAGTGGAATTTTTTTGCGTATTGTCATATGTTTTTTCATTTTGGCACCTCGCAAATATTTATTTTGGTCTGTCCGAAATTTTCCGTGTGATATTCAGCAAAATTTGCGCTTTGCACAAGCTATTATACCTCCTGCGTCAGCTTTTTCAGTCTTCTGTTGACACAAGATTTTGTAACGGGCGGATCGTGAAGCTCGGCAAGCTGTGAAAGGGAGGCTTCGGGGTTTTCGATGCGCAGACGCGCCGTTTCAAGAAGATCGTCCGAAAGGCTTTCTGCGCCACCCGTGGCAAAGAGCTTGTTTATCGCCTCGATCTGCTTTGATGCGCTTTGTATCTGCTTTGTCATATTCGCCATTTCGCAGTTGTTCAGGCGGTTGAGATTGTTGCGGATATCCTTGGCAATAAGGGTGTTGTTATATTCAAAATTCTCTTTTGTCGCACCGATAAGACCGAGAAAATCCACGATCTTTTCGCTTTCTTTATAGTAGATGACGTAGTGCGAACTGCGCTTTGTGTACTTTGCCTCAAACGACATCCCCTTCAAGAAAAACAGCAATTCTCTTGACAGGTTGAAATAGGATACGTTAAATTCAAGGTGATAGCTTTTTCTCGGCGAGCTGACGTTTCCGCACGAAAGAAAAACGCCCTTTATAAATTCGGTTTTGCAGTTTTCGCACTTAAAAATCTCCGAAAGAATGGTGTAGCTTGTGGTCAGCTCTTTTTTGTCATAGCCGAAAAAGGCAAGGATCTTTGAGCAGATTTCCTCGTCTTTAATATCAATTTTCCCTTGATTGGAAAGAGTTTCGCGAAAGGGAGAAACGTCCACATCCACCAGCGACTTCAAAAGTCCTGCCGCGTGGTCGAGAATATGCTCGTTTTCGCCGACTATTCTGATCTCACCCATGCCAAACACCTGACCGAAAAGAAGCATGCCCAAAAGATGCGCACGCTTACAGCATTTTTTCGACGGCTTTGCCGCAAGCACGGCGTTTTTTGTGCTTTGGTTAAAGGTGGAGGTATCGTTTGTGCTCATTTTTGGTTTTCCTCAATTATCTCGATCTCGGGGCAAAGGGTCACCCCGAATTTTTCATATACTTTTTCGGTAACGCTTGCCATAAGCGTGCGGACGTCGTTTGACGTTGCGCCGCCGCAATTTATGACAAAACCCGCGTGTTTTTCCGATATCTGCGCTCCGCCGACGGCAAAGCCCTTGAGACCGCAGTCCTCAATAAGCTTTCCTGCAAAATGTCCCTGCGGACGCTTGAAAGCAGAGCCGCAGGAGGGGTATTCGAGCGGTTGTTTTTCGCGGCGCGCCGTCATATTCTTGCGGCAGACCGCCTCTATCTCTTCCCTGTCCCCTTTTGCAAGCTCAAAGCTTGCGCCAAGAACGACAATCTTTTTGTTTTCCATGAAAATACTGTGGCGATAAGAAAAATTGCACTCCTCGCGTGAAAGCTCCAATGTCTTTTTGTTTTCGGCATCATAGCAGAGCACGCTTTTTATCACCTGCGACATTTCGCCGCCGTAGGCGCCTGCGTTCATAAAAACGCCGCCCCCCACGCTTCCGGGGATGCCAAAGGCAAATTCAAGCCCCGAAAGAGCCTCTTTTGATGCAAAATTTGAAAGAGACGTCATCTGCGCACCGCAGGAAGCAAAAATTTCGGTGTCCGAAAGCTTTTTGATCTCGGATATTCTGGTGGTGAAAATCACAGTCAGTTGCGAAGCATCGTCGGGGAAAAGAAGATTGCTGGAATTTCCGACGACAAGAACGCCCGTCTCATCCCTTAAAGCATCAACAAGAGCGCAAAGCTCGTTTGCACTTTCGGGGAAAAAGGCATATTTTGCCTTGCCTCCCGTGCGCATTGACGAAACCGACGAAAGGTCGAAATTTTCCTTTGTAATATGTTCGAATAAGCGAAGATCCATAAAAAATCCTCTCCTGTTATCTCAAAAATTAAGCCAAAAAGAGCTTTGAAAGAATTTTCTTTGCAAGGGTGGCATCTGCGGTGCCGTAGCATTTTTTAAGGCTTGCATTGTTTTCGTATCTCGGCAAAAGCTCATCTATCTGCTCTGCCGAAAGGCTCACCCCGCAAGAAACCTGCTTTTCGGGAAGATTTTCCACAACAAGCGCACAAAGTTTTTCCTTTGAAACGCCGACCGAAGCAAAAAATCTGTCGCACAGCTCCTTTGCGTTTGCGGCGTTGTATTCGATAAATTCGGGAAAGTACGCGCCGCAGGCGTTGCCGTGGGCGACACCGTGGTTTTCGGTGAGAAAATATCCGAAGGCGTGTGGAAAAGCCGTGCCCGTAACGCTTATGGCAAGACCGCCGTAGATAGAGGCACAATAAAGCTTTTCGCGGTCTTCATACGAAAGCGTATCGTCGGTTGCCGTTTTTTCAAGCATTTCGCAAAGGATCTGCACGCCTCTTACGGCAAAGCAACACGAAAGCTCGTTTGCCGTGCGGTTGAAATAGCTTTCAACACAGTGGCAAAGGGCGTCGATGGCTGTGGATCTTGTGAAATCGGGCGAAAGCGAAAGAGTATACTTTGCATCGCCGAACGAAAGCTTGGGGAAAGTTGTGATTGCGCGGAAGCTTTTTTTCATTCCCGACGAATTTGTTATGACAGATACGGGTGTGACCTCGCTTCCCGTGCCTGCCGTTGTTCCCACACATACGATGGGCAGGGGATTTTTTTCCCACACCGAGGAAAACATGGTCTTTTCGTCCATATTTTTGTCTGTGGCAAGCACAGCCACCGCCTTTGCGGCGTCCAGCGGCGAGCCGCCGCCGATGCCGACCACAAACTGTGCGCCGAAATCTATGGCAAGAAGCGATGCTTTTTTGCAGGAAGCGTATGACGGGTTTTGCTCGATGCCGTCAAAAACGCACCATTCGATACCGACAGAACCCAATGCCTTTGTCATATCATCAAGGGCGCCGCTTTTCTTTGCAGAGCTTTTTCCCGTGACGATAATGCACTTTTTTCCGTATTCCGCAAGAAATGCGGCGTTTTTTATAACACAGTCACTGCCCGTAACCATTCTTGTGGGCAAAACAAAATTCATTTCCATAAAAAAATTCTCCGTTTATTTATCTTTTCTCTTGAAAAAACACTAATCTCATTGTACAATACTATTATATACTATCATTTTCAAAAAAACAATAGCGCAATATGCGAATAAACGAAAAAGGAGAAAAAATCATGATTAAAAAGAGTGCATCCTTCAATACAGACCTGCGCGAAAATATGCGCGGCGGCGACGGAGTTATTGAAGTTACCAATTTTATCACAGAAGAAGAGCTCAACAACAAGGGCAGACTTTTCGGAAAGCTCGTTATAAAGCCGGGCTGCGGCATCGGATATCATGTGCACGAGCACGATGCAGAGCTTTTTTACGTTGTAAAGGGATGTGCCGTATATTCCGACAACGGCGAAGAAAAAACTCTTTGTGCAGGCGATCTTGCCATCTGCCCCTGCGGCACGGGACATTCGATAAAGAACGAAGGAACAGAGGACGTAGAGCTTATTGCCCTTATCGTTTTTGAATGATCTGTCACAAACATTGCATCATTACCAAAAGCTATTGAAAAGTGCAGATATACACTATATAATAACACTATAAAACTTTTAGGAGAAAAAACCAATGGCAACAGTAAAAGCATTTTCGGCATTAAGATTTACAGACAAGGCAGGCGATATTTCCAAAAACGTATGTCCCCCTTATGACATCATCTCCCCTGCGCAGAGAGAAGAATACATAAAAGTCAGCGAAAACAACATCATCCGTCTCGAGCTTCCCATAGGCGAAAACGCCTATGCCGATGCAGGTGCGCTTTACAAAAAGCTCCGTGCCGACGGCATTCTTGAAAACGATGCCACAAAGGGTATTTACGTTTACGAGGAAGAATTTGAAGTTTACGGCGAAGTAAAGAAGATAAAGGGCATTTTTGCAAGAGTAAAGCTTTGCGAATTTTCCGAAAACGTCGTTCTCCCCCACGAAGAAACTCTCTCGAAGGCAAAGACCGACCGCTTCAACCTTATGAGCGCAACCTACTGCAACTTCAGCCCCATCTATTCGATGTACACCGACGCCGACCGCAAGATCTCCGGCAAAGTGGCAGACCTTACAAACGGCAAGGCAGATATCGAATTTACCTGTGAGGACGGAGTTACCCAGCGCCTTTGGAAGATCGAAAAGGGCGCCGACACCGACTTTATCGAAAAAGCCTTTGAAGACAAACAGCTCTTCATCGCCGACGGCCACCACAGATATGAAACCGCCCTCAACTTCAAAAAGAAGCTTATTGAAGACGGCATAATCAAGTGCGACGGCTGTGCAGGCAACTACGTTATGATGATGCTTATCGATATGGAAAACGAAGGCCTTGTGGTATTCCCCACCCACAGAATGATAAAGGGACTTGAAAAGTTCGACGAGGAAGAAGCCATCTCGAAGATCTCGGAATTTTTCGACGTGTGCGAGATTGCACGCGGTGACATTGACGCAAAGCTTGCGGAAAACGTTGACAAAAAATCCTATGTTTTCTGCACCAAGAGCGGAAAATTCTATCTTCTCACCCTCAAGGACGGGGATGCGGCAAAGGCAGAGCTTGATGCCCTTAATCCCGGAAAGTCGGATGCCTACAAGGGACTTGACGTAACAGTTCTTCACTCGCTCATTCTCGAAAAGCTCTTCGGTATCGACAAGGAAAACATGGCAAACCAGATCAACCTTAAATACACAAGAGACACAGACGAAGCCTGCGACTGCGTGAAAAACGACGAGTTCAACTGCTCGTTCATCCTCAACGCCACAAAGGTGCACGAGATCAAGGACGTGGCTCTTGCCGGCGAAAAAATGCCTCAGAAATCCACCTATTTCTATCCGAAGCTTATCACAGGTCTTGTTATGAACGAGCTTGTTCCTGTTGAAAAGATCTGACAAGGAGGACATACGATGTATACTTCCGTAAGCTCATATTCTTTTTCCCAGTATCTGAGAGACAAAAGAATGAACCTTTTCGACTGCGTTGAAAAGGCGGCACAGATGGGATTTTGCGCCATCGAATTTATTGATCTCCCCACCGACGAGGGAATGACCGAGGAAGAATATGCAAAAAAGCTTGCCGAAAAGGCAAACGAATGCGGCATCAAGATCTCGGCATACACAGTGGGCGCATCCCTTATCAAAAACACCGACGAGGAAACGCGCGCCGAGATCGAAAGAGTGAAAAGAAAGATCGACGTTGCAAAAATCCTCGGCGCTCCCGTTATGCGCCACGATGCATATTTTTCCCAGACCAAATACCGCAGTTTTGACCTTGCCCTGCCCGAGCTTGCCGCAAATATCCGCGAACTTGCAGAATACGGCAAATCGGTGGGTGTGAAAACCATGATCGAAAACCACGGCTATGTCTGCCAGGACAGCGAAAGAGTTGAGCGCATCTTCAACGCCGTAAACCACGAAAACTTCGGTCTGCTTGTGGACATGGGCAACTTTATGTGTGCCGACGACGTGCCCTATCTTGCGGTGTCCCGTCTTGCGCCCTATGCTTTCCACGTGCACGCAAAGGATTTTTCAAACTACGGCTATCACAAAACTCCCCTTTCACCCTACCTCACATCACGCGGGGGCGCAAAGCTTGTTGCCAACGTTTGCGGTATGGGCGACGTTGACGTGGAGCGTTGTCTTGCCATCCTTAAAAAGGCGGGCTACGACGGTTGCGTTACCATCGAATACGAAGGCACAATGGACTGCATCGCAGGAATTGAAATGGGCCTTGCAAACCTTAACGAAGCTATCAAGCGCATCGGCTGATACATAAAAAAGCACCCCTTGGGTGCTTTTTTATTTCAGTTTTCCTTTTTAAGGTATTTGAGCGGCGTCATTCCGGTCTCTCTTTTGAAGCAATATATAAAATATTCATAGCTCGAATACGAAAGCATCCGTGCCGTTTCTTCTGCATCATAACCCTGATCGAGAAGCTCGGTGGCGCGCCTGATCTTTATTTTGCTGAAATAAGCCATAATGCCACAATCGGAATTTTGAGCAAAGATCTTTTTCATAAGGCTTACGCTCATGTTGCATTTTTGAGACAACTCGGAAAGGGTAAGCTTTTTTTCATAATTTCTGTTCAATACTCCGACGATTTCCAGATATCTCGGATCGATTCTTTTTTCACGGTCTGTCTCTGCGGAGATCACAAGATCGCACAACAGACCTTCGAAAATGCTGATGCCCTTTTGAAGATTTTTTTCGCTGCCGTAGCCGCTGTAATACTTCGATAAGGCCTGTACCGCCGTTTTGAAAAGGCTGATTTGCGATGGAAGCAGATTGAAAATCTTGTCGGCAAAAAAATCCACATCCTCACCGACAAGCTCAAACGATGCCACCATAAATTCGAGTTCTGCATCCCCTTGCTGATAAGTTTTGTGAAACTCCATCGGCTTGTGCGCAACCATCATTCCCTCGGTGAGCAGATGCTCTTTGTCGTCCGAAAGCTCGAGTGCGCACCCCTTTACCACCAGGGTAAACTCCCAAAAATCGTGCTTGTCACCAACCGAGCCATAGCCCACAGGGCGAATCTTGTCGCAGGCATAAAGAAAAGTTTTGATCTCAATATACTTCCTTGGTTTTATGATCCTCAACCGCCACCGAAGATCCTTGAGAAAGCGTTCGATTTCTTTGGGATCCGAGCTGTCGTTCGGATTGTGGGCGATAAGTTGCAGGTCTCGCTTGTCATAAATCATAATTTCCCGCCTTTTGTGTCCGATTTCTATGTAAAAATAGCTGATTAGGGCTTGAAAATATAAATCGGACATGGTATTCTGTAATTATTATAACATTATCTTTTATCAAAATCAATAGGAGGAAAAGATATGAAAAAAATACTTTCTCTTATTCTTTCGGTCTTTATGCTGCTGCCTGCGGCAGTGGTATATCCGACAAGTGTGGGCGCTTCGGAAAATACGGCATACGTCAGCACCGACGGCGTCATCACAGGCTTTGACGGCACAGTTTACACCTCGATATCCTCGGCTCTTTCTGCTCTTTCCGCAGGAGATGCAACCATCTATCTCGAAGGTGTTGACACCCTGCCCGTAACACCCGACCTTTCAAAGCACGCGGGCAAAACGCTGAAAATTGTCGGTTACAACAATTCGGCAAACGGCAATGTTGTTCAATTCAAAAACGCCACAAAATCTTTTATCCCCACGGGCGGTGCAAACATCGTTTTTGACAACATCACCGTAAAGCACGCCGACGGCTCGACGACCGAAGACTGGATATTCCCCTCGGACGGCAGCATCACCTTCGGTGAAAACTGCCTTTACGAGCACGGCTACCGTGCCGACAAAAATCTTAATCTTAAAATGCACATCGGTTCGTACTATGCAAAAAACGGCGGAACGATAAACTTTGATTCCCCCGACGTTCAGTATGCAGAGACCGGCTCGATCGCAGGCTATCTTGGCGGTACGACATCAAGCTTTACCACCGAGGGTGACGTGGTCTACAACTTCAATGCGGGAATCTTTGACGGAGTTTACGGAGGCATGCGCAACAGCACCACAGGATTTGCCACCCTTAACGGCGACGTTTATTACAACTTCAACGGCGCTGATCTTTCATCAAATGCCACCTTTGCCATGGGAAACCTCAAAAACGGCGTTCTCAACGGAAACATTCTCTTTACTTTTAACGGCGGCAAAATAAACCGCACGCTTTATATGGGCTCGTCGGGCAATATCACCGATTCGTACACCGCCTTCGGAAATATGGCGGCGATCATCAACGCCGACAGCATCAAAAGCGACGGCAACTCCTTCACTCTCAAAATTGTTGACGGAAAACTGCCCACAAATCGCGGCAAGCTTTTCGTTATCATAAACCACGCCGAAGATCTTGCCTCAAACAGCAATGCGCAGATAACCGTTTCGGCAACCGCCATCGACTATTATCTTTCGGTAAAAGGCGGAAAACTTTCTCCCGTATTTGCAAAATCCGCCTCGGGTACTGTGGGAAGATTCCTCGGATTCAATTCTGTCCCCGACACCGAAGGTCTTGTTCCTGCCATCGGCGGAACAGCTCTTACCAAAAATTCGTCGGGCTATTACACCGTGACAAGCTCGGCTTCTCTTCAGGAAATAACCTTTATCGAAGAGAAAAATCAGGAAGAACAGCCTGTTGAGGGCGCGGTCTACGTCAGCACCGACGGTGTCATTTCGGGCTTTGACGGCACAGTTTACACCTCGATATCCTCGGCTCTTTCTGCCCTTCCCGCAGGAGATGCAACCATCTATCTCGAAGGTGTCGACACCCTGCCCGTAACACCCGACCTTTCAAAGCACGCGGGCAAAACGCTGAAAATTGTCGGTTACAACAATTCGGCAAACGGCAACGTTGTTCAATTCAAAAACGCCACAAAATCCTTTGTCCCCACGGGCGGTGCAAACATTGTTTTTGACAACATCACCGTAAAGCACGCCGACGGCTCGACGACCGAAGACTGGATATTCCCCTCGGACGGCAGCATCACCTTCGGCAAAAACTGCCTTTACGAGCACGGCTACCGCGCCGACAAAAAGCTTGATCTTAAAATGTATATCGGCTCGTATTATGCCAAAAACGGCGGAACGATAAACTTTGATTCTCCCGACGTTCAGTATGCAGAGACAGGCTCGATCGCAGGCTATCTTAGCGGTACGACATCAAGCTTTACCACCGAGGGCGACGTGGTTTACAACTTCAACGCAGGCACATTTGATAACATCTACGGCGGTATGCGAAACGGCACGTCGGGATTTGCCACCCTTAACGGCGACGTTTATTACAACTTCAACGGCGCCACCCTTTCTTCGGGCAAGACGCTTGCCACAGGCAATATTTCTAACGGCATCATCAACGGCAACATCTTCTTCACCTTCAACGGCGGCAACGTAAACCGCACCTTAAAGCTCGGCTCGACAAGCGGTGTAAACAACGAATATTGCGCCTTTGGCAACACCGTGGTTGTGATAAACCGCGACAAGATCGCCATTGACGGCGCACCCTTTACCCTTGCGGTATCCGATGGTCAGCTTCCCGACAAAAACCACGGCAAGATTTTCGTCATCATCAACCACATCGAAAAGGACGGCGGTAACATCACTGTAAACTCCGCTTCGCTTGATTATTACGTTCAGGCAAACGGCGGCAGCGTGACCCCCGTTTTTGAAAAGACACAAAACGGCAAGGTCGGCGAATTTCTCGGCTTTGATATCGTTTCCGACACAGAAGGTCTTGTTCCTGCCATCTTTGGCAAAATGCTTTCAAAGAACGAAAACGGATATTACCACATAGATCCTTCGGTTTCGCTTCAGACTGTGGAATTTGCAAAAGAAGAAGACTTGATCTCAAACGTAACCCTGAAATCGGGAATTTCGGGTCAGGCGGATATTTCGGCACGGTATTCCAACGGAAAGCCCTATACCATCCCCGAATGTCCCTTTACCCCCGCAAGCGGCAAGGTATTTGCCTGCTGGACGTATGACGGAAAAGACTTTTTCCCGGGCGACGTCATTGAAATCACCCAAAGCATGACCTTCGACGCAAAATACACAGACAAAGATTCGCCCTACGTTTTCTACGTCAACACAGAAAGCGGTGCGGACAGCGCAGACGGTCTTTCGGCAGCTTCGGCGTTCAAAACTCTCTCGGCGGCTGTGACTGCCATAAATTCCGCAGGTGTCAGTGAGGGCAGAATCCACCTTGTCGGTATTTCCGACTATGAAAACATTCCCAAGCACACAAAAAAGATCACTCTTATCGGCGGCGCCATCACGGCGGATGCCACCGTGGTCCTTTCGGGCGACACTGTGTTTGACGGCGTAAAGCTTGCAAGAAACACAATCTACACCGCAGGAAACACCGTACACTTTGCGGAAAATTCTAACGAGGTTATAAATGTAAAGCTTGTGCTTTCTGCCCCCGACAAGGCAAGCGCAAACAACGGCGCCATTCTTGACGGCGGTCATTTTGCCCACGTTATACTCACTGAAAATACAAACACCGAAAACACATATCTTTCGGTCTCCCCCACCTGCAAGACTATAAAAAAGCTCACCCTCGGCGGCACGCAGGGCACTGCCAAAAACCTTGCTTTTTCGCTGAACAGTCCCGCGGTTTCGGTATGGAGCACAGGTGAAAAGGCGGCATCGGGCGATATTCTCTTTTACCTTGCAACCGAAGACAAAGAAATAAAATTCGCACTTTCCAAGGACGATCTTGACGCCGACAAATTCATCTTTGTCAAAAACGGCACAGAAAACGAAATTCCCCTTTCCCGTGACAGCGCATTTGCCGCTCCCGACGGAAAACATATCTACGCCATGGGACAAGCGCACATCTTCTATCCCGTAGGCGGAAAAATGACGATAACCGAAGCGGGCGAATACGATATCCGCACCTCTCTCGGTGACGGCGCAGATTATTACGCCTATCCCACAGTTTCCGAAGGCAAATACTTTGACAAATGGGAAAATGCAGGAAACGGACATCTTAAAGCGATCTTTACAGACCAAGAAAAGCTTCTTTCCTACTACGTTTCGGAAAAGGGCAGCGACGAAAACAGCGGAACTTCGGCAAAAGCGCCCTTCGCGTCGCTCACCGCGGCGGTAAACGCCCTTGACGGCAAGGACGGCAGAGTGGTTATTATGGACACCGCCTACTGGTCAGAGTCCTCCTCGGTCTGCAACGTCCCCGTCCACGCAGGCACCATCACCTTCGAAGGTCTTTCGGAAGACAAGGTTGACAGTCAGATAATCGACTATTCAAGAAGCGTTTCCGCCAACGGAACCACAGCAAGCTTAAAGCTTCAGGGCAACAGTATTTTCAAAAACATTTCTTTCCGCGCCCACCACTACAAATCGATGTACACAGGCGACCACGATCTGCGCCTTGAGGGCAAAATCGGATATATAAAGGGCACGTCGGGAAATCCCGCCTACACCCTCTTTGCAGGCGCGTATGCGGCAAAAGCGCAGGACACAAGCATCTACCTTGGCGCAGATCTTACCATCGGCACCCTTAACATCGGCCACAACACCGCATCGGTGATAAACGGCGATGCAAGAATAATCATCGACGGCACAAACGTTCAAAAAATGGTGCTTTGCGGAACGGGCGCCACCCTCAATAACGTGGACATCATCTACGTAAAGGGTTCGGTGGGAAGCTTTACCACCACAACAAGCACAGCGGCAAAAATAAGCGGCGATCTCACTCTTGTAAAGAGCAACGGAGCAGCACTTTCGATTGACAACGCGGCAAATCTTGCCCCTGCAAACACCTATGAATACACCTGCGACACAGGAATTTTCCTTGTGCCGACAGGCAACAGCAAGACCCTCTTCAAGGTGCTTTCGGACGTCACTGCAAAGTCGGTGAACAAATCCACGGGCAAAGTATACTATTCATCAAAGGGCGGATATATCGGCCTTCCCGTGGGCTCGTACAACATAACAAAGTCTGATGCTGACTATTACACCAACGACGGCGATACCATAACAATACTTAAGGAAACCTCCCTTGACTTTGACGAATATCTTTATCGCAACGAGCACGACGGAATTTTTGCAGGCTGGTGCTATGAAGGCAAGACCACAGGTCCCGCAAGCGGCGAAACCCTTGCCGCAGGCACCGTGCTTAAAGCAAACTACGTAAACTACGATCCCGCAGGCAAAGAATTCGGCATAATCGGTCTGCAAATACGTATTCCCGACGAAAACGCCCCCCAAGGTCTCAGATTTATCGTGAACAAGGACAACACCTTCGACGAAAAATTCAACATCACCGAGTACGGCGCAGTTATTTTCCCCAAGGTGTATCTGGGAAGTGCACAGCTTGTTCTGGGCGGAAAATACGAATACAAGGGCAACACCTTCTATTCAAGACACATTCGGGCAAGAAACATTTTTGACACAACCGACAACGGTCTTCTTTACACCCTCTGCCTTATCGGCATAGATCCCGAAAACTACAACACTTTCTATACCACAAGGGCATACGCTATCTGTAAGGATGCCAACGGACACGAATTTACCGTATATTCCGATCCCGTATCCTCAAGCCTTGTAAACATAACAAGAAACAACGTCCCCCACAACGATAAAGACAAGGAGGTCTTTGAAAACATTATGAAAGAGTGGAAAGACACATATTTCAGCGGAGGCACGACCCCTGCGGCAAACTCGCACTATCCCGTCGCATACACCGTTAACGAAACGGGCGTTTCTGTCCGCGAGCTCACTGTTGACAGCGGCAAAAACGACGGCAAGACAGTTCAGATCTCGATGATAACAGACGCACATCTCAACTCCAACAACGAGGGTCACACCGAAGCCCTTGACAAGGCTCTTAAATGCGCAAGCTTTGCAGATCAGATCGTTCTTTGCGGCGACAACGTGGAATCGATCTCGTCGGATGCAAACGTAGAGCTTTTCAAGACCCACGTTCTCGATCTTTATCCCGATGTTATCGCTCTGCTCGGAAACCACGAATATTTCTATCCCGGTTCGGGCAGTATGGATGACATAAAGAAAAAGGTAGACGCCATCTGGCCGCATAATCCCGATTATTATTCGAGACTTGTCGGCGACAAGGTGCTTGTGGTTTCGGCAGACAATGCGCGTTGTATCGAATACGGTAACTGGGTATATTATTTCACCGAAGAAAAGGTTGACCTTTTGAAAGCCGACATCGAATATGCCCGCAAGAACGGATACACCATCCTCTTCTTCTGCCACGTGGGACTTAACTCGCTTGACAAATCGCTCCGTGCAAACGGCGAGATCTACGAGCTTATCACAAGCAACGCCGACGTTATCAAGGGTTGCTTCTCGGGTCACGGTCACGTTGACAACAGCGCAACTTTGCAGGGCTCGTACATTGACGAAAACGGCAACAAGGTTTCGGCAACCATCCCCTATCATTGGTTGCGCGGATGTGCCGAGGACGAATACAAGGGACACGTTCTTTACATCAACGTAAAATAAACAAAAAAATCAAAAAAGCGGCTTTGTGCCGCTTTTTTGTTGCAATGATTTTCCGTTCGTGATATAATATATTCAACATCGGGAAAGGATAAGTATTATGGCTCTGCTTGATATCGAAAAACTTATCAAAAACATAGAAAAATGCGCAAAAATCGACCTTGACGAAAACAACCTTTTCGGCTCGGCATACGCTGTGTCGCAGGACGGAAAAAACGTTTACAAAGGCTTTTTCGGTCATCGCGACAAAGATGGCACGCCGATTGACGAAAAGACGGTCTTTCGTCTTGCCTCTATGACAAAGCCCGTAACAGGCTTTGCCGCCCTCATCCTTATCGACAGGGGGCTTATTTCGCTTGACGACCCTGTAAAAAAATACCTGCCGCAGTTTGACGGCATCCGCATTGTCGATGCCGACGGCCGCGACCTTGGAAAAGCGCAGAACGATGCAAAAATTTTGCATCTTCTCACCCACACCTCGGGACTTGGCAGTATAAAATACGTAAAAACTTCCGACAAAGACCGCGAAACTCTTGACGATACGGTAACAAGGTTTGCATCGGCAGGGCTTGATTTCGAGCCTTTTACACACCAGGCATACAGCGCCGTTGCCGCCTTTGATGCCATGGCACTTGTGATCGAAAAGGTAACTCGACGCAACTACGGAGAATTTTTGAAAAACGAAATATTCATTCCCTGCGGCATGGTCGACACCACCTTTGTGCCAAGCGGTGAACAATGGGACAGAATGGCCGCCATGCACGCAAAGGTGCTTGGGAAAAGTCGTGTGGGTCACACCGACGAAGGTTGCGTTTTCGAAAACTATCCTGCCGCCCACAATCTTGCGGGGGCTGGACTTGTTTCGACCCTTGACGATTATGAAAAATTTGCCACCATGCTTCTTGAAAAGGGAAAAGCAGGCGGAAAAGCACTTGTGTCAAAGAAAAGCTTCGAGCTTTATTCTGCCGCCCACGTGCCGCCGCACATAATGAACAGACCTGAGAGCTGGGGGCTTGGCGTGCGGGTTATTGCATCCGAAGAATACGGCACGCTTCCCGTGGGCACCTTTGGCTGGAGCGGTGCTTACGGCACTCATTTCTGGGTCGATCCGAAAAACCGCATCACGGCGGTATTTATGAAAAATTCGCGTTTTGACGGTGGCTCGGGAAATAGGTCTGCCGTGCGTTTTGAACACGCGGTAGCAGATGCGCTGATATAACACAAAAGCAAAAACGGGGCCCCGTTAAAAACAATCATTTTGCCACAAGCTTGCAGCTTTCGTCAATCCACCTTTTTATCTCGGAAATATCAAGCTCGTCATCAAGAAGCAAGGTGATCCAGTGCTTTTTGTTCATGTGATAGGCAGGAAAAAAGCACCTGCCGTCGATCGCGCTTTCGATCTTTTTCGGATCTGCCTTTACGTTCATTATTTTCACGGGTCTGTCGATGGGCAGACCTATTTTTTTGGCATTTACCGAAAGAAAAGCGGCGTACCATTTTTTGTTGTCGTTGCGCCTTACTATGGCGTTTTCGTCGTCCCACGGAAACTCAAGGGGAGTGCCGTATTTTTCAAGCAGATATTCGCGTATTTCAAGAAGCTGTCCGCAAAATTTCTTTTGTCCGTCAAAGCATTTTTCCAAAACGTCGGATATGATCTTTTCGTATTCTTCACGCACCTGCCCCACAAACGCGCCATCAGCATCGGGGATCTTGTGAAGAATATATTCGTCGCCGAAATCGGTATCGAAGATCCGACAAAAGAGTGCGCCGTCCTTTTTTAATGTAAGCTCAAGCCTCAATTGCACCGAGGCAATAAGAGTTTTGAAAACAAGATCGTCTACCTGTCGGCAAAAGCCGTATTTTTCAAAATTTTCGGGTAGGGGGATCTTTTTGCCGTAATCAATAACGTCCATTCTACCTCCGAAAAACTGTCTGATTTACTTTTGATTATATCAGACGTTTGCATATAAATCAACAGAAAAAATTCCGGCAATGCCGGAACTTTTTTAATCATCAATATCCACGATCTTCGAAACAGGAACGTTAAGCACCTCTGCAATAGTAAAAAGCGTTTTCAGTGAGGGGCAAAAATAGCAGTTCGGTGCTTCAAGCTGAGAAATATATCCCGCAGAAAGCGCACACGCTTCGGCAAGCTCTTCCTGTGTCATACCCTGAAGTTTTCTGTAATATGAGATTTTAAGACCGATCTTCATAAGATTCATTTTGTACTGACTTGGCAACACCCTTGATCGCCTCCGTTTGCTTTATATATGCCTAAAATTGATTATATTGTTATTATATTATATTTACAAACGAAGTATTATATGATAAAATATAAGTATTTCTATATTTATAGTAATTATTAGGTTATATATAGTAATTAAACGTTTTTAACAGAGGTTTTTTAGAAATGAAACTTTTGATAGTCGGATCGAGAAGCATAAAAGAATTTGACCTGTCACCCCATATTCCCGAAGAAACAGAAGTTATCCTTTCGGGCGGAGCTATGGGCATAGACCGTCTCGCCGAAGAATACGCCGACAAGCACCGTCTTTCAAAAATCATTCTCCGTCCGCATTCTGCAGGCTTGAAACCGAGCACAAAAGATCATACACCCCGTCCTGCGACAAAACGCCGCGTTTCAGCCATCCCGGGAACTCTCCCCTTTCGTCGCGTTCATAATCGCGTATCCACACGCCGTCGTAATACTTTTTCAGTATTTCCAACCTTTTACAAAGCCACGCATCTTTTTTCAGAGCCTGCGGGTCTTTTGTCATGGCATTTTTTACGGCATCAAAATGCTTTTCCATCATAAAAACGCGCAAAATTGCCGCCTTGCGCTCAAAATATTTCTTCACAAGCAAAAAAGAGAGTTCGGCGCATATTTGGTACTGCCGACATATTCATTAAAACAAAGTCCCGTTTTGCCCGAAACAGCGCTTTCGATCAGCCTTTTTGTAAGGCCGGGAACGTCGTCCATTTCAAGAGCTTCGTTTATATCCACCCACAAAACCTCACTGTTTTCGTCGTTGTCGGAGGTGGCAACGCCGCAAACGTATTCGGCACGAAAAGCCACATACCAATCGTTGGTGTTAAATCTTATGCCGATTATATCCTTCGGCTCTACCGTTATACCCGTTTCTTCCAAAAATTCACGAACCACGGCGTCCCGCGGACTTTCGCCGACGTTTATGTAACCGCCGGGGATAATAAGCTTTCCTTTGCCTCCGCCGTAGGTGTGGCGGGCAAGCAAGACCTTGCCTTCTTTTATCACAACTGCGGTGACGCTTTTGCCCCAATCGGTGTTTGCTTTTTCGTTTATCATAGTTTTCCCTCGTTTTATGTGTTTCGACACCATTATACCACACAAACAAAAAATAGTAAACACCTTTTGCAAAGATGCAAAAAAAGAACACCGATTTTGTCGGTGTTCTTTTGGTCATTGGAATATAAAAGAATAAAGATCGCAATCCGAAAGGAATATTTCAAGTCTTACGTTCTTTCCCGAAAGAGCTGAAAGATCCTTTTCAAAATCAACGGGACGATCGACACTGTCGCCAAACAGGTTGCGGCTGTCATAGCCTTCGATGGCTTTTCCGTTTTCATCGCATATTTTTATACGCAAAGAACCGAAAGCAGATGTTTTAAAATTTACCGAAAGCTTGTTTCCGTCAAATTTAAACGGCTTTGTCAGCACACTACCTCCCGATTTTTTCGCGTTCCACGAGTAAAAACCGTCAAGGCGCAAGGTATATCGAGTGAGCATCATTTTACCAATGCCGCCTTTTCCGACGCCTGCATAAAACGAAAGCTCGTTGGGTTCGCCGTCATAAACAGATTCGGTTTCGGCAACGCCCCAGGCGACATAACAATCGCCGTAAAACCAGTTTTTGCCGTTTTCTGGACCGGGAGTGATAAATCCCTCCTGCGATCTGCAAAAATAATATCCGTCGGCCGAATGCATAAAGACACAGTCGGTAACAGCCGTGCCAAAGCGTATGTTTCTTGCCATCACCTCTTCGCGCACGCCCCCGGGATTGGGCAGATATTTGCAGTTGTGGATGTCGTCCCTGCGATCGTTGTATCGGGTGGGAAGACCGATAAAAACGTCACCTCTGTGGTATTTTTTGATGCCGTTGGTGTAAAGCTGAAGATTGTCCTCGCCGTCGTCATAGGTTAGTCTTTTGGGTTTTGTCCAATGTATCATATCTTCGGATTCGCAGGTTCTGATATCACGGAATGCCTGAGCTCTCAAAACTTCGTTGTTGACATCAAAATCCGAACCGTCTTCCATGTGGAATGAACGCAGATAGAGTCTGTATTTTTTCTTTTCGGTATCATAAGTAAGAGTGTTGAGGGTGTCAAAAGCTCCGTATATATCAAGCACTCGGACAAATTCAAAGCTGTAACCGTCACGGCTCTTGTAATAATGAAGCGAAAGCGGCTGACCTTCGATGTAAGGAAAGAAAAGTGCTTTAAATCTCTCATCGTCGGGACAGTCGGGATTTTCGTCATAATATACCGAAAAGCTGTCGATGTATTCATCACTCATGAAAACAATATTGTTGTCATACGAGCCGAGCATCTCATACTGTCCGACCTTCGGACGGTAAAAGTTTATGCCGTCATCACTTTCGACAACGCATATAACCCCCTTGTGAAGCTCGGCCTTTTGCTCTTTCGTATAGTTTTCCTCGAGGTTTTGGTCGTGGTCTGTCGTCATTCCCTGGCTGCGGTAATACAATCTGAATTTTTCCCCGACTTTAACCAGCGAAAGATAGCAGAAATACACCCTTTCCCACGGCGCATCGGCAACAAAGGCGATATTTTGTCTTTGGGGATTGTGAAGTCTTATTTCCACATTTTCATTTTTGTCAATAAGGGTGTCGTCCCACATCAACTGTCGTGTTTTCCCGATATCAATCATTTTTCTCCTCCTTTATCAATCATTTTTCTTCTCATTATTCGAATATAAAAGAATAAAGATCGCAATCCGAAAGGAATATTTCAAGGCGAACCGTCTTTCCCGAAAGAGCTGAAAGATCTTTTTCAAAATCAACGGGACGGTCTACGCTGTCGCCAAACAGGTTGCGGCTGTCATAGCCTTCGATAGCTTTTCCGTTTTCATCGCATATTTTTATATGCAAAGAACCGAAAGCAGACGTTTTAAAATTTACCGAAAGCTTGTTTCCGTCAAATTTAAACGGCTTTGTCAGCACACTACCTCCCGATTTTTTCGCGTTCCACGAGTAAAAACCGTCAAGGCGCAGGGTATAGCGTGTCAGAGTCTTGCCTCCGACCTTTCCTTTGCCTGATCCCATGTACAAAGAAAGCTCGTTTGGTTCGCCGGGGAAAGCGGACGGCGTTTCGAAAAGTCCGCGTGCCGCATAGCAATCTCCGTAGAACCAGTTATATCCATTTTCGGGACCCGGAGAAACAAGCGCTTCCCCGCAACGATAAAAGCTATATCCGTCATAAGAGTGCATTACTATGCAGTCTGTCATGGCAGTGCCTTCACGCTGTTCTATGGCAATAAGCTCATCGCGCTCTCCCCCGGGATTGGGAAGGTATTTGAGATTATGTATATCATCCTTGCGATCGTTGTATCTCGTTGCCATACCATAAAAAACATCGGCGCGGTGATACTTTGTGACACCATTGGTGTAAAGCTGAAGGTTGTCTTCGCCGTCAAAGTATGTTATTTTTAAAGGTCCGCCCTCCCACACTTTCATATCGACCGATTCACTGGTTCTGATATCGCGGAAAGCATGACCGCGAAGGCGGCCGATATTGACATCAAAGTCAGAGCCGTCCTCCATGTGGAACGAGCGGTAATACGCTCTGTACTTTTTTATTTTTTCGTCATATACCACAAGATTGAGAGAGTCAAAAGCGCCGATAAGATCAAGCACTCCGACGTACTCAAAACGGTATCCGTCACAGCTCTTGTAATAATGAAGCGCGGCGCCCTTTGACATGCCGTGACTTGAAAGCGCCTTAAACTTTTCGTCTGCCGGGCAATTCGGGTTTTCATCGTAATACACCGAAAAGCTGTCAAGATAATGATCGCCCATATAAACGATATTGTTGTCGTTCGAACCGAAAACAGTATAATTTCCGATTTTTGGACGGGTGAAGTTTATGCCGTCGCGGCTTTCTATCACACAAACAATACCGTTTTTAAGATTGCCCAGGTTATCGGCTTGTTCAAAATCATTTTGTGTGGCTCTTATGACCGATGCCCTGTAATATATTCTGTATGTGTCACCAACCTTTACAGTGGACATATAACCAAAATAGCTTTTTTCCCACGGCGCATCGGCAACAAAGGCAACATTTTGCCTTTGGGGATTGTGAAGTCTTATTTCGACATTTTCGCTTTTGTCGATGAGGGTGTCGTCCCACATCAGCTGTCGCTTTTTTCCGACATCAAGCATTTTTCTGCTCCTTTTCAAGACTTTGTTCTTTGTATATTTTGGTCACGGTTATTGCGGTAAGAGCTACGCAGATAACGTTGTAAATGCTCTGGGTGACATAGGTGGCGTGACCGGGAGTACCCGAAACCATGATCTCAATGGCAAGATATGCGCTGAGAAAACAGTTGATAAGGTTGAGATACGGAAACTCAATGTAGGACAAAAGCTGGAGAATGGTAACGTAAGTACCGAAAGCAGAGGTGGTTACGTCAAGCAGAGGGAAATCCGATTCAAAAATTGGAAGCTCAACGGTGAGCACCCAGAATATTCCCCACAGTGCCGCAAAAACCACGGGAGAAAGCAGCCATTCTTTCTTTCCCATTTTTTTGAACATGGTAGAATTACCATAAGGCTTGCGGCTCCAGTTGATAAAACCGATAAGCTGAAGCGGAAAAGATATGGCAAGGGCAGAAATGCCTGCGGCGGGAATTTTTACGATAAAGAAATACACAACGGCATATACCACCGAGTTCAGCGAACCCAAAAGCAAAGCGTATCTGTTTCCGAAGGTCTGCATTATCATAACGGCAACAGAAACGTAAAGGGGCAGGACCTTGAAGATCGGTTCGCTGTATATGATCGAAAAGGTTGTGATGAGAACAAGGGTTATTGATACAAGCACAAGCTTGTAAAGGGGCAGATTAAATAATGTTTTTTTGTTTAAAAAATTCATTTCGTTCCTCTTTTATTCAGAAAAAGTCATAGAGTAAAGCTGAGCATCGCACATGGAAAACTCGAAGCACACCTTTTTGCCGCAAAGCTCGCCAAGCGGTTTTTCAAAATCCACGATTCTTGAAACCGTGTCGCCGAAAAGTTCGCAGGTGGTAAAACCGTCAATGGGTTTTCCATCCTCGTCAAGAATGCGGATGATAATATATCCGCGTGCGGAGGTTGAAAAGTTTATGGAAAGAATGCTTCCCTCAAAGGTCACGGGCTTTGTCACAAGCTTTTTCTCGTCATAGCCTGCCTTGTACGAGGCAAAGCCGTCGCGGCGCCATACAAAGCGCTCAAGCTTGACTGTGGGCGACACGCCCCAATGGTGCTTCCAGACGTAAGTGGAAAGCTCGTCGGGATATCCCTCGTAACGTCCGGGGGTGGGAATAACTCCGCCAACGGCGGGATAACAGTCGCCGTAAAGCCAGTTGTAGCGGTATTCATATCCCGGGACAAGGCAAGCTTCGTCAAAGCGGTGCCAGTTGTAATTGTCGGTGGATGTCATGAAAAGGCAGTCGGTGAGGGTGAGTCCAAATCTCGGCTCTGCAAACTGCGCATCATACATACGCCACTTTCTCTGTGCCTTACCGCAAAGGCGCTCGAAAGAATCGTTCCATTCTTTTCTTTCAACGTATCTTACAGGAAAACCGATGTAGTATCTGTCATCGTAAACGTAGGGGAAAACGTTGTTGACATAAAGGGGATAATCCTCTTTGTTGCCCACAAAGTTGATCTCTTTTGCCTGTGACCAGTTGACAAGGTCAGTCGACTCCATAACCGAAATACCTCTTACAGATTCCTCGTTCAAAGTATCGCGGCATTTTGTATGGGCAGAGTGATAATCACGCATATAGCAGAAATATTTCTTTGCATGGCGGTTCCAGATCAGAACGTTTTGGGTGTCGTAGGCAAGCCCTGTTGAGATAACGCCAATCTCCTTAAAGCGAATACCGTCGGGAGCAGCAAGAAGCACAAGCTCGTTTCCGTCAAGCTCCTTGTTGTAGCGCGACATGGTTGCCTTGTATTTCTGCTCGGGCGGACAATCGGGGTTTTCATCCTTGGTCACGGTGAAATTGTCGGGTATCTCGGGCATTATTATGTTGTTGTCATAGCTTCCCTCGTACTCGTAAAGTCCAACGTTAACGGGCTTAAAGGTGATGCCGCCATCGTGGCTTTCGGCATAGCAAACGCGGATGGGTCCGTTTGACGGAAAAGACCACGCCTCGTAATAAAGGCGAATAAAACCCTCTTCTCTGATAATCGACAAAAAGTCAAGGCAGTTGCCGTCCCACGGCTGGTCAAAATCAATGCTTATGCCCGCACAGTCGGGCTTGTTCACCGAAAGAGTGGCAGAAGTTTTTTCGTTATCGGTGATCTCGTCTGTCCAAAAAGGGAAAAGACCTGTCAGATTTTTCATAAGTTTTTCTCCTTAAAAAGTTATTTTTGAAACAAAAATGCTGTTGTCGTTAACTGGGAGCTAACCGAAATTTCAATTTTCATAAAATTCGACTCCACTATCGCTATATATAGATTGTACTACCGATCATATCAAAAATCAATGAACAAAACGGACATCTTTTTGCAAAACATGTCCGTTTAGGAAAGGTTTTTATAAAAAAGACCGCATCCGAGGATGCGGTCAGACTTTTTGCAAAAGCTATCATCGAGAATTAAGGGAAACCCCCGACGAGGGTTTCCCTCTTTTCAACCGTTACGGTTGAAAATTCACCCTTCCTGCGTTTTGCGGACGCAACGGGTATTTCGCTGTCTGCGGACAGCGACAAAGGCTCTGCCTTTTGAAACCGAAAACTTTTTGAAAAAAGTTTTATCAAAAACTTTCATCACTTTGGCAAAAAAAGACCGCATCCGAGGATGCGGTTTTTTTAAAAAATCTTACTTAACGATATATTCCGCAACGTCAGCGAGAAGCTGATCTGCGTTGTCAGAGTGGATCGTCATTTCAACAGGCTGCATAAGGTCAAGGCTGAAAATGCCCATGATCGACTTTGCGTCAACCACATAGCGACCCGAAGAAAGGTCTACATCTCCCGAAAAGCGTGCAACTGTGTTCACAAATTTCTGAACGTCACCGATGGAGGTGAGCTTGATTGTTGTTTTGATCATTTTAATTTCTTCCTTTCTGTAATTGTTTTTTTGAATTATACCATATTCAGGCTGTCTTGTCAATATTTTTTGTCACACAACAGGCTTAAAAAGATCGTCGCTTACAAAACTTGCATCGGAGGCAATATCCACGCGAAGTGCGCCCTCCACCTTGGCGTTTCGGTTGTTTCGCAAAACAAGAAGCACGCGCACCTCGTCCGCCGAAATCTCAAGCGGCTCTGTGTCCGAAAGCTCGGTTTTTTCGATCTCCACGTATTTTCCCTGCGCCTTTTCATAAAAATGAAGCTCGGCAAAATACCCTTCGGGATACACGCACGGCAAAAAGCTGACACAAAGTCCGTCGCCGGAAGTCTTTGCCGAAATGCCCTGCGCCACCGTCTCAAGAACTTTCTTTGCCACCTCGCGGTCAAGTACTTTTTCGCCAAAGCCGTCGGTGACAAAGCTTTCGTCGTCAAAAGTAAAGCCTTCGGGAAGCGTTCTGTATTCGTTTCTTTTTCTCATGGACGGGTCGGAGATAACCGCCACGACCTTTGACATTTCGGCACGGGTAAGGGCGGCGCCCGGATTGAAATTGCCAAGCTCGTCGCCATTGAAAATGCCGTTGTAATACGCCTTTAAAACGTCGATCCTTGCCTCTTCCGGAATATACCAATAGTCGGCGATCTCTTCGGCATAGTTTTCCACCGTACCGTCATATTTTCCGCCTGTGATAAAGTGGTTTCCGTTGTCGTTTATTTCGGGATAAAAGCTCTTTGCAAAAACCGTGTCTGTTTTGATATCAAAAGATCGGGTTATCATCACGGCAAATTCGTATCTTTTCAAAGGTCTTGCAAATTCCTCGGCGGAATTTATAAACGCGATCCCCTCTTGTGCCGTTATGCCAAATTCGCCATCGGCAATAACACCCGTGTCAAACAGAGTCTGAACGTAGCCCGAATACCATTTTTCGCAACCTACAGAGCCTATTTCCGCAAGATATTTCTGCCTTTGCGCGGCATATTCTTCAAGCCCCAGATATCTCGTTATAACAGCGGCACATTCGGCGGCGTTGAAGCTGCCCTGCGGAGAATATTCGGTGTCCGAAATGCCGTTGATAACGCCGTTTTTCACAAGCATATCAACATAGGGAAAATACCACGCCTGCGTGTCGATATCCGCAAATTTTTCGGCAGACACCGCATTTTCCTGCAAAATCTCGCTTTTTTCAACAAGCTCGGGTGCCGAAAAAACTCTGCCCTCGGAAGAATGGCACGGAGCAAACAACGACGACAAAAAACCCGCCGCGGCACAGACAGAACAGACAGATCTTATGATTTTTTTGTTCATCTTCTTTTTCTCACTTCAGTTTGGTGGGGTTTATTCGTCTGCGCCGTCCTGCGCAGGCGTGCCGTTTTCTTCTGTTGCTTCTTTTTCGTCATCCCCGCCCGATGCATCGTTTTCTGCTTCGGTTTCGCCGTCGGTTTTTGTCTCTTCGGGCTCTACGGGCTCTACGGGCTCTACGGGCTCTTCGGGCTCTACGGGCTCTTCGGGCTCTTCGGGAGGATTGCATACAGCGCATCCGCGGTTAAAGGGATAGTCCACCCAACGGGTCTTGCCCGTAAACATTCCCTCGGGGGCAAGGCTCGAATAGTAGGGCTTTGTTCCGTCTGCAGAATTTATGGCACCTGCAGGCATTTTTCTGTAAGAATACTGGGTGTCCTGGATATAGAGGTTTTCCACAATGTAAAAATCTCTGTCGCTGACGTCCACAAGGGCAAACTGGCGTCTTCCCTCGGTGGGGCAGTTCTTTCCCGCAACGCCGTTTGAAACGGGGCAGAATTCAACCATAATATGCTTGTCGCACTTTTCACGGGGGACAGAGCCTTTGATAAACCATCCCTCCTGCACGCGCGAGCCGCGGGGATCAAAAGCTTCACAAAGCACTGTTGCCACCTTGCCGCTTTCGCCGCAAAATTCCGCCTGCACAAGCTCGTCGTCCGAAAATTCCTTAAGGGTGGCGCCGCTCTCTTTTGCGGGCGAGATAACAAGCTCTTCGTGGATCCTTGTCATCACCTTGTCCCATGCAAGCATGGCAGGGTTTGTGGGGAAAACAGTGTTGGAAATATATTTCGGCTGGTCATATCCGAACCAGCAGGCACCGACGTAATAGGGTGTGTAGCCTGCAAAATAAAGGTCCTTGTTGCTGTTGGTCGAACCTGTCTTGCCTGCGGTGTCCACCTTGTTTTTAAGGGTAACCTTGGTACCCGTACCGTTTTTCACAACGTTTTCCATCATTTTGGTCATAAGCTGTGCCGTCGAACGGGAAATGGCAACGCGCTGATCGATCTCGTTTTCGAGAAGAACGTTGCCCTCGTTGTCATAAACCACAGTGTAAAGACGGGGGGCGGAATAAACACCCTCGTTGGGGAAAATACTGTATGCGCCTGTCATTTCAAGCACGGTAAGTCCGTTTGTAAGACCGCCAAGAGCAAGAGGAGCATAGTCGATGTCCGCCTCCACAAGGCTTTCAAGTCCCAGCTTTTCTTTGCCGAAATAATATGCGTATTCTGGGGTAACCATATCAAGGGTCTTTACCGCAGTGGTATTGAGCGACTGGGCAAGGCCGTAGTTTACCGTAACAAGTCCCTGGTATGCACGGCCTGCGTTTTCGGGCCAGTATTTTTCGGTGTCCTCGCGATATTTGTAGGGAGTGTCGTCGATAATGGTGGAATATTCCACGTAACCGAGATCGATGGCAGGTGCATATACTGTCAATGGCTTTATGGCAGAACCCACCTGGCGTTTACTCATGGTGGCGCGGTTAAGTCCACGGCTTTCTGTCTTTTCGCCGCGTCCGCCCACAATACCCTTTACGTCGCCCGTAAAAGGATCCATGACCACCATTGCCGATTCGGGCTGGATGCCGTCGATGTGGTTGAAGGTGGTGTCGTCTGCGTATACTTCTTCCATAATGTTCTGGATGCGCGGATCGACTGTGGAATGTATTTCAAGACCGCCGTTGAAGATAATGTTCCACGCCACGCTTCTGGGGTAGCCGTAGGTCTCGTTGAGGTCTGCGATCAGCTGCTCGATA
Source organism: Clostridia bacterium (assembly GCA_017549365.1). GTDB lineage: Bacteria > Bacillota > Clostridia > Oscillospirales > CAG-382 > UMGS1052. The sequence goes on from JAFYUZ010000087.1 coordinate 71,886, forward strand.
AGGGCGTCGGTGAAATAGGAATATATCTCGGTGGTTCCCGAAGTGTTGGTCTTGCCGTCGGAAATATTAAGAACAAGCTCTGCTTCAAGAGCCTCGTTATATTCTTCCTCGTTTATAAGCCCCAGCTCTTCCATCTTGAAAAGCACGGTGTCGCGGCGCTTTTTGTTTTCTTCGGGGTGAGATTTGGGGTTGTATTTATAGGGCGATTTGGGAATGGATGCAAGGCTTGCACATTCCACAAGGGTAAGATCCTCGACGTTTTTGCCAAAAAGATAGTTTGCCGCCGCCTGCACGCCGTGGCAACCGTTGGAAAGGTTGATGGTGTTGAGGTACATTTCAAGCACCTCGTCCTTCGATCGGTTTTTGGTAAGGCTCATGGCGCGGAATATCTCTGTTATCTTTCGCTGAACTGTGGCATCGTTTTCACCGGTGAAATTTTTGATAAGCTGCTGGGTAATGGTGGATCCGCCATAGCTCGAGTCTCCGCCGATAAAGCCCAGCACTGCTCCCAGCGTTCTTTTAAGGTCCATGCCGTTGTGCTCGTAAAAACGCTCGTCCTCAATGGCAATAAAAGCGTTTTTGAGGTTGGCGGGCATATCGTAGATCGAAACCCACGAGCGGTTTTCGTTGCCGTGCAGTCTTTGATCCTCAAGCTCGATTTCATTGCCGAACTCGTCGGTGTAGTATATCTTCGAGGTCTGCTTAAGGTTGGTTTCAAGTCCCACTATGTCGTAATCGCGCGAGGGCTTTGCAAAATGCTCGTTGACGTAGTTGATATAATATACGCCGACAAATATACCCGTTACAAATCCCACAAGCATCAGGGTGAGAAGAACGTAAAGAGCGATCTTCAAGGCGCGCTTTGCGCTCTTGGCTGTATTTTTCTTTGGCAGATGCTGCTTTTTGGAGTTGTCGCCTTTTTTACTTTCAAGGGCGATCTCGTCGCCTGCGCTTTTTATGTCGGCGGTGTCAAATTTTCTTGTGGCTCCCGTGTTGTTGCTGTCGGCAGCTGCGCCGAAGTTTTTGTTCATGTCGTTGGGGTTGTTGTTCATCAACACTTTCGCTCCTTTCGCAAAGCTTGAATAAAACCGTGTGTATCATGGAAAAATAGTATCGAAAAAGTAAATTTTACCCGGAGGTACTTTTATGAATACAAAAAGAAACCGCGTGGCAAAGCTTGCCGCCGAGCTTTTGCCCTTCGTGCTTTCTGCCGTTTTTCTTTTTTTGAGTGCTTTTCTTATCGGGCATTTCAAAAGCTATACCATATCGCCGCAAAAAGCCCCGTTTGTAAACGCGGAAACGGCAAAAAAAGCACTGCCCGTAACCGCCCTTGACAAGCAAGAGGTGCCGTTTATCACAGACGTGCGAACGGTCGCCGAACACCGGGAGGGCATTGGCATTTTCGACTGTTTTGGCACGCTTTTGGAGGTTTATGAAATAAACCTTGATTTTCTGCCGCCATCCGACAGGCAGGCGCTGAAAAAGGGCATACCTTTTGACAGCGAGGGGGAAATGCGCAATTTTCTCGAAAGCCTTGACAGTTGAGCTTTTTTACAAACACTTCTCCTCATATACTATTATAATACATCTGAAGGAAAAAATCAAATTTTTTAATAAAAAATACTTCCGCAAATTATATTTTTGCGGAAGTATTTGATGTTTTGGCTGTTTTACTATGCGATTGTTAACGGAATGTTACGCCGTCAGTCGGCAAATCCGGGTGCAAACTTGAAGGAGCACGAAAATTCTTCTTCGTTTATCTGATATTCGGGGGCAAGTCTCGGACCGCAAGAGTTGGAGCCGATACCGCTCATTCGCATATCAATGCAAACAATGGTGGCATCCTCGGGGCAAAGCTCGTAATCGTGGGCGGTTGCCGTAAGGGTCTCGGCACGGAAATGCGAAGCGTTGAAGCTGAAGGTTTCGCCGTCGTAAAGGTTTTCAAAAATCAAACCGTGTCCCGAAAGATCGCCCACAAAAGCGCGTCTTGTGCCAAAGTGCGATGAGTTTTCCTGGGGCTTGACATAAGGCTCGAAATTGTCGGTCGCGGTGGTCTTGAAGTAAGAAAGACGGGAAGCAAGATTTTTGTCGATATAGCTTTCCATCGGACCGTAGCCGAAATATTCCACTCTTTCGTTTTCGCGCGGCATAACAAAGCGCACGCCGAATTTGGGAAGATAGGGCTTGTCTGCGCCTCTCTTTACGTCAAATTCCACAGAACACGAGCCGTCGCACGCAAAAACGTATGCAACGTCAGCATAAAGGATGGGGGTAAAGGAGTTTGCAACCAGCGCGATCTTGGCATAAAGGGTAACGTGGTCGTCGCCCCTCTGGGCAAGGCCTGCTTCGTATACCTTGGTAAACGCCTTGTCATAGCAAGAGCTGAACCACTCTTTTTTAACGTACATATCGTTGTCGGTGGGAGCACGCCAGATCTCAAAGCTCAAGGGCTCGTCTATCATACTCTTGCCATCGTGAACGATGTTTGAAATAACGCCCTTTGCCTTGTCAAACTGATAGCAGGTCTCGCCACAGCAGATCTCGATGTATCTTTCGTCCTCACCGTATTCTATGTTTATGCGGTCACCGAAAGAAACCGCCTCGTCCTCCTCGTCGGCACAAACCGAGAAGAGCTCGAACTGATAAAATCCGTTTTCCTCGCCTGCCTTTGCCCATTCGTGTTCGGTGTTGTAAAGGAAGCGAAGGGTGAGGGTATATTCGCCCTCGTCGGCAAAAGAAAGTGCATCAAAAAGCTTGAAGCTGCGACTTCTGCCGGGAGCGATATCAAGCTTTGCCACATTTCCCGAAAGAACGGACTTGCCGTCACATTCCACCGACCAACAAAGCGAAAGGTCGCAAAGACTTGTGAAATAGCGGTAAGAGGTGATCTTGACTTCGCCCTTTTCAAAATCCACAAGCTCGGCAGAATAAGGCTGGTAAACCTTCTTTGCTTCAAGAAGGCCTGTGTGCACGCGTCTGTCGGGATAAGCAAGACCGTCAACGCAGAAGTTTCCGTCGTTGGGATAGTCGCCGAAATCTCCGCCGTAGGTAAATCCCGGCTTGCCGTCAGCATCTATCTGCACCGAATGGTCGGTAAATTCCCAGATGCATCCGCCAAAGAAGCAATCGTTTTTGCGGATAAGCTCCCAATAACCTGCAAGGTCGCCGGGGCCGTTGCCCATGGCGTGGCAGTACTCGCAAAGGAAATACATCTTCTTGCCGTTTTTCAGATAATCTTTTACAGCCTCGTAATCGGTGTACATACGCGATTCCATGTCGGAAATCGCATTCATTTCGTCGTATGTGGCGTTGTGCGGACGGTCTCTGTGGCGTCCGAGTCCGCCCTCGCAGATATAGTGCTCTGCCGCGCCCTCATAGTGGATGATGGCGTTCTTTTCGCGGCCTCTTATATATTCTGCCATTTTGCACTGGTTTATGCCCACGCCTGCCTCGTTGCCCATAGACCAAAAGATCACACAGGGCGAGTTTTTGTCGCGTTCAAAAAGGCGCACCGCACGGTCAACGTAAATATCGGTCCAGTCGGGATTGTCGGAAAAATAGCTCCAATCGCCCGCATACTGTGCGCCGTGGGTCTCGATGTCTGCCTCGCAGACAACGTAAAATCCAAGTCTGTCGCAAAGCTCGATAAAACGGGCGTCCGACGGATAGTGGGAGGTTCTTATCATATTTACGTTGTGCGCTTTCAGAATGTAAAGGTCGCGCAGGTAGTGATCGTAAGGTGCCCAGTGGCCGAGTATCGGGTGGGAATCGTGGCGGTTTGCGCCGCGGGCCTTGACCTTTTTGCCGTTTATATACATAACGCGGTTTTTGATCTCGTATCGGCGCAGACCGATGCGCTTTACAATGACCTCATCGCCGTAGCGAAGCACAAGGGTGTAAAGATTCGGGGTCTCGTCGCTCCAAAGGCAGGGCATATCAACGCAAATCTGCGCGTCCTTGTCGCATTTGCCCTCTACCACAAGATCGCCCGCAGGCGATACAAGGCGGTATTCCGCCTTTTTCTTTCCGGTCTTTTCGATCTCAAGCGAAACAGTGGCTTTCAGGAAATCCTCCGAAACCTCCTGTCTTGCATAAAAATCCACAATGCGGTCTTCGCTTCTTGCCAAAAGGTAGACCTCGCGGAAAATGCCCGACATTCTCCACATATCCTGGTCTTCAAGATAGCTTGTTGCCGCCCATTTCACAACGATAACGACAAGGCGGTTGCGACCTTCTCTTGCAACGCCTGCCACGTCAAATTCGCTGACTCCGTGGCTTACCGACGAATATCCCACAAATTCTCCGTTGAGATAAACGTAAAATCCCGCATCCACGCCCTCGAAATCAAGATAAACGTGGCGGTTTGCAAAGCCCTCGGAAAGGTAAAAGTCGCGGATATAAACACCGCAGGGATTGTCGTCGGGAACATGCGGCGGATCAAAGGGAAAAGGATATTTGATGTTGGTGTAATTGGGCACGTCATATCCCGCATCAAGCACGGTTTGCCAGTTGCGCGGAACGTCGATCTCGTCAAAGCATCCGCAATCGCAGATATCGTAATCTTCTGCGGTGTAATCCTCGTCAAGATCGTTTATGCTGTCAAAAAATTTAAAGTTCCATTTTCCGCAAAGCGATTTGAAATATGCCGAATCGCCTCTTTTGCCCAAAAGAGCCTTTTTTTCGCTCTCGTACGGAATAAAATACGCACGGGGCTTTTCGCAGTTCACATGGAAATCGGAAAGTGACTTGTGGTAGTTCATAATGTAATCCATTTTACCTTCTCCTGTTTTTTCAAAGAAGGATCTTGGGATCGTACTGAGGCTTTTTGTAAAGGTGCTCTTCGTTTTCGGTCACTTCTTTTTTGAAAACGTCCTGCCACTGCTTGCCGTTGTAGTCCTCGATGGAAAGGGTCACCCAACGGGCATCGCAGCCCAAGGTTTCGGACAGGGCTTTTTCAAGAGCGTCCGCAAGGGCTCTTTTTTGTTCTTCGGTTCTTCCTTCAATCATTTTTACGCTGATGTGCGGCATTTTTCTTTACCTCGCTTTATTTATTTTTCAGATATTTTTCCTTCGTTGCTTCGCCTCCGCGCAGATGGCGCTCGGCTTTGTTTTTGCAAAGCACGCGGCTGACCTTTTCAAAAAGTGCGGCATCGCACGCAAAAAGGCGGCTTGTCACGTCCTTGTGCACGGTGGATTTTGACACCCCAAAAACCTTTGCGGCATCCCTCACCGTCGCCCCCGACGAAACGATATAATCTGCGATACGCACGGCTCTTTCGTCGCGGATATCGCAAAAGCTTGTTTTTCTTGCAGTCACACAATCACCCATTGTAAAGTATTACAATGAATGAATATGCAAAACACTGTGGAATTTATGAAAGATCAGGCGGCGTTTTCGGCATTTTCCGCTTTTTCTGCGGTAGGTGTTGCCGTGTTGTCAACTGTTATCACAAATCCGTCGACGTTGTTGCCGGATATGGTATATGCCTTGTCGGTGGGCACGAAAATTTCGGTGGTTCCCTGCCCTGCGGGCACGTAATATATTTCGTATGTCTTGTCCCCTGCGGAAATTGCAAGATGCTCGCCCATGAGGGTATAGCTTTTCAAAAGCTTTACGTATTCCTCAAGGGTAAGGGAATTTTCCATGATGTAGTAAGAATGGGGCACGCCCACAAAGCGATAGTGCCAGGGCTCAAAGGTGATGCCCGTGATATCGGTCTTGCCCTCGGGATAGCGGCGGATAAAGCCGTATTTTTTGCAGTTTTCGGGGAGCCAGGTAAAATGTCCAGTGTCGGAAATCGCGCTGTATTTTCCGCCCGAATGAACCGCCACGTCAAAGGCATAGCCCGAGTGGTGCTCGCTGTATCCGGGAAGCGCCGCAATATCCGAGCCCTTCTGGTCGTATATCGCCTTTTGATCCTCGTGCGAGCGATATGCCGCGTTGATATAAATATCGGCGGCACCCGAAAAGGCAACGTAATCGGTAAACATGGCGTTGAGATTTTCGATAACCACGGGGTTCAGATCTATCGACATATCCTTTACTGCGTAGTTTTTGTTTTTGTTGGCGTAAACGTCAACGGGAGTTTCGTATCTTGTGACATTGTGCACTCCGTCGGCAACGTGGGGATATTCGCCGTTTATAAGCACCAGCTCGCCAAAGTGTATCTCGCCCGAATCAACTGTCACGCTCTTGTAGTTTTCGGGAATGATGACAGACGGCGCATTGGAAATCCCCGATTGTGACGGATCGGGATCTTTTTCGACCTTTTCGGTTTCGGTACGCAGATCCGCGTTGTCCTTGGGGGTGTGCTCGGACCGCAGACCCGAGAAAATAAAAATGTTTGCAATGATGGCAATAATTATCACAAGCACAAGAAAAAGTGTTGTGTCAACGCCCGAGTTGCGGCGTTTTGGACTTTGGTAGTTGTTCATTCTTAAAGGCTCTCCGTTTTATTATTTTTTCATATTTTACAGTATAACACACATGTGCGCTTTTTTCCATATATTTTTTGATTTTTGGACAAAAAAATCTAAATTTGCACCAAAACTGTTGACATTGAAAAAAACTCTGATAAACTATATCATAGAGTAGTATTTTGCTATACATTTTTTATTTTCCGAAAGGCTCAAAAGCTTATGCTTAACAAAAAGCTGACAAGAAGCGGCGAAGTTGACATGTGCAACGGACCGCTCTTTTCCAAAATAGTGGTATTTTTCATCCCCGTCATGCTGACCAACCTTTTGCAGACACTATACAGCGCCGCAGACCAGGCGGTGGTCGGTCAGTTTGCAAAAAACGGCGCAGACGCCCTTGCCTCGATCGGTTCGACCAGCGCCCTTTCAAACCTTATCCTTTGTTTCGTCACAGGTCTTTCTGTGGGAACAAGCTCTGTTGTTGCCCGACTTTTCGGCGCAGGCAACAAAAATGCGGTTGAGCGCGCCGTACACACATCCATTTCGCTTTCGGCAATTCTCGGAATCGTCATCGGTATTCTCGGCATCACCCTTGCAAGACCCCTGCTTCTTCTTATGGGCACACAATCCGACGTTCTTGATGGTGCCGTGCTTTATATGCAAATATCGTTTGCAGGTCTTCCCGTTGTTGCCGTCTACAACTACGGAAGCGCCATTCTCCGCGCCATCGGCGACACAAAACGCCCGATGATCTACCTTATGATCGGCGGACTTGTAAACGTTGCCCTCAACATTTTCTTCGTTACTGTATTTCACATGAGCGTAGAGGGTGTTGCCCTTGCAACGGTTATTTCGCAGGTTCTTTCGTGCGTTTTGACGGTGCGTTGTCTTGTCACCACCGACGGTTGCTACAAGCTTTGCTTCAAAAAACTTCGCATCCACAAGCAAGAGGCTGTAAGCATCATCTACATCGGCATTCCCGCAGGACTTCAATCGTCGCTTTTCAGCGTTTCCAACGTACTCATCCAATCGAGTGTAAACTCGATCAGCAAGGCGGCGGTTTCGGGAAGCACGGCGGGTCAGACGATCGAAAGCTTTGTTTACATGGCAATGAACTCGCTTTATCACACGTCTCTTGCCTTTTGCGGTCAGAACTACGGTGCAAAAAAACCCGACCGTATCATGAAATCGTTTCTTTATTGCACCGCCATCGCTGTGACGGTTGGCGTTGTCTTTGGCGGGCTTGTCTGTCTTTTTGCAGATCCGCTTCTCGGCATTTTCCTCAAAACGAATCCCGACGCTGTAATTTACGGAAAACAGCGTATAATGATGACCTGCCTGCCCTATTTTTTGTGCGGTATCATGGAGGTGGGAACCGGCGTTTTGCGTGCAGTCAACAAAGCTTTCCACGCCCTTATAACAACGGTGGTCTGCACTTGTGTTTTGCGCGTGGTATGGTGCAAAACGATATTTATCATGTTCCCGTCGATCACGGTGCTTTTCATCTCCTATCCCCTCACATGGGCACTTACCTCGGCAATCAACACGATAATGTTTCTTTCTTTTTATAAGAAAATGAAAAAGGGCAATCAGTCGATCTGACAAGCCCCAAACGGAGGAAAAAATGAAAACCTATTACGATCTTGTCTGCGACATGGAGGAAATAAGCCTTAACAAAAGATTTCTTCCCTACTCTGTCGGTACACCAAAAACCACGGTTACCAGCAACGATCACTATGAACGTGCAAATTTCGTATATTTCTGCGACAGCCACGTTGACCTTTTCAACGCCGAAGAAAGCCTTGACAACGTTCGCCGCATAATCGCATATGCCAACGGCGCACCCGTGGCGTTTGATGCCGTCATAAACTCGGGCGATGCCATAACTCCGAGAAACATGGTTCCGAAATCCGAAGCAAAAAGAAGAGCGATGGAATTTTTCGATGCCGTAAAGGACAGCAAAGCCCCCTTTGTTTACTCGGTCGGCAACCACGACAGCAACGACAGCGAAAATATACCCGAAAATGCCTTTACCTCCGCCGACTGGTCAGAGCTTTTCTTTGACCGCGCCGAAAAGCAATACGGCATTGTCCGCGGAACGAAAAAGGATGGCAACCGCTCGACCTGGCACTATCTTGACATTGCAAAGCACAAGATACGCATAATCTCGCTAGACGCCCTTGACACCGACAGAAGCGTTACCGACGAAAAGGGCTTTGTAAAATATTTCAGCAAATACGGCTCGCATTTCTCGGGCGAACAGCTTGACTGGTTTGCAAACGTTGCCCTTAATTTTGACGACAAGGAAGAAAAGGACTGGGGGGTTATCCTCACCTTCCACATGTTCCCCGAGAACTTTGGATATCATCTTGATTCAAACGAAGCTTTTCTTGGCATCTGCTCGGCGTTTAAGGAGGCAAAAAAATACTCCTGCGAACTTTTGCAGGAGGACAACAGCTTCTTTGATATAAAGGTGGATGCGGATTTTTCGCGATATGCGGACCTTTCCCCAAAGCCACATTTCATCTGTATGCTTCTCGGCCACGACCACGAGGACAAAAACACGAAGGTACGCGGCATAAACGTTATCTGGTCGCTCAACAGCTCGGCAAGCTCGCTTTACGGCGACGCCCGTGTGATGAGATATCCCGGTACGGCAACCCAAAACGCCTTTGACGTTTTGAACATCGACACAAAATGCCGCAAGATCCGTATGTTCCGATACGGCGCGGGCCTTTCGTGCTATGGCGTCGGCGGCGACAGATTTTTGCCCGACGGGCTTGATTATTAAATAAACGTACGGGACAGACCGAAAAGTCTGCCCCGTATTTTTTTACCTTTTTTTGCCCAAAACCTCGGCGGGACTGTAACCATACATTTTTTTGAAGCTCTTGTAAAACACGGTGTAGTCCGAAAAACCGCATTCCTGCGAAGCATCTGTTGCCTGCCAGCCGTCGCGCAGAAGAGAAAGCGCCGCCGCAAGCCGCTTTTGGTTTATATAGCTGTGCACGCTTCCGCCCGTTACACTTTTGAACTTGTGCATAAGGTACGAACGGCTGATATAAAACTTTTTTGCCAGCGAATCGATCGACAGATCCTTGTTGTAGTTGGTGTTTATATAGGCGATTATGCCGTCAAGCTTGTGGTCGGCAACAACCCCCTCTTTGCCGTCGGCAGAAAGCCGCCCAACGTGCACCATCAACCGCACAAAGCTGGCATCGGCAAGCAGCTCCGAGCCGAAATCTTTGTTTTTCACCTCGTTTTCAAGCTCTGTTGCCGCCGAAAAGATTGATGTCTTTTCTTCGTTTTCGGCATGAAAAAGGCATCTGCCTTCTGTGTATGCCTGACCAAAACATTCGGCAAGCGAGCCGTCCTTGCCCAAGGATGCAAGATATTCGTCGTCAATAAAAAGCACGATGCGCTCGTATGCCTGCAAAGCATCGGTTTTTGAATGGTGTATCATATTTTTCGGCACAAGCAAAATGTCCCAGGGAGCCAAAACATAGCTTTTTCCCTCGATGGTATAGGTGACGCTGCCCGAAAGGCAGATGATAAGCTTGTGAAAATCGTGGGAATGGCTGTCAAAATCCATCGACCGCTTGTCGTAGATGTGAAAAAGCTTGTAATTTTCGTTAAGATATCCGCGCTTTGACGCAGTTGTCATTTTCACTCACCCCCGCACGTTTTGCAATGTTACACAGATATTATGCACGATTTATTGCAAAAAGTCAAGGGATAGAAAGGATATTGATATAAAAAAAGCAGGGCGTCTGCCCTGCATTTTATCATTCACTTTTCGCAAAGAAAATCCATCGCTTCAAGATATCCGTCAAATCCCTTGCCCGTAATGCGCTTTGCGCAGTAGGCGGTGATGTAGGATATCTTTCTGAACTCTTCTCGCGAATCCACGTCCGAAATATGCACCTCAACGGTGGGAATGCCCACGCTTTTCAAAGCGTCAAGAATGGCAACGCTTGTGTGGGTGTATGCCCCGGGGTTTATAACTATGCCGTCGGTGTTGCCGTATGCCTCCTGTATCTTGTCCACAAGGCATCCCTCGTGGTTGGATTGATAACATTCGACACAAACACCGATCTTTTTTGCGTGGTCTTCGATCATGCCCACAAGGTCGGCATAGGTGTTTTTGCCGTATATCGAAGGCTCTCGGATGCCCAGCATATTAAGGTTGGGCCCGTTTATAACAAGTATCTTCATTTTTCAAAACCAAACCTTTCGATTATCTTTTGTGCACATTTTTCGCCGTTTTCTTCAAGGGCAACGCAAAAATCGGCACATTCTCTGTACAGCGGATCGCGCGTTTCAAAAAGCGCTTTCAGCCGCTCTGTACCGCCTGCCGAAAGGGGACGGCCTGCCGTTGCCAGCTTTTCTGTGGGGCGCTGTATATAGATGCAGATGCTGTTCTGGCGGATAAGCTCGCGGTTTTCCTCGCGAAGAACCGCACCGCCGCCGCAGGATATCACCTTGCCCGAAAGCTTTGTGATATCGCGCAAAGTTTCGGTTTCAAGCACTCTGAATGCGTCCTCGCCGTCGTTTTTTATTATATCC
>JAFYUZ010000007.1 GCA_017549365.1 Clostridia bacterium
ACGCCACGTGTGTGCTTGAGATCGTTTTTGATTCCGTTAGATGCAAACTCGCCCTTGATCGAATATCCGGGGCCGCCACAGCCTGTGCCGTCGGGGTCTCCGCCCTGGATCATAAAACCTTCGATAACTCTGTGGAAGATAAGTCCGTCATAAAAGCCTTCGCTTGCAAGCTTAACAAAGTTTTCGACAGTGATGGGAGCAATATCGGGATAAAGCTCAAGAGTCATCTTTTTGCCGTTTTCCATTTCGATAATAACTGTTTTTGTGTTCATTCAGAAAAAATCCTTTCTTTGTTTTTCACATTGTATTGTACCATGCATTTGTGTCAAAGTAAAGAGCTTTGTATCAAAAAAAGCGTGATTGAAGAAAAAAAGAAGGTCAAAACAAAAACCGAAAGCCTTGCCAATACATATTGTTTTGCATCAAAAAGCGCATCTCCTGCACAAAATCTTATCTGAAACCACACCGAAAGTCCGCCGAACGAGCAAAAAAAGCAAACGACAAAAAGCCTTGCAAAGTATGGAAACCTGGCTGCCTTTGAAACGCCCGAAACTGCTTCAAAAAATCCCGATATAAATGTTTTCGCAGCAGCCGATACTCTGAAATTTCCCAAAACCGCACACGTAAGATCGCCTGCCAGTGAAAAAAATATCACAAATCCGCAAAGCTCCACAAAGCTTTTTGCCGATCTTGCGACGCTTGACGACAAACTTTCGCAATCAAAGTTTTCGGCACTTTTGATATTGCAATATCTGTCGGTTTTCATAAATCGTGCACACACCGTCACGGCAATTGTCTGACACAGGTACAAAACGCAACCTGTCGTTTGCGATGAAAAAATACATTTTCCCACAAAGAAGATCAGAAAAGCGGGACTTGCATTGTTGCATAACACCACGGCTTTTTTTGCCTCGCTCATCGTGATTTTTCCTTTTTCGTACAAGTCTTTTGCGACAATCGATGCAATTGGATATCCGCACAAAAGCCCGATGAAAAAAATTGGCATAGTATCAATTGAAAATCCCGTTATTGCCGCAATTCTTTCTCCTGTTTTACTCTTTTTCATCCGAATGTACGGACAAATCTGCTTTGACAAAACAGACATAGGAAAAAGGGACGGCAAAAGACTTGTCATACATTTTTCAAGTGATCCCGAAACACTTTCAAAAACCACGTTCGGGAACAAAAACAATAGGGATGCCATCAATATTGCTCCGCCGCCTGTCGCCCATTTTATTTTTTCTGACATAAAGAACACTGCGCTCCAATAAAATTTATTATGATCTCAATCAATTATACGAGGGCAGAGCTTGAAGAATTACAGAAAAAATGATGTCGAAAAAACGTCTGTTGCTCAAAAACTTTCAAAAAAAATCGAACTTCCCATCGACGTTCTTGCAGGTTTTCCGCAGATAAAGATCACGTCGGGCAGGGAACTGATCGTCGAGGGCAGGTGCAGGCTGACAGAATATTCGTGCGAAAAGATCGGCATATCGTGTTCGGAAAATGTCATAACTGTTGTGGGCAGAGGTCTTAACGTGTGCCACATGGATTCAAAAGCACTGGTGGTTTCGGGAATAATATGTGCGTTGTTTTTTGAGGAATGAACCATGATAGGAAAAATAGTTGACTTTATTATCGGCAGAGCATCTTTTGTTATAACTGCAAAAGATTCCCACGATGTCGCGGTGCTCAATCTTTTGCGGGATATCGGCTTTTACGGATGCCGCGTATCGCAGGGGAAAATAACCTTTTCGTGCGATTGCGAAAAAGCTCGGGGAATATCAAAACAGCTCGATGCCCTTGGTGTGCCGTATGAACTTGACGTGGTCGGCATTGCCTATTATGTAAAAAAACTGTTTTCAAGGTTCGGTATTCTTGCGGGTGTTTTCGGGGCATTGCTTCTCAACGGTTTTTTTTCGGATATCATCTGGCATATCGATGTCCGCGGAAACAAAAATATTTCCGACGAGGATATTTTGCGCAGATTAAACGATTTCGGCGTATATGAGGGGTGCAGAAAAAGCGATATGGATATAAAAAGCCTCACCCGTGATTATATGCTGTCTGACGACAGAGTTTCTTTTATGCACATGAACGTAAACGGCATAAACGCCGTGGTCGAAGTAGCAGAGAGCGTGAAAAAAAGCGGGACCGAAAATGACAAGAAGGCCCCCTGCAACATAGTTGCAAAGTGCGATGGAGTTGTGACGAGAATGGACGTATACAGCGGCGGCAGAGAAGTGGAAAACGGACAAAGCGTGGTAAAAGGACAGCTTCTTATCTCCTCTTTTTTCGAGACCCGCACCGTCGGACATCTTTTGCGCAGGGCAAAGGGAACCGTTTTTGCCAATACCGAGCCTGTTTTTGAAATGCGCATACCCAAAAACAAGTATGTGATCCGGTCAAGCTCACAGAAAAACAAAAGAAGCGTTTCTTTTCTCAATTATTCTCTCCCGATAGACGGCGGAACTTTTATGTTGCGGGACGAAAAGGTAAAGCTTAAAACAAACAGAAAACCCGTTTTTCTTATCGGAAATCTTCTTTTGCCCGTTACTCTTGAAGAGGAAAAATACACCCTATGCACTTATGGAAAAAAAGAACGGGAATTTTCCGAAGCGCAAAGAATTTTTGAGATCGAATATGAAAACCGAAAAAAGGATTTTTTAAACAACGGACAGATAGTTTCTGACGAAATAGAAACATACGAAGAAAACGGTTTTTACGTCTTTGTCTGCCGACTTTCGTGTGTTGAAAACATCGGAATTGATAAACCCTTTGAAATAAGGGAAAACTAAATTGCAAAAGCACTTGAAAATATATATAGTTTGTGATAAAATGTATAAGGAAAATTATGATCGAAGGGACATCTTATGGCAGAAAAAATCCTTGAAAATCTCACCCACGAAAAAATATCGGCTCTGTTCGGCTCTTATGATGCAAACGCCGAAATAATCGAAGAAGAATGTGCCGTTTCGCTCTTTGCGGCAGACGGCAGCATCAAGATAGTCGGTACCGACGAGGCAAGCGTCGGCAAAGCCCACGCGGTGCTCGAAAGTCTGTCGCTTCTTCTCAATACCGCAGGCAGTATCACCGAGCAAAACATCCGATACGCGTTATCCTCGATAAACCGCGAAAACACCGAAGAGCTTTCAAAACTCGACGGCGACTGCGTGTGTATCACCAGCCGCGGAAAACCGATAAAAGCCAAAACCATCGGACAGAAAAAATACGTTGAAGCAATATCAAAAAACACGGTGGTGCTGGGCATCGGACCTGCCGGTACGGGCAAGACGTTTCTTGCCGTTGCCATGGCGGTAAACGCTCTGCGAAAAAAAGAGGTCAGCCGCATAGTTCTTACACGTCCTGCCGTTGAGGCGGGCGAAAAGCTCGGCTTTTTGCCGGGCGATCTTCAGAATAAGATAGACCCGTATCTCCGCCCGCTGCACGATGCGCTTTATGAAATGCTCGGCGCCGAGGGCTATGCGCGAAATCTTGAAAAGGGTGCCATAGAGATCGCCCCCCTTGCATACATGCGCGGCAGAACCCTTGACGATTCTTTCATCATACTCGACGAGGCGCAAAACACCACCCCCGAACAGATGAAGATGTTTCTCACCCGTCTCGGTTTCGGTTCGAAAATAGTTGTAACGGGAGATATTACCCAGATAGACCTGCCCGACGGTCACCGCTCGGGACTTATAGAGGCGGCAAAGATCATTTCCGAGGTTGACGGAGTGAGCGTACACAGACTTTCCGACCGTGATATAGTCCGTCATGCCCTCGTACAGAAGATAATCCTTGCCTACGACAGATACGAACAACAAAGAAAGGTACAAAAGACAGACAATGAAAAACAGGATATACATCAATAACGATCAGAATCTCATCCCCGTCACAGAAGAATATAAAAAAATCATCAAAAAGACAGTAAATGCCGCTCTGCGCCATGAAAAAGCCGCTTTTTCCGCAGAGGTTTCGGTTACCTTTACAGACAACGAAAAGATACACGAGCTCAATCTTGCCCACCGCGGCAAGGACAGCGCCACCGACGTTTTGTCTTTTCCTCTTTTCGAGAAGGAATCTTTGCCGAAAGATGGCGGCGAACAGGAATATGTTCCCATCGGCGATGTTGTGATTTCTCTTGAAAAAGCGCGCGCTCAAGCAGAGGAATACGGACATTCCTTCGAGCGCGAGATCGCATTTCTTACGGTTCATTCCATCCTTCATCTTTTGGGATATGACCACGAGGTGAGCGGGGAGGACGAAAAGTATATGAACGACACCTGCGAGAAGGTGCTCGAAAAGCTGGGACTTACCCGCGATTATATTCCCGAAGAGGCGCAAGAAGAAGCGCAGGAGGATGGGGAAGATGATGCCGTTGTTATTGCCCGCGAGGATATGAAGACGGGATTTATCTGCATTCTCGGCAGACCGAACGTTGGCAAAAGCACCCTTATGAACACTATCCTTGGCGAAAAGGTTGCCATCGTTTCCAAAAAACCCCAGACCACAAGAAATAAGATTACGGGAGTTTACACCACCGGATGCGAACAGTTTGTTTTCATCGACACCCCCGGTATCCACAAGCCCAAGAACAAGCTTGGCGAATACATGATGAAAGAGGCAGGCGATTCTGTTGTCGGCACAGATGCCGTGGTATTTATCGTCGAGCCCACCGAAAAACCCTCGAAGGTAGAGCAGGAGATAGCGCAGAAGATAAATTCCATGAAAGTACCTGCCATACTCGTTATCAATAAGGCAGACGCTTTCAAAAAGACCAAGATACTCACCACCATTGACAATTTCTCGAAGCTGTGCGAATTCAGCTCCATCGTTCCCATCTCTGCGCTTGAAAACGACGGCGTTGATATCGTTCTCGAAGAATTAAGACCTTATCTCAAAAACGAGCCCTGGTTTTTCGAAGCAGATATGATAACAGACCAGCCTATCCGCCAGATAGCCGCCGAGGTCATCCGTGAAAAGCTTTTGCGTACCCTCGATGACGAAATTCCCCACGGAGTTGCCGTTGTCATTGAAGAATTCGAAGAAAAGGCAAAGATCATCAATATCCGCGCCGAGCTTTTCTGCGAAAAAGAGGCACACAAGAGAATTATCATCGGCAAAAACGGCGAAGCTTTGAAAAAGGTCGGAAGCTTTGCAAGAGAAGATCTCGAAAAGCTTTTTGAAAAAAAGATATACCTCGACCTTTGGGTAAAGGTGCGTGAGAATTGGCGCGACAGTATGCTCAATCTCAACCGCCTCGGATTTAAGGAAGATAATTGATAAAAAGGACAAGCTTTTCTGATGGATATTACCTGTGACGGCGTTGTAATACGCGAAACCGAATACGGAGAATCCGACAAAATTGTTACCTTTCTCTGTGCCGAATACGGAAAAATAACAGTTATGGCAAAGGGAGTGCGCTCGATAAAGAGCAAAAACTCATCGGCGGTTCAGCTGTTTTGCGCTTCAACCTTTGAAATGGTTGAAAAAAACGGCAGATATACTCTTAAGACCGCAAGTGTCAACGACAGTTTTTATTCTGTGCGCGACAATATCGAGCGGTTTGCGCTTGCTTCGTATTTTGCCGATATATGCAACACCGTCTGTTCGGAAAACAACGACGAGCGCGAAATGCTTCGCCTTCTTCTAAACAGTTTTTACGCCATGGCGCATTTTAAGGATATTCCTTTGTGGAGAATAAAATGTGCTTTTGAAATGAAATGTATGCAGGCAAGCGGTCTTGCCCCCGATCTTTCGGAATGTACGGGGTGTGCAAAACCCGCTGTCGATTCCACAAGTGACGAAGGCGACTATCTGTTTTCTCCCGCCGACGGAGGTTTCATTTGTCCCGCGTGCCTTGCGGAATACGGCGAAAAACCAATAATTCCCGTGGGGGTGCATACGGTGGACGCTCTTTTGTATCTTCTGTCTTCCCCCCAAAGCAGGATGCTTCGTTTTCCTTTGCCCGACGAGCCTTCGGTAATATACGAGCTTTGCAATCTGTGCGAAAGGTATCTTTCGGTGCAGGCTCAGAAAAGATTTGAAACGCTTTCTTTTTACAAAAGTGTTTGCGTAATGTAAGATTTATAAAAACAAGGAGATTTATATATGCAGGTGGAAAACACCGAAAATTCAGGCGGAGTTTTTGTAACCGACAGCTTTGACGAATACACCCGAAAGGGTTTTGAAAAAGCTTTCGTTTCGCTGGAATTTGATAAAATAAGGCAGATGCTTTGCGATTGTACCTCTGTTGACGGTGCAAAAAAGATACTTTCTGCACTGCAACCTTCGGTTTCTCTTGAAAACATAAGGTATATGCAAAAGCAGACCACCGAGGCAAAGCAGATGTCCGCCACAAAAGGAGCACCTTCTTTTGGCGGGGTGCGTGATATTTCCAATTCCCTCGAGCGTTGCGAAAAGGGTGCGCCGCTGAATATGGGCGAGCTTTTGCAGATCGCGGATGTTCTGCGCTCGTCTCGCAGTGTGGCTGAATATTTCAGCTCGTACAAGGGGGCAGAGAATTTTTGTCTCAACGACGTGGCAGGCAAGCTTACGTCAAACAAGTTCCTTGAAGAGCTTATAACCACCTCCATCGTGTCGGAGGAGGTGATGGCAGACAACGCTTCTCCCGAGCTTTACGATATCCGCCGTAAAATACGCACGGCATCCAACCGCATCCGCGAAACTCTGCAGAAATACGTATCGGGCGGCGGATCAAAATTTCTTCAGGAAAACATCGTTACCACCCGTAACGGCAGATTTGTTATTCCCGTAAAGTCCGAATACAGAAACGAAATAAAAGGTCTTGTCCACGATACTTCGTCAACCGGTTCAACCCTTTTTGTCGAACCGATGAGCGTTGTCGAGGCAAACAACGAAATACGTGTTCTCGGCGCCAAGGAAGAGGCCGAGATCGAAAGAATACTTTACAATATTTCGGGTGAATGTTCTCGCTTTTCGGGTGCTTTGCGTGCAAACTACGATAATCTTTGCCTGCTTGCGGCGGTTTTTGCCAAGGCGGAACTTTCGTATCGCATGGAAGCCGAAGAGCCTGTTATGTCAAAAAAACCGTATGTCGAGCTTTTGCGCGCACGCCATCCTCTTCTTGACAAGGACAAGGTAGTGCCGATCGACGTGGTGCTCGGTAAAAAATATACATTGCTTGTAATTACGGGTCCCAATACCGGCGGAAAGACCGTAACTTTAAAAACCGTCGGACTTCTTGCCATGATGGCGCAATGCGGTCTGCATATTCCCGCAAAGGACGGTTCCACCCTTCCTGTGTTCGACTCTATCCTTGCCGATATCGGCGACGAGCAGAGCATCGAACAGTCTCTTTCGACCTTCTCGGCGCACATGGTGAATATAGTTTCGATTCTCAAAAAGATCACCGCCGATTCGCTCGTTCTTTTTGACGAGCTGGGTGCGGGCACAGACCCCCTTGAGGGCGCCGCCCTTGCGGAATCGATACTTGAAACTGTCAGAAAAAAGGGATGCCTTTGTGCGGCAACCACCCATTATGCCGAGCTTAAAGCGTATGCTCTTTCAACGCAGGGTGTTTCGAACGCCTCCTGCGAATTTGACGTCGAAACACTGCGTCCGACCTATCGTCTGATGATAGGTCTGCCCGGAAAATCCAACGCCTTTGCCATCGCCGAAAGACTTGGTATACCGCCCGAAATAATCAACGATGCAAAGGACAATATGACGGGCGAGACTCTGCGTTTCGAAAGCCTTATAGAAGAGCTTGAAACTCAAAAGTCACATTACGAAAACGAAAAGCAAAAGGCGGCAAAATTGCGCGCCGAGCTTTCGGAAATGCACCAAAAAACAAGGGAAGAGAGAGAACGCTTTAACAAACGTCTCGAGGCGGAAAACGAGCGTGCCCAAAAGCAGGCACGCACGCTTATCGAGCAGGCCAGAGCCTCTGCTGACTATATTTTTGCCGAACTCGAAAAAGCAAAAAAACAAAAGGACAGCGAAAAGCTTGCCGAAACTCTGGCACAGACCCGCAAGGATGTCAGAGCAAAGCTTAAGGAAGCAGGCGGAAAACTTTCGCAGCTTCCCGAAAGGGTAGAGGAAGAATATGTTCTTCCGAGACCTCTTAAAAAGGGCGATACCGTAACTCTTAAAGATATCAGAAAAACGGGAACGGTCCTTTCTGTCGATGGCGACAACGTTGTGGTTCAGGCAGGAATTATAAAAACAAAAACAAAGGCGTCAAATCTTATACTCGAAGAAATCGCCGCCACCCCCGAAAAAAACGTAAAGATGACAAAAGCTCCGCGAACTGCCATGAACGTCAGCACCGAGATCGACGTTCGCGGTATGATCGGCGACGATGCCTGGTTTGCGGTTGACAAATATCTTGACGAAGCGGTGCTTGCAAATCTTTCGCAGGTCACTATTATCCACGGCAAGGGCACGGGCGCTTTGCGTGCCGCCCTTTCGGGATTTTTGCGCAAGGACAAGCGTGTCAAATCCATGCGTTCGGGAATGTTCGGCGAAGGGGACAGCGGAGTTACCGTCGTTACCCTGAAATAGCGTTTTCCTCTTGCAAAATTCAATTTTTTTGATAAAAGTGCCTGTGTTTTTGCAAAAATGGTATTTACAAAAATATAAAGCTTTGGTATAATAATATAAATAGGTGTATTATTGTCATCAAATACAAAGAGAGGTAGCCAAATGGAAAAACTTAAGCTCGGCGCACAGTTATATACTCTGCGCGATTTTACAAAAACCCCCGGAGATTTTCTGCGTACAATGCACAGAGTTGCCGACATTGGTTATAAATGCGTTCAGGTGTCGGGAGTAGGCCCCGATGTAAAGGCCGACGTGATAAAGAAAGCCTGCGACGAAACAGGTCTTTCGTGTTACATCACCCACAATCCTTTGGCACGCATAATCGACGACACAGATGCTCTTATTGAAGAACACAAAAAATTCGGATGCAATATCATCGGCCTCGGCTCTGCCGGCGATTATTCCAAATCTTACGAAGGCTTTGCCCGCCTTGCTCAGGATCTTGCTCCTGCCGTCGAAAAGATCAAAAAAGCAGGAATGTTCTTCAGCTATCACAACCATTGGAAGGAATTTGAAAGATTTAACGGCAAACATTACTTGAACGCTTTCATCGAAAATTCCGATATGGAAGCTGTTAAGCTTACCGCCGACGTTTACTGGCTCCATTTTTCGGGTCTTAACGAGTGCAAGTGGCTCGAAGAAAATGCAAAATACATCTCTTGTACCCATTTCAAGGATCTTGGGGTGCATGATGGCAATCAGACCATCGTAGAAATCATGACAGGTAATCTCGATTACCCCGCAATTCTCGAATCCTGCAAAAAGGCAGGAATTGAGTACAACTTTGTCGAGCTTGATACCGCCACAATGGATCCCTTTAAGGCAATGAAGATAAGCTACGACAACCTTATGACAACAGGCTATTTTGAATAATAAAAGCATTAACATACGGAGGAAATAATAATGGCAACATTGAAAATGCTTGCTATCGACCTTGGTGCATCCAGCGGCAGAGGTATGGTCGGCAAGTTTGACGGAAACAAGATTTCTCTCGAGGAGATCCATCGTTTTCCCAACGGTCCCGTTAATCTCAACGGCTCTCTTTATTGGGACATTCTGCGCACTTTCGGCGAAATAAAGACCGCCCTTCACAACTGTGCAATGTCCGACAACCGCGATATCAAGACCATGGCTATCGATACCTGGGGCGTTGACTACGGCCTTCTTGATAAAAACGGTAAGCTCCTTGAAAACCCTTATTGCTACCGCGACGAGAGAACCACAAAGGGCATTATGGAAGAGCTTTATAAGGTTATTCCCAAGGAAGAACTTTATAAGATCACAGGTACTCAGGCTCTCAACTTCAACACCATCTATCAGCTTTACACCCTTGTCAAGGAAAGACCCGAAGCACTCACAAACGCAAAGGATATGCTTTTTATCCCCGACCTTCTCAAGTATTTCCTCACAGGCGTAAAGCAGACCGAATACACTATTGCCTCTACTGCACAGATGCTTGATGCAAAAGAGCGCAACTGGGCGTTTGACGTTACCGACAAGCTCGGTATTCCCCGTCACATTCTCGGCGACATCGTTGCCCCCGGCACTGTCTGCGGAAAGCTTCTTCCTCAGATCGTTGAAGAGATCGGCGGCATAGATCCCACAGTTATCAACACTGCTTCCCACGATACAGCGGCGGCTGTTGTTGCCGTTCCTTCGCAGAAGGAAGACTTTGTGTATATTTCCAGCGGCACCTGGTCTTTGATGGGCAAGGAGCTTGCAGAACCCTCCACAGGCGATCTTTCGTTCAAGTACGACATCACCAACGAGGGTGGCGCAGAACGCAAGATCCGCTTCCTCAAAAACATCATGGGTCTTTGGATCGAGCAGGAATCCCGCCGTCAGTGGCAGAGACAGGGCGAGGACGTTTCGTTCAACGAGCTTTCGGACGCGGCAGTTGCTTCCCAGCCCCTCAAGTGCCTTATCAACCCCGATGATCTTTCGTTCCAGACTCCCGGAAATATGCCCCGCAGAATCCAGGAATACTGCGAAAAGACAGGTCAGTACGTTCCTCAGACAAAGGGCGAGATCGTAAGATGTATCTTCGACAGCCTTGCTCTTTGCTATCGCCACACAGTTGAAATGCTTGATGATATCACAGGCAAGAAGACTCCCTTCATCAACATCGTCGGCGGCGGAACCAAGGAAGAACCCCTTTGCAAATTCACAGCAGACGCTTGCGGACGCCCTGTTTACACAGGTCCCGTCGAAGCAACCGCTCTCGGAAACATCGCTATCCAGGCAATCGCCTGCGGCGAGATCAAGAACGTTGCCGAAGCTCGTCAGGTCATTGCAAATTCCTTCGAGATCAAGTATTTCGAACCCAAGGACACCGCAATGTGGGACGAAGGTTATGCAAAGTTCTTAAAGCTTCTTGAAAAATAAAAAATAAATACATAAAGGAGAACAAAAATGTCTATTTTAAAGTCTTACGAGCTTGCTCGTGAACAGTATGCTCAGATCGGCGTTGATACAGACAAAGCCATCGAAAGATTGAAGAGCATTCCGATTTCCATCCATTGCTGGCAGGGCGATGACGTTGCAGGTTTTGAAAGCCTCGACGGCTCTCTTGACGGCGGTCTTGCAGTTACCGGTAACTATCCCGGCAAGGCAAAGACTCCCGAACAGCTCAGAGCTGATATGAGCTTTGCATTCTCTCTTATTCCCGGACCCAAGAAGGCAAACATCCACGCTTTCTACAGCGAACCCAAGAGCCTCAAGGTTGACAGAGATGCCATCACTCCCGAATGCTTCGACAACTGGGCAGACTGGGCTATCGAGCAGAAGATCGGTCTTGACTTCAACCCCACCTGCTTCTCTCATCCCAAGAGCTCCGACGGACTCACACTTTCTCACCCCGATGAAGGTATCCGTAACTTCTGGATCGAACACTGCATCCGCAGCCGTGAGATCTCCGAATACCTCGGCAAGCGCACAGGCGTACGCTCTGTAAACAACATCTGGGTACCCGATGGATACAAGGACAACTGCTTTGACAAGCTTGCCCCCCGTGAAAGACTTCTCGACTCTCTCAACAAGATCGAAGCAAAGAAGCTCGATTCCAAGTACACAAGAGATGCCGTTGAATCCAAGGTATTCGCAGTTGGCGTAGAAGCTTTCACAGTAGGCTCTCACGAATTCTACATGGGCTATGCTATGAAGCATCCCGAAGTTATGCTCTGCCTTGACGCAGGTCATTTCCATCCCACCGAAGTTATCTCCAACAAGGTTTCTTCCGCTCTTCTCTTCGCAGACGAGATCCTTCTTCACGTTTCCCGTCCTATGCGTTGGGACTCTGACCACGTTGTTATTCTCGATGACGAGCTCATGGCAATCGGTCAGGAAATCATCCGCAACGATTTCGAAAAGCGCGTTAACATCGCTCTTGACTTCTTCGATGCAAGTATCAACCGTATCGCCGCATGGGTTATCGGTACAAGAAATACTCAGAAGGCTCTTCTCAAGGCAATGCTTGAACCCATCGATCTTCTCAAGAAGGCAGAATACGAATTCGACTTCACCACAAGACTTGCTCTCACTGAAGAATACAAGTCCTATCCCTTCGGTGCAGTTTGGGATTACTACTGCGAGCAGATGGGCGTTCCCACCCGTGATGCATGGTTTGAAAAGGTTCGTGCTTACGAAAGAGACGTTCTCATCAAGAGATAATCACACCTCATATACAAAAAAGATCTCACTCTTTTCGGGTGAGATCTTTTGTTTTATCTTTCAAATCTAAAACTTTTGGGTGAAATACCCGTTTCTTTTTTAAAAAACCTGCTGAAATAGTTGGGGTCGTCAAATCCGCAGGCATAAGATATTTCGGATACAGAATAAAACCCCTGCAACAACATATCTTTTGCGTGCAGCACTCGCAGATGGTTTCGGTATTCTGTCGGCGACATTCTGAACGCTTTAATGAAAAGATGTCTGAAATACGAAGTGCTCAGGTGGCAGAGCGACGCGAGATAGGGGACAGATATTTCTTTTGTCCAGTTTTGATCGATGTATTCTTTTGCGGGCGCGATTTTTGCATATATTGTCCGCTGCTCCTTCGGTGTTGTGCTTTTTAAGAAATGAAAAAGAAGCTCGTACAGTTTTGATGTTGCAAGCACTCTGTATCCCGTGTCTTTTCTTTGCCATACTTTATGCAGATTTTCAAAATATGCTCTTGCCGAAAGAATGGGTTGATCTAGTAGAATTATGCTATCATTTTCGAAAATATTGCGAGCTGTCTTTCCTTGTATTGACTCTTTATCAATAGTGAAGTTGATTGTGAAATGACGACATTTTTTAATACACTTTGCGGTGTATGCGCATTCGGGCGTCAAAAGAAAAGTATCTCCTTGGCATACTTTTGTTACATTTCCCGAAGAAAAAGTGTATTCTATTTCACCGTCAATAACGTAAACAAGGCCAAAAAGCCTTCTTTTGTCTGAAAAATCATAGAAAGCGCCGTCTTTAAAAGTGTAATCATGCACCATTACGACACTGTCTATAAAAAAATCGAAATCATCATAAACGTTCATCATGTTTCTAATATAACACCGTTTGATAAGATTGTCAACAAAAAAGTTGATTTGTGCTAATAAATAGCTGTTTTTTCAATGGAAAAGAAAAGTAGGTTTGGGCATAATGTATTTAAAAAAGAAAGAGGTGTAAATTTTGAAGGACGTTGTTCTTACCACAGATCTGTATCACAAGCACGCAGACCCCAACGATCATTGGAATCTTGCGTCAATGTTTTCTCTTGCTTATCAGGGGTTAATCCGATTTGCCGGCATAATGTGCGATGACGACAGGTCGATAAAAGAAGACGGATCTTTTTTGCATTTTGGCGATCCGTCGGTTCAGTCGGTCGCACAGATGAATTTTATAACAGGCATGGCAGTTCCCGTGGGTTTTGGTTCGCGTCGACCGATAAAAACAAGACGTGATCTTGATGAGGTACTTAAAGAAAGAAAAAGGATATCATCCGTTACTCTTCTCCTTGATACCTTGCAAAGATCTGAAAGCAAGGTGGATATTCACATGTGCGGTTCGTGTAAGGATGTTGTAATAGCATATAATTATGCACCCGAGCTATTTGAAAAAAAGTGCGATTGCATATACCTGAACGCAGGTACATATGATAAGCAGGAGCCTCTTGAATATAACGTGTCTCTTGAGCCGTACGCTTTTTCGCAGATCTTTTCAATTCCCTGTACCATTCGTTGGTCTCCCTGCTTTGACAGCTTGAAATTTCCGTTCGTATCAGCGCCCCGCGCCAGTTATTATGATATCGAACAAGGCGAAATTGTACTCGTTATGTCACAAGCTGTTAAGAAGTATTTTAATTTCATGTACGGTAAGGTCTTTGATAAAAATTGGCTTCATTATCTGCGCTCGCCACTTGACGAGATGCTTGTTGCAGAGTGGGCTTCAAAAATCAGACAGATGTGGAGCACACCCGGGTTTCTGCTTTCGGCTGGGAAAACAGTCGCTCCCGACGGCGATATTGTTGACATCACACCCTCTGTATCTTCGGTTTACGATTATCGCCCCGTATCTGTAAAGGTTTCTGAGGACGGACATCTTTCGTGGTGCGACACCGAAAGCTCAAACGTGCAAATGTTTGTGAACGCAGGACCGGACGTATATCCCAAAGCCATGAGAGAGGTTGTAAAAACTCTCATTCAGGCGCTTCCCGACATCGAATAAAATAAACGACAGAATGCCTTATCGGCGTTCTGTCGTTTTTTCTTGTCATATAAAATACAGGGCAGAGGAGATGGCCTCCGAGATCTTGTATATCTTGTCGTAAGGGGTGTATTCGTACGGATTGCTGTTTTTTACCATAAACGAATCGGGCATCAAAATCGGCACAGCGAAGGACAGATATGCCTTTCCGTCATAAAATTTCGGCTCTGCATATTTCCATTTACAGTGCTTTGCGATAATTCTGACAAATTCCAGCTCTCCCGAATATGTTGCAAGAGCGATCTCGCCCGACGGGGTTGCAGATTCGTATTCAATGATAATATCTGTTTCTGTGTTGTACATTCTGATCATACATTTGCGATCTTCCGCAATGCGTAATGATACGGCGCACATTTCGAGAAACAGTGTTACGAAGGTGTTTCTTTGTATTTCTGTTACGTGAAACATATCTTCGTGCTTGATGTTTACCCTGAAACCGAAAAGTCCGACTTTTGCTGAAAAATCTTCGATCAGCTTGCTTGTAAGACGTTTAAGATCGCAGGTACCTTCTTCTTCAAAACCCGTTGTTTTAATCATTGTATGCACGTACATGGAAAGATTTTCGCTTAATCTCGAAAATCTCAACGAGTTGTTTTTCATCAGATTTGTGGCTTCTTCGTCGCAAGTCAATTTGTATTTTTCGCACATCTCGTAATACGATTTTATCAAAATATCGTTTACGCTGTAAGTTTCGCCGCATATTGTCAAATCGGCTATTTCATACGCTTTTTGAAGTGCCACGGAACAAACGACGAGATAAACCACGTTTTTGTTTTCTCCGATTGGGATAAGGGCGGCGTGGGTAACGCCTTTTTCTTTTTGACACTTAAGGATCAAAGGTCTTTTTTCAAATATTGCATAGTCAAACACCGATTCCTGATCTTTTTTCAGAAACTTTTTAAAATTCGATCCAACCTGCGAGAATTTCATCTTGTATGCCACTTCGTTTTTAAAAAGTATCTTTCCCTTGTCGTCGGTTATCATTATGGGAAAGGGCAGAAGATCAAGCTCTTTTTCGGATATATCGTTGTTTTGCAATTCCTGCGTTTCGTTGTTAACGTAAGCCATCAAAATACTCCTTCACTACTTCTCTTTCGTCGAACGGAATTTTCTCGTGACCGATCTCCTCGTAAAGCTGGTTGCCTTTGCCGACTATCAGAACGATATCTCCCTTTTTTGCAACAGAAAGCGCATGGTGAATGGCATCTCGTCTGTCGGGAACGATCTCGTATTTTCCGTCTGTTTTGTGCATACCAACAAGAATGTCGTTTATTATATTCTCCACCTTTTCGGTTCTGGGGTTGTCGGACGTGATAACCGAAAGATCGGAATATTTTCCCGATATTTCGCCCATGTCATATCTGCGAAGCTTTGATCTGTTTCCTCCGCAACCGAAAACGGTGATTATTCTTTTGGGATTGTAATTTTTTACAGATCCGAAAAGACTTTCAAGACTGAGAGCGTTGTGGGCATAGTCGATTATAACCGCAAAATCGCATTTTTCGTGTTTTACGGGTTCAACTCTTCCGAAAACGTGAATTTTTGCAAGGCTTGTTTTCACGTCCTCAAAACATGCTCCGACTTTCATGGCGATCGCCGCCGAGCACAAAGCGTTGCTAACCGAAAACTCTCCCGGGGTAAGAAGATGTATTCTTCCGTATCCGCGCAGATCAAACGAGGTGGAAAGACAGTCGGTTATCTCGAAGGTTATGTTTTCGCCGAAAAGGTCGGCTTCTTTGTGTCGGGTGGAATATGTGGTTGCACAAATTCCGTTTTCGGCAATGATATTTTTGATAAAGTCTATTCTGTCGGCATCTGCGTTGATTATGGCAGCTTTTGCCTGAGTAAAGAGAATACCTTTGCAAGAGAGGTATTCTTCAAAGTTTGCGTGCTCGTTTTCTCCGATGTGGTCGGGCGAAATGTTGGTGAAGACCGCGATGTCAAAGGTGATACCGTAGGTTCTGTGCATCATCAGCGCCTGCGACGAAACCTCCATCAGAACGTGGGTCACCCCACTTTTCACCATATCTGCAAAGATCCTGTGCAGTTCATAGCTTTCGGGGGTGGAATTGTCGATATATTCGTATTTGTCGCCGTAGTATATACCCGTCGTGCCGATTATTCCCACACTGTATCCGTGGTTTTGAAGAATCTCTTTGGTCATAAAGGTGGTGCTTGTTTTGCCCTTTGTTCCGGTAATTCCTATTACAAAGAGGTTTTTTGCGGGGTTTTCAAAAAAATCCGCCGAGATAAGAGCAAGGGCTTTTCTTGTGTCCTTTACGAGAACAAAAGTGACGTCGGGGTATTCTTTGCACTTGTTTTCGTACGCATTTCTGTCGCTTGCAACTATTACACACGCGCCCGATGCTACCGCCTTGTCTATGTACGCGTGCCCGTCGGCAAGGGCTCCTTTAAGACAAACGAAGCAAGATGCGCTTGTCGCTTTTCTCGAGTCGTAACACAGCGAGTCAAAGCTGTCGCTTTTGCCGCATCTTATGTCGCAAAGCTCGTTGCCGAGAGCTTTTTTTATATCTTGTGTTGTCATAAAAATCTCCTTTGTCATTTCTGTGAAACGAGCGACGAGATGCCGTCGCTTAACGCTTTTACAAATTCATCGGCCTCGTCTTTTGTATTATATTCGCAAAAGCTCAATCGGATAGTGCAATCGGCATTTTTAAAATCAAGTCCAAAGGCTGAAAGCACGCGGTTTTCGCGGTGCTTGGAGGTGCAGGCAGATCCTGCCGAAACGTATATTCCCTTTGCCGACAAATACCTTAACATAACTTCGCTTTTTATACCGGGAAGAGTCAGCGAAAGAACGAAGGGTGAAAAGTTTTCGGGAACGTTTATCTTCACTTGCGCAAGCTTTTCCGAAAGCATAAGAACAAGGTGGTCACGTACTTGCTCAACCGTCTTTATGTTGCTTTTTTCGTCGGTCTCGAGCACAGCCTGTGCAAAGGCGCATATTGCAGGCAAAGCCTCGGTGCCGGGACGGATATCTTTTTCCTGACCGCCGCCGAGAAGAAGGGGAGTGATGCGTGTTTTTGCCTTGATGAAAAGTCCCCCCGAACCTTTTGGCGCATGCACCTTGTGTCCGCTTATCGAAATAAGATCCGCGCCGCATCGGCACAGCGGTTTTTCGGTTTTGCAAAAAGCCTGCACGGCGTCGGTGTGAAGTACGGCTTCGGGGCAAAGCTTTTTCCTCAAAGAATCAAGTGCGTTTATGTCATATACCGCACCTGTCTCGTTGTTTGCATACATACACGAGATGAGGACTGTGTCCTTTGTAAAATTGTTTTTGCAAAAGTCAAGATCAAGCAATCCGTTTTTTGTCGGGATATACCTGACGTTGTATCCGTTTTTTTCAAGCTCTTTTGAAATGGCGTACACCGAAGCGTGCTCGGAATCCGAGAAAAACACAGTTTTTCCTCCGTGTTTTCTGGCACCCAATGCACCGAAAATGGCAAGATTGTTTGCCTCTGTGCCGCATGACGTAAAGATGAAATCGTCATTTCTGTCGACCGAGCCGAGCTTTGAAAGTATAGTTTTTCTTGCTTCTTTCAAAAGCTTTTCTGCTTCATATCCGAAATCGTGAACGCTTGACGGGTTTCCGTAAAATTCGGTCATGACCTCAAACGCTTTTTTTGCCGCATTATCAGATACTTTCGTGGTGGCGGCATTGTCAAAATATATCATGTATATTTCACTCCGTTTTGTTTTTTCGCATCACTTTGCATTATATCATCATAATTTTACCCAAAACTATTTGCAATGTACAGTGCAAATAATACTGAAAACATTGCGAAAAATGTTACGTATGACTTCTTTTGTCGGGCAGAAGAAAAAATAACGAAAATAACTGCAAAAAAACGCAAAAAACTCTGAAAAAGCTATTGAATAATACTTGTGTTTGGTATATAATTATAAGGAGTAATAATATATACTGCGAAATATTACTGTTTTTTTGAAATTACCCAACGAAAGGAAAAAACAGCAGATGTCCAAAGATACGTCAAATATCAGAAATTTTTGCATAATTGCACATATCGACCACGGCAAGTCAACCCTTGCCGACAGAATCCTTGAGCTTACCGACACCGTCGAAAAGCGCGAAATGGAAGAACAGCTTCTCGACAACATGGACCTTGAGCGTGAGCGTGGTATCACCATCAAAGCCCGCGCCGTAAAGCTTAACTATACCTACGAGGGGAAAGAATACATTCTCAACCTCATCGACACCCCCGGCCACGTAGACTTCAACTATGAAGTTTCGCGTTCGCTGAAAGCGTGCGAGGGTGCTTTACTTGTTATCGACGCCACTCAGGGCATCGAAGCGCAGACCATGGCAAACGCCTACCTTGCCTTTGACAACGATCTTGAGATCGTTCCCGTCATCAACAAGATCGACCTTCCTTCGGCACAGCCCGAAAAGGTCAGGGCAGAGGTGGAGGATATAATCGGTATTCCCGCCGACGAAGCACCCTGCGTTTCCGCAAAGGCCGGCCTAAATATCGACAAAGTTCTCGAACAGGTAGTAAAATCCATTCCCGCTCCCAAGGGCGATTCGGACAAGCCCCTCAAGGCACTTATTTTCGACTCTTATTACGACTCTTACCGCGGCGTTGTCGTTTATATCCGCGTATACGACGGCACAGTTAAAGCAGGTGACACCATCATGATGATGTCAAACGGAGTGACCTATGAAGTAAACGAGGTCGGCGTTCTGCGCCCCTTCGGCCTTTCAAAGACCGAAAGCCTTTCTGCAGGCGAAGTTGGCTATATAACCGCCGCCATCAAGACTGTTTCCGATACCCGTGTGGGCGACACTGTGACGATTGCGGACAACCCCACCTCCGAGGCTTTGCCGGGATTCAAGCAGGCTCTTCCTGTTGTATTCAGCGGTATCTATCCTGCCGACGGTGCAAGATACGGAGATCTGCGTGATGCTCTTGAAAAGCTTTGTCTCAACGATGCATCCCTTACCTTCGAGCCCGAAACATCCATTGCCCTGGGCTTTGGTTTCAGATGCGGTTTTCTCGGTCTTTTGCACATGGAGGTCATCGAAGAGCGACTTGAACGCGAATTTAACCTTGACCTTATCACCACCGCACCCAGCGTTATTTACAAGATCACACGCCACGACGGCAGTGAGTATTACATCGACAATCCCGCAAACTTCCCGGATGCGGACGAGTGCGAGTTTGTCAGCGAGCCTATTGTCAAAGCAAGCATCATCACCCCCACCGAATACGTCGGCGGCATCATGGAGCTTTGTCAGGACAGACGTGGCACTTTTAAAGACATGAAGTATCTTGACACAACAAGAGCTGAGCTTCACTATTCGCTTCCTCTTAACGAGATCGTTTACGATTTCTTCGATGCTCTCAAATCCCGCAGCAAGGGATACGCATCGCTGGACTACGAACTTTCTGGCTACGAGCGTTCGTCTCTTGTCAAGCTTGATATTCTTCTCAACGGAGATATGGTCGATGCTCTTTCGTTTATCGTCCACACCGAAAAGGCATACGGCAGAGCACGCAAGATCGCCGAAAAGCTCAAGGATAATATTCCCCGTCAGCTTTTCGAAATTCCCATTCAGGCCGCAGTCGGCGGCAAGGTTATCGCACGCGAAACAGTAAGAGCCTTGCGCAAGGATGTTCTTGCCAAGTGTTACGGCGGCGACATCACCAGAAAAAAGAAGCTTCTTGAAAAACAGAAAGAGGGAAAGAAGAGAATGCGCTCGTTCGGTAGCGTAGAAGTTCCCCAGGAAGCGTTTATGGCTGTCCTCAAATTTGACGAGGATTGATAAAACGACAAATATTAACAGGAAAGTCTGGTATACTATGAAAAAATTGGGATTGTACATTCATATCCCGTTTTGCCTGAGCAAGTGTAAATATTGCGATTTTTATTCACTGCCCACAACATCGGGTGTTTCGGACGAGTATCTTGATGCTCTTGCAAAGCAGATCGAAGAATACGGCTTGCAGACAACGGCTTATACAGTCGACAGCATTTTCGTCGGCGGCGGCACGCCTTCTTTGATGAGCGAAAAGCAGATACAAACCCTTTTCAAGCGCATATATCGCGCTTTTAAGGTCACCAAAGATGCAGAAGTTACCGTAGAGGCAAATCCGGGGACCATCGATATAAAAAAGCTCAAAGCCTTAAAAAAGGCAGGCGTCGGAAGATTGAGCCTCGGCGCCCAAAGCTTTTGCTCACAGGATCTTGCCGTTTGCGGCAGAGTCCACAGGGTAGAAGATAATATACGCGCCGTTGTAGATGCGCGAAACGCAGGCTTTGACAATATAAATCTCGACATCATGTACGGTCTGCCGAATCAGACGATGGCAGAGGTGGTGCAGAGTCTCGGAAACGCTTTCAAGCTTGGCGTTGAGCACATTTCGTTTTACGGACTTAAGCTCGAAGAGGGAACACCCTTCTGGCTTGACCGCGACAATCTCAAGCTTCCTTCGGAGGATTCCGAGAGCGAGATGTATTTCGTCTCCCGCGAGCTTATGTTGCAAAACGGCTACTATCAGTACGAAATATCAAATTTTGCAAAGAAAGACAGATACTGCCGCCACAACGTAAAATATTGGAACGGCGACGAATATCTTGGCCTTGGCCCTGCGGCACATTCTTATTTTGCAGGCAAGCGATTTTCTTTTAAAAAGGACATCGATCTTTACATCCGCAGCTTTTCCGATTCCTACGAGGGCGAAAGCATCGTGGACGAAATGATCGACATTCCGCGCTCGGCACGCATTGCAGAGTACGTTATGCTTCGCTTCCGCCTGACCGACGGAGTCGACTGCGAAAAGTTCTATAAGCTTTTCGGTCGCGATTTTGATAAGATATACTACCAGAAAATAATGCCCTATATCAATTCGGGGCACATTGTACGAACCAAAAAAGGCTATGCCTTTTCTCCCGAGGGAATGTACGTTTCAAACTACATTCTTTCGCGTATCATTGATTTTGACATGACCATTCCGGGCGCATGATGCCCATTTTACTTTGAGAGGTGACAACATTGACCAACAGACAGACAAGAGCATTTCCCGCGGCAAAGCTTCCTTTGTCAATTGCCGCAGTGTCCTCGTATCTTGACACAGATCTGCTTGGATCTACCATGGCTGTTGTGAGGTCTGCGGATTCCACAAACAAATATATCAAAGAACGTATTTCGGTGCTTGACGACGGCTTTGTTATCATTGCCGAAAAACAGCATTCCGGCCGCGGAAGACTTGGCAGAAGCTTTGCTTCTCCCGAGGGCGGACTGTACATGAGCATTCTGCTCATCGGTCAGAACCATATCGAAAATCTCGATTCCATGACGGTGAGAGCGGCGGTTGCTGTGAAAAACGCCATTTCCGAAATATCGGGCCTTCCCGATGTCGGAATAAAATGGGTAAACGATATTTATTGCCGCGACAAAAAGCTCTGCGGCATTCTTGCCGAAAGAGTGGTCAGAAAAGGTTATTGCGATTTTGCGGTTCTCGGCATCGGGGTAAACGTCACCACCCCAAAAAGCTCGTTTGATCCCGCAGTACGCGATATTGCGGCATCCATCTCGGATTTTTGCAGTGTAAATTTCTCACGCAACGAGCTTGCCGCCACCATTCTTAACAAGCTTGAAAAAACACTTTTTGAAAAAGACAAAGAAAAAAGCGCTCTCATTCTCGATGAATACCGCGACAGCTCGGTTATCATCGGAAGAAATGTGTACATAACCAACGGAGAAAAGACGGTTAAGGCGGAAGTGCTTGGCATTGACGACGATGCATCGCTTTACGTCCGCTACGAGGACGGTGTCACCGAGATAGTCCGCACGGGCGAGGTCAGCACAAAACTTATCGGCGAGGAGGAAAAGGAATGAACGGATTGAAAGAAGCGTTTCTCAATATCGTGTCCCAGATATCCTCCATCGGCTTTTTCGATATTGCCGATATAATCATCGTCACCGTTATTTTCTATTATACCTACCGCTTTGTCAGAGACCGCAGGGCAGGCAAGCTTGCCTTTGGTATCCTGCTCATCGTACTCATTATGATGTTCAGCAATCTTTTGGGAATGCAGGTGTTGAGCTTTATAATCGAAAACGTTGTTCAGGTCGGCATGATCGGAGTTATCATCCTCTTCCAGCCGGAACTTCGTGCATTTCTTGAAAAAATGGGCGGACCGAACGTTTTCTCCAACCTCAAGAAAAAGGACAAAAAATCCCTGTCGGGTGCTGTTGCATGTATTGATGCCGTGGTTGACGCGGTTTCTGATTTTTCAAAGGAAAAAACGGGCGCCCTCATTGTTTTCGAGCGTTCCACAAAGCTTGGCGACGTTATCAAAACCGGTACTGTCATCGATGCTCAGGCGGCATCCTACATGATAAAAAATATCTTTTTCAACAAAGCGCCCATGCATGACGGCGCGCTTATAATCAGAAACAACAGACTTTACGCCGCAGGTTGTATCCTGCCGTTGTCTTACGATCCCGAGCTTATCAAGGATCTCGGAACGCGCCACAGAGCATCAATCGGTATGAGCGAAAACTCTGACGCAGTGGTTGTTGTCGTTTCGGAGGAAACGGGAACTGTTTCCATCGCCGTCGACGGACATCTGACTCGCGATTATGACGCCATGACGTTAAAGCGTGAGCTCGTAAGACTTATTTTCCAGGATCAGAGCAGAAGCAACACTCAGGACACAGCAACAAAGGGAGGTGCCGAACAGTGAGAAAAATACTTGAACGCCTCGGCATCATCAAACCCTCTGACCAATCATCCGAAAAGACAAGCTTTGGCACTTTTTTGAAAAACGCTTTTACCAAAAATCTCGGGGCAAAGCTTCTTTGCTTTTTCGGTGCGATCTTTCTTTGGTTTTACGTTATGGACAACGAAAGCTCTATCTATGAGTATACCTTCAAAAACATCAAAATCGAATATACCGAAAACAACAACGGCATGAGCGTTCTTTCATCGGGCGACCAGACGGTTGACGTTACACTTTCGGGCAAAAGAAGCGTTATCAAGGCGATGAACAGTTCGGACATTACCGCCGTTGCGGATATAAGCTCGCTTTCCGAAGCGGGATATTACAACATCGATATAATCGTCCGTACCTCCAACGAAACCTCGGTTGAAAACACCGATCCCAAGAGTGTAAACGTTTATATCGATCAGAGCACAAAATCAAATGTTAAGGTTAAAGCGGCTTTTAAGGGCAACACGGGATACGAGCTCGAGCTTTCCACATATCCCGAAAGCATCTACGTAACAGGTCCTTCGGGAGAGCTTGCAAAGATCAGCCACGCAAGAGCCACCGTTAACATGGGCAATCAGGTTCTTGAAAAGGACACCACGGTTTACGGCGTCGATCTTGTTCTTTACGATCGCAACGGAAACGAAATCGATTCGGGCTTTATGCAGATGTCGCAGAACACTGCCGACGTTGATATCGAGCTCTATTCTGTAAAGAGCCTTCCCGTAGATCCCAAATATGACGAAGTTGATCATGTTTTTGACGATAAATATCTGAATGAACGCGTTCTTCCCGACAAAGTCGAGGTTCGCGGCAGAAAAGATATAATTGAAGGTCTCACTTCCATCCCGACCTCTCTTATCGACGTTGAGATAACAGATCTCTCATCAAAAGCGACAAACTTCAAAACAGGATTCGATCTTCCCGACGGTGTCGAGCTGACTCAGGCAAGAAATGAATGCGAGGTCGCGCTTTCTGTCGTCGATTACGCAGAAAAGGATATTCTTGTCCCCGTCACTCCCGGTATGTTTATGAATCTGCCAAAGGACAGCTCTGCATACGTTGAAGGCGGATACATTCCCGTTACGGTTGCGGGTGTTCAATCGTCTGTAAATCAGATTGTTCCCGAAGATATCATTCTTCTCATCGAAACATCGGGGCTTTTTGTGGGCAAAAACAAGAATGTGGACGCAATTGCCATGATCGGAAACGAGCATCTGTCAAACGTCTATGTAAAAGAGCTGACAGACGGCTTCCTTGCAAACGTTATTATCGAAAAAAACAGTTAAACCATGAACAGATCTATAAAAAAACTGGTGCTTCGGGACGTCAAGATCCCCCTTACACTTTCCGAGACCGATTACGATAATCTCGCCATCAGCACGGCAAAAAAGAAGATCCGCGCCCTGAGGCTCAAATACAGACCCGACGAAAACAGCTTTGCCATATTCAAAAAGTCTGTCGATGCCCGCAAAAAAAACGAGATATCTTTCGTGTATTCGGTGATATTTTCTGTTGCCGACGAGGTTGTGCTTACGGATGAAAAATACGAGGATTTTTGTGTTTTTTGCCGCAAGCATTCACTTTCTGTCATCGACGAAGAAAAGCTTCTGTTCGAGACTTTTTCCGTTCCCGAAGAAAAACGTCCCGTAATTGCAGGCTTTGGCCCTTGCGGAATGTTTATTGCTCTTGTACTTGCAAAATCGGGTTTTCGCCCCATTGTTATCGAAAGGGGAGAGGATGCCGATTCAAGAGCGCAAAAGGTAGAAAATTATTGGAACAAAGGCGTTCTCGACACCGAATCGAACGTGCAGTTCGGCGAAGGCGGCGCAGGCACTTTCTCGGACGGAAAGCTTATGACAAGGATCAATGACAAGCTTTGCTCGTACGTGCTTGAGGTTTTCCACGACCATGGCGCTGACCGCGACATCCTTTATAACGCAAAACCCCACGTGGGCACAGATAAGCTTCGCGTTATCGTTAAAAATATCAGAAAAACCATCGAGTCCTACGGCGGAAAGGTGCTTTTCAACACCCGTCTTGATGGGATCCTGCGCGACTCTTCGGGTGGGATCAGAGCCGTTGCGACAAGCGGCGGCGAGATAGTCACAGACACTCTTTTTCTTGCCATAGGACACAGTGCGCGCGACACCTTCAATATGCTCTTGCGCGAGGAGCTTGATATATGCGCCAAGCCCTTTTCGGTGGGTGTGCGCATCGAGCATTTGCAGAAGGATATCGACCGTGCACTATATGGTGACATGGCCGAAAATCCCGCACTCCCCGTGGGAGAATATTCTTTGTCAAAACGCTTTGGCGACGATGCGATCTATTCTTTTTGCATGTGCCCCGGCGGCACTGTCGTTGCTTCTGCCAGCGAAAACGAAAGCATCGTCACAAACGGCATGAGCTATTCTTCAAGAAGCGGAGTCAACGCAAACTCTGCCATTGCAGTTTCGGTTTCGGAAAAAGATTTCGGCGGAAGCGTTGTCGGCGCTATCGAATATCAGCGCAATATCGAAAGACGCGCCTTTCAAATGGCGGGTGCGGACGGAACCGCGCCCATTCAGAATCTCGGCAGCTTTCTTTGCCGCTCGTCCTGCAAGGTAGGAAAAGTTCATCCCACCTACACGGGCAAAACAAAGCTTTGCGATCTAAACGTCTTGTTTCCCGAAAAAATATCAAATCTTCTCAAAGAAGGTCTTCTTTCCTTTGAGAAAAATATAGAAGGCTTCAGCTGCGACGACGCAATGCTGACAGCCCCCGAAACTCGCACGTCAAGCCCCGTACGTATTATGCGAATGCAAAATTTTGAATCATCGGTCTGCCGCGGACTTTATCCCTGCGGCGAGGGCGCAGGCTACGCGGGCGGCATCACAAGCGCCGCAGTTGATGGCATAAGATGCGCTCTTTCATACATAACAAAGCAAAAAAATATGTGATTGAAAAGGATTTTTAAATGACACAAAACGGAAAAGTCATCTCTGTCGAAGGAGAAAAAGCAAAAGTTGTGGTTATGCGCAGATCTGCGTGTGAAGGTTGCAAACAAAAGAATCTGTGCGCAGGTGTATCCGACGGATGCGCGGACGGAAAGCCTGTTGAGGCTGTTGTAAAAAACACTGTCGGTGCTTGTGTTGGCGATGAGGTTGTTCTCGAATCGTCCTCGACAAGAGTTCTCGGTATGACTTTTGCCGTTTTTGTGCTTCCTATTCTTGTGGCTTTTGCGGCATACGCCGTGACAAGCTCTTTTTTACAGTTAAAAGCGGTATATATTATCTCTGTCATCTCGTTTGTTGTTCCGCTTGTGCTTCTCTGCTATCTTCTCAATCGCTCTGTAAAGAAAAATCCGGGAATTGAAATTGTAAAAATAATTAAAAAGGAAATATAAGATCAATTTTTATGAACATCAGAATGAAAAATGAAAAAGAGTGGACTTTGAAGGAGTACGATCGCGAAAAAGCCGTATCTCTTGCAAAAGAGCTCGGAATTTCCGAGTTTATTGCAAAGCTTCTTGTCATCCGCGGCTTTGACAAACCGGATACTGCGGCAGATTTTCTTTCGCCGTATGATTATTCCTTCTGCGATCCTTTTCTTCTTCAGGACATGGACAAGGCTGTTGCGCGAATAAAAACAGCTCTTGAAAAAGGCGAAAGGATTCTTATTTACGGCGACTATGACGTAGACGGCATTTCTGCGGTATCTGCCATTTATCTGTATCTTCGATCGAAGGGTGCCAACGTTTGCTATTATATTCCCGAAAGACTCACCGAAGGCTACGGTCTTAACAATTGCGCCATTGACAAATTTGCGGCGGCAATGATCGACCTTATAATAACGGTCGATACGGGAATCACTGCCTTTTCGGAAACCGAATACATAAAGCAAAAAGGTCTTGATATCATAATCACCGACCACCACGAATGCCCGGAGGTGCTTCCGCAAAACGCCTGCGCCGTCATCAATCCCAAGCGCCGCGACAGCACATATCCTTTTTCCGAGCTTGCGGGCGTCGGAGTTGTTTTCAAGCTTATCTGCGCCATAGACGGGATTGAAAATATTCAGTCTTTATGCGAAAAATATCTTGATATAGTTTCGCTCGGTACAGTTGCCGACGTCATGCCTCTTTACGGCGAAAACCGTCGCATCGTCACCCACGGACTTACGGCGCTGAACAAGGGCGAGCACGTGGGAATCGGTGCGCTTCTTGATTGTGCTCTTCCCGATAGTTCGGGCGGACAACGCAGAATAACTGCCTCTACCATCGGCTTTGCCATTGCTCCAAGGCTTAACGCCGCAGGACGTATCGGCAATGTCAAGCACGCCGCCGAGCTTCTTATAAGCAATGATGCCGAACGGGCATCTGTCATCGCCCGGGAGCTTTGTGCTCTCAACCGCGAAAGACAGGCAATAGAAAACGAGATACTTTCACAAGCGATCGAAAAGCTCGAATCGGAATTTGATTTTGAAAAAGACAGAGTGATAGTTCTTGGTGACGACAATTGGCATCAGGGTGTTATTGGTATCGTTGCTTCACGCATCACCGAAAAATACGGTCTGCCGAGTATTCTCGTTACTTTTTCGGGCGAAAACGGCAAGGGCTCTGCCAGAAGCATCCAGGGGTTCAATATCAACGATGCCCTTGGCGCGTGCGAAGGTACTCTTCTTAAATTCGGCGGTCACGAGATTGCCGCAGGCCTTTCGCTCGAAAAATCAAAATTCGAAGAATTCAGAACCGCTATCAATGATTACGCGCGAGATATCATAACCGACGAAATGCGTGTTATGCATATTTCTGCCGATTGTGAGATAGAAGCCTGCGAAATAGATCTCGATCACGCATCGCAACTTTCACTTCTCGAACCGTACGGCAATATGAATCCCGCCCCCGTTTTCGTTCTTCGCGAAGCTGTGGTTTTAAACATCACTCCCATCGGAATGAACAAGCATTTGAAGATTACTCTTACCAAAGACGGAAAAAATTACATTGCACTTTATTTCAACAGAACACCCGATGATTTGGGAATTTTGGAAGGATACACCGTAGACGTTGCTTTCAATCTTGAGGTCAATGAATTCCGCGGTAACAGAAGTGTGCAGATGAATATCCGCGACATGAAGATATCGGGATGCACTGCAGCTTACATCAACCGCCAGGCAAAAGATTATCTTCGCGCCATTGCTACCTTTACCGTTTCAAAGGAAAACCTCCCCGATATGCAGGCATTCAGATCCGCTTTTGTCTATCTCAGAACAGTTTCAAAGCAAAGCGGTCAGCTCGATATCGGAAAGGCGGCATCAGATATATCCCACGAATTTTCGATTAACGTCACCCCGTGCATGCTTAATATCATGTTTGATGTTTTTGCTGAAATGGGACTTGTAAAATTCGAACGAAACACCCTTAACGATATAGATTTCACCCTGCCGGATGTCGAGGGCAAGGTAAACCTTGAAAGCTCAAAGCTTCTTACCAAACTCAAGAACTCTTCTTATTGATAAAACGGAGATTTTTTTATGGATTACTACGCCGAACTATATGAATATTTGTGTTCAATAAGCAGCCAATACAATTTTGAAAAAATAAAAAAGGCGTTTGATTACGCCAACGAAATGCACGAAGGTCAGTTCAGAAAATCGGGCGAGCCTTATATTTCCCATCCTGTTGCCGTGGCAAAGATCGTGGCGCAGATGGAGCTTGATACCGATTCGGTTTGTGCCGCCCTTCTGCACGATACCCTCGAGGATTGCACCGACAAAACAGACAGCCCCACCATCAAAAAGATGTTTGGCGACGAGGTGTGCGAGCTTGTGCAGGGGCTTACAAAGCTTGTTGACATATATTTTGAAGACAGGGAAGAGGAAAGCGTCGAAAACCTTCGAAAGATGTTTCTTGCCATGTCCAAGGACATCCGAGTTATCTTTATAAAGCTTGCCGACCGACTTCACAATATGCGCACCCTTTCCGCACAGCCCAGCGAAAAACAGCGCTCCATCGCGCTTGAAACAATGCACGTTTATGCCCCCCTTGCACATCGACTCGGTATCCAGAAGATCAAGGGTGAGCTTGAAAATCTTTCTCTTCGCTATCTTGACCCCATCGGATACGATGAAGTGAAAAACGACATCGATCACAGATACGGCGAAAACCGCGATTTTCTTGAAAATGCGCAAAATCAGATAGCCGAAAAACTGAATGATGAAAAGATCCCTTATTCAATGAACGGCAGAGTAAAGTCGATTTTCAGCATTTATAAAAAAATGTATAATCAGGGCAAAAGCTTTGATGAAATATACGACTTTTACGCCATCCGTATCATCGTTGATACAGAACTTGAATGTTACACGGTTCTCGGACTTATACACGAGATGTTCAACCTTATTCCCGGCAGATTCAAGGATTATATCTCCACCCCGAAACCCAATCTTTATCGTTCTTTGCACACAACTGTTATCGGTCGTCACGGTATACCCTTTGAGGTTCAGATCCGAACCTGGGAAATGCACACCGTCGCCGAATACGGTGTTGCCGCCCATTGGAAATATAAAACAGGCGAGCAGGACAAGGAGAATATTGCCGAAAAGCTCAAGTGGATCAGAACTCTCGTCGAAACCGAGCGCGGAGACGCAGACAACGATGAATTTTTAAAGCCTCTGAAGATCGACGTTTTCGAAGACGAGATCTTTGTGTTCACCCCCAAGGGCGACGTAATCAGTCTGCAGAGCGGCGCCACCACCATCGACTTTGCCTTTGCCATTCACACCGAGGTCGGCAACCGCATGACGGGTGCCAAGGTAAACGGCATGATCGTGCCTATCGACACGGTGCTTCAAACAGGACAGATCGTTGAGGTCATAACATCGTCGTCCCCAAAAGGTCCCAGCAAGGATTGGCTGAAAATAGTCCGCACCAGCGAAGCAAAAAATAAGATCCGCCAGTGGTACAAGCGTGAAAAACGCGCCGAAAACATCGTCGAAGGTAAGGCGATGATCGAGCGCGAACTCAAATCCTTTGGCAAGAGCTACACCGACGCCCAGCGCGACGAGATAGTTTCAAATATTTCAAGCCGTATCGGCATGACCACCGTAGACGATTTTTACAACAGTCTTGGCTATGGCGGAATGTCGATTTCAAGAGTTCTTCCAAGACTTCGCGACGAATTTACAAGAATCGTTTCGCCCATTGTCGAAGAAAAGCAGGCTGAGCTTCCCGCAAACTTCACCGCCGATATCGTAAAAAAGCCTTCGGGCAAAGCAAACCAAAGCGTTATTGTTGATGGTGTTGATAACCTTCAGATCCGATTTGCAAAATGTTGCAATCCTCTGCCGGGTGATAATATCGTGGGCTTTGTTACAAGAGGCTTTGGAGTTTCTGTGCACAAGTGCGATTGTCCAAATGCTGTGGCGGGCACAAAGAGTGAGGCGGAAAAAGAAAGATGGATACCTGTTCGTTGGTCGGAATACTCTATTGCAAAGAGCAACAGCGAATCGGGATTTGAAACGATTCTTCAGATATACGCCGACAATTCTCTCACTGTCATTGCCGAACTTTCAAATCTTCTCAACGATATGAAGGTGCAGGTAAACGCGCTTAACACAAGAGTTATTCAGGGCAAAAAACAGCAGCTTATCACAGTAAATATAACCTGTAAAAACACCACTCACGTTTCTTCGATTCTTCAGCGCATCAGAAAGCTTAAGGACGTTGACGACGTGACCCGCGGTTTTTCATAATTAACGGAGACAAAAAATGAAAGCAGTTATTCAAAGAGTTACAAGTGCAAAGGTTGAAGTAGAGGGGCAGATAACCGGACAGATCGGAAACGGTTTTCTCATTCTTCTCGGAGTGTGCGAAAACGACACCGAAAAAGAATGTAAGCTTCTTTCGGACAAAATCGCCAAAATGCGCATTTTCTGCGACGAAAATGACAAGATGAACCTTTCTCTTCTCGATTTCAAAGATTCCGACGAGCTGTATTCAGTGCTTGTCGTTTCGCAGTTCACCCTCTGCGCCAACGTTCGCCACGGCAACCGCCCCGATTTTTTCGGTGCGGCAAAACCTGACAAGGCAGTGCCCCTTTACGAACGGTTTATGAAAAATCTGTCCTGCGACCACGGTCTTCGCGTCGAGCACGGAATTTTCGGCGCAGATATGAAGGTAAGCCTTCTCAACGACGGACCGGTTACCATAATCGTAGATACAGACGATCTGAAAAAATGAAGATCGAGCTTGCTTGCGATGACGGCGCCTTTGCTGTCAATTATATCCAGTCTTTGGTGCTTCTCTTTAAGCCGTGTGAAAAATTCGGCGAAGGGGAGAATGACAGCCGTCTTGTTTTTGTTGTAAAAAGGGAAGGGGAAAGCTTTTTCGGACGCGCTCTTCTTGAAACAGACGGAAAGGTTTGCGAAAAGAGTATGTCATGCCCCATATCTTTTTATGAGGCATCAAAAAATCCTGCAAAGTGCTTTGCGGGAAAACTCTTTCTTTCACTTTTTTCGGAGGTTTTCGGATATAAGCCTCCCTGGGGCATGCTTACGGGTGTTCGGCCTGCACGTTTTGCTCTCGATTACCTTCTTTCGGGATATTCCGCCGAAAAAACAAAGCAGATTTTTGTTGAAATGTATCATACCGATCCCGAAAAGGCAGATCTCGCAATACGCGTTGCACTTTGCGAAATGAAAGTGCTGAAGCAAGAAAGAGAGCGTCAGTTCAGCCTTTACGTCGGAATACCCTTTTGTCCGTCAAGGTGCAGATATTGCTCTTTTGTTTCTTATGCTACACCAAAGCTTCTTTCGCTTTTGCCCGAATATCTTGAAATGCTTAAGTTTGAAGTGCAGATGCTTTGCGAAACCGCCAAAGAGGCAGGGCTTGATCTCAAAAGCGTTTATGTCGGCGGCGGAACCCCCTCGGTGCTTTCGTCCGAACAGATGGCAAATTTTGTGCCTGCGATCCGCTCTTTCATCGGCGATAAAAATGTAGAGTTCACTTACGAGTCGGGAAGACCCGACACCGTGACGAAAGATAAACTTTCGATCCTTGCGGATTGCGGAGTAAACCGCCTTAGCATCAACACCCAGACCACAAATGATACCATTCTTCAAAGCGTTGGCAGGTGCCACACTTTTGAAGATTACAAAAAGGCGTTTTTTCTTGCAAAAAACATGGACTTTGCAATAAACACCGACCTTATCGCAGGTCTTCCGGGAGAGTCTGTCGAAAGCTTTTGCAAAAGTATCGACGACGTTCTTTTTATTTCTCCCGACAATATAACGGTACATTCCTTTTCGCTCAAAAAGTCGTCCGAATATACCGTATGCGGTCAAACCTTTGACAACAGCGATCGAAGCATTGACAAAATGCTTTCGTATTCCTCGGCGAGTATGAAAGAAAATGGTTATTTTCCTTATTATATGTACCGCCAAAAGAATACCGACGGAAATTTTGAAAACGTCGGTTATACAAACAGCGAAAACTCCATCGCGTGCTACAACATTTACATGATGGAAGGTTTTCATTCGGTGCTTGCCGCAGGCGCGGGAGCGTCCACAAAGCTTGTG
Organism: Clostridia bacterium; assembly: GCA_017549365.1. Classification (GTDB taxonomy): domain Bacteria; phylum Bacillota; class Clostridia; order Oscillospirales; family CAG-382; genus UMGS1052. Next base: position 32,641 of record JAFYUZ010000007.1, read on the forward strand.
TCCCGCAATCTTTCAACCACAGGCAAAATCTACAATCCCAAATATCCTTATGAATATTTGCGGGCAAAAGACGATATTCTTAAGAATAAAGAACAAATTCTTCTCTTTTATAAAGAGAAATACGAAAAATAAAGTAGGTGTATTTTTTTGGCAATCAAGACCAATTCTTCGGGTAAAAAGGGTCAGACCTTCATGTTTGGCGCGGTTATTCTGATGATATCCAACATACTCGTCAAACTTATCGGCGCAGTATTTAAGATCCCTCTCCAACATCTTATCGGCGACAATGGTATGGCCTATTTTCAGGCGGCGTACGATATATACGTTACCTTTTATATGATCTCGACTGCGGGTATTCCCGTGGCAATATCGAGAATGATCGCAACAAGCAATTCAAAAGGCAACCACAAAGAGGTCGACAGAATTTTTAAAATAGCCTATTGGGTTTTCTTTGTTGTCGGAGCGATCGGCACTGTTGCAATGATCGTTTTTGCAAAGCAGTTTGCAAACGCAACCGTAAAGGGTGCGGAATACGCCATGATCGCAATAGCACCAACCCTCTTTTTCATCTGCCTGTCTTCTGCCTACCGCGGATATTTTCAGGGGTTGCAGAACATGGTGCCCACTGCCGTTTCTCAGGTTATCGAATCTGCGGGTAAGCTTGGTGTTGGCCTTGTTGTGGGATGGTATTTCCTCAGCCGCGGATATTCAATGCCCATTGTTGCGGCGTTTACCATACTCGGCGTTACAATAGGTGTTGTGGCGGCAACCGTTTACATTGCCGTGTTCAAAAAAATGTTTGCCTCTGCCCGCGAGGAGGCACAAGACCCCAATCTTGAGGTCAGAAGCACAAAGAGCCTGCTTTACGAGCTGGTTATCATCTCAATACCCATCTCACTTGCCTCGTCGATTATGGGCCTTACAAACACTGTAGACGCGGTGCTTGTTACAAACAGACTTTCGGATGCCGGATACGCCTACGAGGTGGCAAAAAATTGCTATGGCGCATACGCTATGCCCAAAACGCTTTTCAATATGCCCACCACTCTTATATATCCCTTTGCCATCAGCGCTCTTCCTGCCATTTCAAAGTATTTCGGCTCGGGAGAAAAGGATAAGGCAGAAAAACTTATGGAATCGACTTTCCGTATGGCATCTATCGTCGCTCTTCCTTGTGCTCTCGGTATGTCTGCTATGGCAAAACCGATACTCGGACTGCTCTTTTCCGAAAACATGATAACCGACACTGCCACAAATATCGATATTGCAGGTCCCTGCCTTATGGTGCTCGGTATTTCGGTATTCTTCCTCGGAATGATTTCTGTTACAAACTCGGTGCTTCAGGCATACGGTTTTCACAATCTCACCATCGTATCGACGGTGGGCGGAATAATCGCAAAGATCATCGTTTCGTATATCCTTCTTGGTATAAAATCGGTCGGTCTTTCGGGTGCTGCCATCGGCACTGCCGCGTGCTATCTTACCATAATGGTACTTAATATGATCTTTATTGCAGTAAAGGTCGGATATTTTCCCAGCATAACACGCACCTTCCTCAAACCTTTTGTTTCTGCGCTTGTGTGCGCCTGTCCCTGCGTTTTTGCATATAACCTTCTTACAGACAAGGGATTACTTGGCGCAAAGCTTGCAACTCTTGTGTCCATCTGTATTGCAGGCGGCGTATATCTTGTTATGCTGCTTCTTCTTCGCGGCCTTTCGGAGGAGGATATAAAGATGCTTCCCAAGTCGCAGAAGATAATCAAAATTTTAAGAAAGGCAAAGCTTTTGGGCGATTAAAAGAATAAATGGACGTTAAAACATTGCTTCAAAAAGAAAATTATAAATTCGACGATCTTTGTGCCATAATGGAGATCTTGCGCTCGGAAAACGGATGCCCGTGGGACAGGGAACAGGATCACAAGAGCATCAGAAACAACCTTCTCGAGGAAACCTATGAGGCGGTTGAAGGGATCGACAATGGCGACAGCGAGATACTTAAGGAAGAGCTGGGAGACGTGCTTTTGCAGGTGGTTTTCCATGCCCGCATCGCGCAGGAGGAAAACGATTTTGATATCGATGACGTTGCCGACGGTGTGTGCAAAAAGCTTATTCTTCGCCATCCTCACATCTTTGCCGACGTCAAAGCCGATACCTCGGAGCAGGTGTTGAAAAACTGGGACGAGATCAAAAAGACCGAAAAGCATCAAAAATCCGCCACAGACACCCTTTGCTCGGTCTCAAGCGCCATGCCGTCGCTAATGCGCGCGGGCAAGGTCCAGGCAAAGGCGGCAAAGGTCGGATTTACCTTTGCAAACACGAGTGATGCTATGATTAAGGCTGACGAGGAGTACAAAGAGCTCTCGGACGCCTTGAACAGCGGAGATCTTTCGAAAATCGAAGAAGAATTCGGCGATCTTTTGTTTGCCGTTGCCAACGCGGCGCGCCTTTGCGGTGTCAATGCAGAAGAGGCTCTTTTCAGAACAAATGAAAAATTCATTGAACGATTCGGTGCCATGGAAAAGATTGCAAAACAAGAGGGCAGCGAGCTTTGTGAATTAAGTGTAAATAAATTGCAAGAATATTGGAATAAAGCAAAAAAATAATAAAATCTTCGAGTTTTTTTAGTTAAAAAAGACAGAATTTTCCCGATTTATTGTTGCAATTTTGGCTTTTTTTGTTTATAATATAAACATATCCAAATTAAATAACAAGGAGATATAAACCTATGAACAAGACAGAAATGATTGCAAAAGTTGCAAAAGACGCAGGTCTTACAAAGGACCAGGCTTCCAAGGCTGTTAACGCAGTTCTCGACTCCATGACAGACGCTCTCGCAGCAGGCGAAAAGGTTCAGATCATCGGCTTCGGTACATTCAGCGTTAAGGCTTGTGCTGAAAAGGTAGCAAGAATTCCCAAGACCGGCGAAAAGAAGGTCGTTCCCGCTACAAAGCGCCCCAAGTTCACAGCGGGTCAGGCTCTTAAGGACGCAGTTGCAAACGCAAAGTAATTGCAAAAGACAATGTGCCATATGCCCCGTGCATATGGCACATTTTTTCTTGCTTCTGAATTTGGATATAAAACACAAAAAGGATTTGTATTATGAGACTTGATAAATATCTTAAAGTGTCGCGCATAATCAAGCGACGCACGGTTGCAAACGATGCTTGCGACAATGCTCTTGTAACGGTTAACGACCGTCCCGCAAAGGCATCGTATGACGTAAAGGTGGGGGACATCCTCTCGATCACCTTTGGTGAGCGCACGGTGAAGGTGAGAGTTCTTGAGGTAAACGAGCACGCGCTTAAAAAGGACGCCGCCCTTATGTATGAGGCGATAGAATAAGGCATATATTTTTCTTTTTTGCATATACATTTTCCGAAAGGAGAATGTTTATGGATGAAACAAGAAGAACTGCAAAATCCCACTGTATATCCTTGAAAGAACGAAAGAACATGACCCTTACAGGTGTCAGCGAGATAATAAGCTTTGATGAGTCGTGCGTGTCGCTTGACGTTTCGGATCACCTGCTGAATATCTATGGCAGCTGCTTGCACATCGATTCGTTCAGCAATGACAGCGGAGACGTTGCCGTTTCGGGCATTATTGACTCAATCGTATATTCGGGCAAGACACAGGCATCTTACCGAAAGGGCATTTTAAAAAGGCTTTTTTCGTATGACGAGCAGTGATATTTTCAAAAATACCGTTTTCGATCATCCCGAGCCTTTCTCTATGCTTGTCTGTTCTTTGGTGGCGGGGCTGATTTTGCGTATGCTTGTTGACGTATTTTCCGTAACCGAAAAATACCTTGGCAAAAACATGATTTTGTGCTTTTTTGCGGACTTTTTTTCGGTTGTCGGGGCGTATCTTTTTTTATTCGTCAGCGCATACAATTTCAACAACGGCATTATCCGATGGTATTGTATAGCAATATGCATTGCGGGATATTGCATTTTCAGAAAGTTTATTTCAAGACCATTTGTCAAATGTATTATGTATGTCGCAGACATCTGCGGCAAGCTTTTTTCGTTTGTAACAAAGCTTTTGTTTTTGCCTGCAAAAAAGTTGTATCGACTTTTGATTGTCGTTTACAGAAGAATGTTAAGCCTTGCGCGTTCCTTATCAAGAAATCGTGCATATAAACGTGAAAAAAACAAGGTGTCGGCATCTGCCGAACGGGGCTTTTTTCTTGCTCCGCATCTGAAAGAGGAAAAAGAATGGAACCGAACAAAAACACAAAAACGGGTGAAAAGATTGGAAAACCGGCGGCCATAGCAATACTTGTAATTCTTGTTTTTCTGCTGATTGCCTGCATCAGACTTCAAATGGAGCTCAATGATCTGCGCGAAAAGTACAAAGATCTCGACAGTCAGCGAAACGAGTTGAGACTTGATGTGGAAGAGCTTGAATATCTGCGCGATCTGCAGGAAAACGATCCCGAAGCTTTCAATGAATATATGGCAAAACTGCTTGGATATTACGACCCGTCGTCCACTGTGTACTCCAACGGCACCGTGGTTGAAAAGTGAGAGGAAAAATAAGTGAGACGTATAAACACCAATGAAATAAAAGAAAAAGTCTGTCAACTTTTTATTGAGGCAAATTACAAGCTTCCGCAGGACATTTTTGAAAAAATTCAAAATGCCGCCGAGTGCGAAGAAAAGCCTATTGCAAAGAGTATTCTTTCAAAGCTTGTTGAAAACTGCGACGCCGCCGAAAAAATTAACGTCCCGATATGTCAGGACACAGGTATGGCGGTGGTTTTTGTCGAGCTTGGTCAAGAAGTTTTTCTCGAAGGCGAAAATTTTGAAGACGCGATAAACGCAGGGGTCAGAGAAGCCTACGACAAAGGATATATGAGAAAATCCGTGGTAGACGATCCTTTCTTTAACCGCAAAAACACAGATGACAACACACCTGCCATCATTTATACAAAGATCGTCCCGGGGGATAGGGTGAAGATTACCGCTGCTCCAAAAGGCTTTGGAAGCGAAAATATGAGCGCCGTCAAAATGTTTACTCCGTCTGCAAAGAGGGAAGATATAATCGGATTTGTTGTTGATACCATGAAAAAAGCCGGCAGCAATCCTTGCCCTCCCGTGGTTATCGGTGTAGGTCTTGGCGGAGATTTTGAATATGCCGCATATCTTGCCAAAAAAGCTCTTGTCAGAGATACCTCGGTAAAAAATGCACATCCCGAATACGCTTTGCTCGAACAAGATATGCTTTCTGCCGTAAACGAGTTGCCCATAGGCCCCCAGGGCTTTGGCGGCAAGACCACCTGCCTTGCGGTGAATGTTGAATATTTTCCAACCCATATTGCAGGCTTGCCTTGCGCTGTCAATATCGGATGCCATGTAACTCGACATGCATCCTGCGTTATCTGATAAAAAAGCGAATGTTGTGTGTTAATTTTCCGAAAAGTTTATCTTTTTATGTGAAAATTGCATAAAAACACTTTACAAAAGCGTGTATATGTGTTATAATATACTCAAGATAAGAGATGGTCTTATCCCAAGTTTGCAAAGTTTGGCGTTTTGCGGACTTTGGAAAGCGCTTTCCCGGTACGCAAAAACTCCTTTCTTTGCCCGTACAATCAAAGGAGGCATGGTTTATGAAAACTGTTATCACCAACCGCAAGTTTGAAGCATCCGAAAAGCTCAAGGGTATTATCGAACGCAAAATCGCCCGTCTCGATCGCTTCTTTCCTGTTGAAGAAACAGCAAACATAACCCTTTCCACAAGGGGAAAGTTTGCTCGCGTTGAGATCACGATCTTTTACAAAGGTACTATCTTTCGTGCAGAACAGGAAAACGTGGATGTGGTGATCGCCTTGTATGACGCAGTCGACACCATCGAGCGTCAGATCCGCAAGAACAAAACCAAGCTGTCAAAGCGCCTTCGTGACAATGCCTTTGCAGAGGCCGAAACCTACGAACCGCTCGACGAGCTCGAACAGGAAGTTATCGGCATCACAAAGGTAAAAAAGTTCTATCTCACCGATATGACTCCCGAGGACGCGGTTTTGCAGATGAACCTTCTGGGTCACAGCTTTTATATGTTCCGCGATATAACAAACAAGAAGGTCTGCGTTGTATACCCGCGTGAAAACGGCGAATACGGCCTTATCGTTCCCGAAGACGAATAATTGAATCAGATCTGCCCCGAGGATTTCCTCGGGGCGTTTTTATTTTGTGAGGTTATTGAATTCTTCTATCAGCATTTTTTCACAAGCTTTGCCTGCTTTTGTCATAGGCAACCTCAACTCGTTTTCGCACAGCCCTGCGTATGCCATAACGGCTTTTATAGGTGTTGGATTTATGTCGGAAAAAAGAAGCTTTGAAAATTTCAGATATTTAAAGTAAACTTCCCGCGCCTCGTCGATCCTGCCACATTCAAAAAGTTTGCATATCTCAATACTCGCATGCGGAAAGACGTTTGACATCACAGATATAACTCCGCATCCGCCAAGCGAAAGAACGGGTAAAAGCAGATCGTCGTTTCCGCTATATATCGGAAGGGGGCAAGTGCGTGCGGTCATTGCAAGATCTGAAAGGTTTGATGATGCTTCCTTTATGCCGCACACGTTCGTAAGGTCTGCAAGCTTTGCATACACTTCGGCGGAAATATTAACGCAGGTGCGAGTGGGCACGTTATAGACTATGATAGGGAGATTTGTGTTGTCGTTTATTTTTTGATAGTGAAAAAATATACCTTCTTTGTTGGCTTTGTTGTAGTAAGGCGTTACGATAAGAAGTCCGTCGGCGCCGTATTCTTCGGCATACTTGCTCATTTTTATGGCTTTTGCGGTGTCGTTTGACCCTGTACCTGCAATAATTTTTGCCCTGCCGTTTGCTCTTTTTACGGCGTGTTTTATCAGATTTTTATGTTCGTAATACGAAAGGGTAGGCGCTTCTCCTGTTGTTCCGGATATCACCAGCGCGCGTATGCCCGAGTCTATCTGAAATTCGATTATGCGGTCAAGAGATTTGTAATCAATTTTTCCGTTTTTGAAAGGGGTTATCAGTGCCGTGCACGCCCCTGAGAACAACGGTTGTTTCAATTTGTTCCCGGCTTTCTTTTGGATTTTTTCTGTGTAAAAAGACGCTTCCGATGTTATAATATTCTTCTTGTTCGTTTTGTTGAACAAGAAAATGAGTAACATAGTCAATATGACTATATACCTTTTGCATAAAAAATTGCAAAAAAATATATGTAAAAGTTATAAAAAATGTGTTTAACCCCCTTGACATTTCGCACAAAAAAATATAAAATACTGTTGTATGATGATGATTGTTGTATTTATTGCACATATCATATAATTTCTTGTTATGGATATTTTCCACAAAACCGATTTTGCGAAAGGATAACCTATGGATTGGATAGAAGTTGCGGTCAAAACGACGACCGAGGGAATAGAACCTGTTTCGGGCATTCTCATCATGAACGGCATTTCGGGTTATGCTGTTGAGGACAGCGCCGATTTTGAAGAGTTTTTGCGCGACAAGGAAGTTTACTGGGATTACATCGAAGATTCTCTCATGGCGCTCAAGGATTGCGACACGGTTGTCACTTTCTATATCACCGACGACGCATCGGGGGTAGAGCAGCTTTCGCTTATAAAAAGCGAACTTGCCCGCCTGAAAAATGACGATACCGATGAGATCTTCGGCGAGCTTTCGGTCACCCTTAAAAATATTGCGGAAGAGGATTGGGCAAACAACTGGAAAAAGTATTTCAAGCCTATTTCTGTCGGCGACAAACTTCTCGTAAAGCCTACGTGGGAAAAGATTGATGACGTCGGAGCAAAAACCGTTGTCGAGATCGACCCGTCTTCGTCGTTTGGCACGGGTTCTCACACCACAACAAAGCTTTGCCTTGAATACATCGAAAAGATCGACGAAAAGCTTTCGGGCGAAAGTTTTGAGATGATCGACGTCGGTTGCGGCTCGGGCATTCTTGCCATTGCGGCAAACAAGCTTTCGGGCGCTCACGTCACAGCCATTGACATCGAAGAAAATTCGATAAGAGTGGCAAAGGAAAACTTTGAAACAAACAACATCCCCGAGAGCGAATACGAGCTTTATCTCGGAAGCATCACCGATGACGACGAGCTTTTTTCAAAAATCGCCCGCAAAAAATACAAGATGCTTGCCGCAAACATCGTGGCAGACGTTCTCAAGGCTATGGCGCCTTATTTCAAAAAGCTTCTTGACGATGACGGATATGCCGTGATTTCGGGTATAATCAGTGAACGCGCAGACGAAGTTGAACAAAGCTTCCTTTCGGCAGGCTTTTCTGTTATTGAAAAGAAAGACACCGACGGATGGACGGCAATCTTTCTTCGCCACGCATGAAAAAACTTGATATCACACCGATAAGCGGCGATTTTTCGGTGTGTAAGATAGCTGATCTTTCGGGTGTTCCGCTTTGCGACGAATTTGTTTTTCTTTCCAAGACCGATGAGGAGATCTCTCTTGTCTGTCTTTCGTCAAGCGTCCCCGAAAACATTGCGGAGGAAAGCTGCGGTTGGAAAGCTTTCCGCATCTGCGGAGTGCTTGATTTTTCGCTGACGGGGATTCTTGCCGACATATCGCGCGTGCTTGCAGACGGATGCGTCGGTATTTTTGCCGTTTCCACCTACAACACCGATTACGTCTTTGTAAAAAAAGAAAATTTTAACAAAGCCCTTGATCTTTTGTCCGATGCGGGATATAACATCGTTTGATTTTTTACGGAGGGCAATATGCCTCGCTTTTTCATAAAAGAAGAAAACATCATGCCTGACGGCAAGATCCGTCTTTTCGGCGATGATGCAAACCACGTTTCCCATTCTTTGCGCATGCGCGTTGGGGACAAGATAACAGTGTGCGATTTTTTCAACTACGAATACGATTGCATCATCGAAGCTTTTACGTCCGATGACGTCACCCTTTCGGTCGTTGAAAAACACACGGGTGCCAATGAGCCTTCGGTCTCTGTCAGCCTTTTTCAGGGTGTTCCAAAAAGCACCAAGCTTGAAATGATAATTCAAAAGTGCGTCGAGCTCGGCATTTCAAAAATATACCCCGTTGCCATGGCACGCTGTATTTCGCGACCCGACGAAAAATCGTCCGAAAAGAAAACAAAACGCTGGAACATGATTTCTCAGGAGGCTGCAAAGCAGTCGGGAAGAGGAGTGGTCCCCGAGGTTTGCGATACGGTTTCGTTCCGCGACGCTATCAAAAAACTCAAAGAGCACGACGTTTGCTTTTTGTGCTATGAAATGTGTGACGAAACGCAGGATGCCGATATCAAGACTTTTTTGAAAAGAAGTATTTCCGAAACAACAGGGTCGGTTGCTTTTCTGGTTGGTCCCGAGGGCGGAATTTCTCCCGAGGAGGCGGCGTATGCCAAAGAAAACGGAATTTCGTTTGTCAGCCTCGGAAAGCGCATACTTCGCACCGAAACCGCACCCTTGTGCGTTCTTTCGTGCATAATGTATGAATCCGACAATATGAAATAAACAAAGGAGGTTTTTGCCGATGGCGAAAAAGAATCGCTCAACAAAAGGTAATTCACAATACAAAGAAGATGTTTTGTTTTTCAGAATGTCGGTCTTTTTTGCTCTGTGCGGCGTGATGATATTCTTTTTCATCCACCTGCGCGACACAGTTGATCTTGCAAGCGATCTTTACATTATGTCAAAGAAGCTGTCCTATCGCATAATTGCATCAGTGCTTGCTCTTGCATCTATCGCGTATTTTGTTTTATGCAGGATTAAAAAGAAAGACGAATCCGAAAAGACCTTCTCAAGTGCCAATATTGCCGCAATAGTCTGCTATGTCACCTGCGGTTTTCTCTATTGGGGAACAACATATAGCCCCCGATACGACGCGCTTATAACACTTACCGTTGCTTTCACACTGCTTTATTTCATTTACAACATCTATCACCGCGATTTCTTCGCATACTCGGCTTCAAACCTTGTTTTTCTTTCAACGGCCTGGTTGTTTTCACGCAGAGGACTTAAATTTGTGATAGCATCGGCTTTGTTCCTTGCTTTGTGTGCATATATGTGTTTTTACACCTACAAAGTATCTGCAAAGCTTAAGGGCAAAAAGGATAAATGCATTTTTGAACCCGTATTTTTCTCGTTTGTTCTCACAGTTCTTTTCATTTCACTTTCGAAATTCATTGGCGTTCCGTTTATCACATCTTCTGTGACCATGATCGCAATCATTGCACAGTACGTTTTGGGCGGAATTTATTATACTGTAAAACTTATCAGGGAGGCTAAATAATCATGTCAAACAGACTTTTTCAAAGCGTTATCCACCAGATGAAGGAAGCCATCGACCGCGTTCTCGGTATTATCGATGAAAACGGCACTCTCGTTGCCTGCAGCGAGCTTGTACGCATCGGCGAGGACAAGACCAATATTCTCGAGGGAATCGCGTATTCGATGGAAACCTACACCAACGAAGGCTACACCTACCGTCCCATCGGAACCCATGCAAAGCTTGAATATGTTATCATGGTTGAGGGAGATGACAAGACAGCCTACGAGATCGCTTCTGTTCTTGCGGTTTCGCTTAACAACATCAAGACACTTTATGACGAAAAGTATGACAAATCCAGCTTTATCAAAAACATCATCCTGGATAACATTCTCCCCAGTGATATTTATATCAAAGCAAAGGAACTTCGCTTTAACAGCGATATTCCCCGCGCCGTATTCTTTATTCGCTTCGCCGAGCTTTCCGATGTTATGCCCTATGACATAATGCAGAATATGTTCCCCGAAAAGAACAAGGATTACGTTATCAGCGTCGGCGAAAACGATATTGTTCTTGTCAAGGAAGTAAAGCCCAACTGCGACAGCCGTGAGCTTGAAAAGGTTGCAAATTCCATTGTTGATACCACAAGCACCGAATTTTTCCAGAAAGTCATCGTCGGTATCGGAACCATTGCCGAAAATATCAAGGATCTTGCCCGCTCCTTCAAGGAAGCGCAGGTTGCGATCGAGGTAGGCAAGGTGTTCGACACCGAAAAGCGCATTATCAACTACGAAAACCTCGGTATCGGAAGACTTGTTTATCAGCTTCCCACAACTCTTTGCGAAATGTTCCTTCAGGAAGTTTTCAAGAAGGGTTCTCTCGAAAGCCTCGACCACGAAACTCTTATGACCATCCAAGCTTTCTTTGAAAACAACCTCAACGTTTCCGAAACCTCGAGAAAGCTTTTTGTACATAGAAACACCCTTGTTTATCGTCTTGAAAAGATCCGCAAGCTCACAGGTCTTGACCTTCGCGAGTTTGAGCATGCGATCACCTTCAAGGTGGCTCTTATGGTCAAAAAGTATCTCACATCAAAACCTGTCAAGTATTAAAAAACAAACGGCACTTCTTTGCGGAAGTGCCGTGTTTTTTTATTGTTCGGTTTTTCTTTTTGGTTTTAAGATGCGCCGTATCGCATTGTAAAGCAGATTTACCGCCAGCGACAGAAGCAGAGAGAATATTGCAACCACCGCCACCATCGGAACGAAATAAACTATTCTGTCGGTGACCACTTCGACTTTTGCGTTCAATTTTTCGTAAAAATATTGGTCAAAAATATAAGACAGCAGATATCCGCCCAGTGTAAGATCCGAAATGTGCGACAACGCAGTTTTTATGGGATTTGGAAGTCGATCTGACGGCAGATTCAAAAGGAAGATAAAGACAAGCACCGTCATTATCACGTTCGGCAATGCGCCCCATTCCTGCCAGATACCCGAAACAAAGTATGCCCCGCGGCTTCGGTAAAAATTGAACGAGCCAAAGGCAAAGGCAAGCACTATAATAAGAAAAGCGTTAAGATGTGCATTTAACTTTGGCTTGAATTCGCGGATAAAGCATCCGAGAAAATAGTAGGTGACAGGGTAGAGCACAGTGAAGAAAGAAGGTATGATCTTCGTGTATTCCCATTCCTTAACAGGCTGTGCCCAAAAAGCATACGAATCAAAAACAAAGATGTTCACTACAGACGGAAGAGCCGTCATAAAAAGCATCGTACCCAAAAGAATAAGCTTTTGCTTTTTGCTTTCAAGCGAGTGATACGCCCCGTTAAGAAAAGGTATAATCAGGAAAAGTCCGATGTACATTTCGATGTACCACGAATAGCTGGCACCGGTAAATCCGAGCGTGCCTTCAATCGCGTCCCGCATATCCCATTCCTGCAAAAGGTAGTGCTTTTTGAAGAGTATGCACAATATGCTTGCGCAGACATAGACGAATAATGTTTTTCCTATTTTCCCGTAATATCCTTTTTCAAGCTTTTTGTTGCACATCAGATATCCCGTCAGAATAAGAAACAGGGGAACGCAGACCATAAAAAAGCACCGCGCCACTGTCATAAAGTAAAGCCTTGCTCCGTCTATCGGCACGCTGTAAAAACCGCTGTTCATGAAAAAATGAACTGATATTACCGATAAAAAAGCAAAAATACGTATGATATCACACGCAGGGTTTCTGTTTTTTGAAGTTTTGTTCATTTTTGTCCTCTCCTTTGTGTTCAAGAAGATTTTACCACGAAATAAATAATTATTCAATAATTAAATATAAATATCAAAAAAATTTTATCGCCCCCTTGATTTATTCAATAGTACATGATATAATAATATCATTATAGTATCATGGCGTAGTTGTATAAACATTGCCGTGGTACCTGACTAACGGAAGAGGCGCATTTGTTCAGATCGTTTTCACTACGCGCCGAACCGAAAAAAGAGGTTGAAGATTTTGGCAAGCTGGAACGTTGCCGCTTCAAACCGCAGTGCTCGTTTTATTCTTGGAAAAACAGTAACAGCAATCACCACAAGCACCTTCAGAAAATACCTTCCCCACAGAGGCAACTGTTTCATAAACTGCGGAAAGGTAAAAGAAGACGTCAAGGACAATTCAACACTGGGTAAAGCGGCTTTTGTCGTGGGCACAATGGGTGCCGTTTCCGAGTACACCGGAGAGGTCATCGCCATTGTCAAGACAAGTCAAAAGAAAGAATACTGGATAATCTCATCCAAAAACTCTGTTTATTACGAACCCGAACTGCGCTTTCTCGTCACACCCTACATCGAAGAGAAGGACGAAGAGCTCACCTTTATCTGCTTCAACGAAAAAAGTTGCGGTGCGGTTTTGTTTTCGTTGATCGAAGGAAAAAGGTATTACATACTCATTAAGAATATGTCAGGCCACGTCGGTTTTCCCAAGGGACACATGGAGTTCGGCGAGGATGAATACGAGACCGCAAACCGCGAGATCTATGAAGAAACGGGAGTTTCCGCACACATCATAAAAGGCTTCCGCGAAAGCTACAATTATCTCATCAACGGCTATGTGCGCAAGGAAGCGGTCTATTTTGTTTCGCCGTTTGAAAAGGACGAGATAAAAATGGACATCATGGAGATCTCGGAGTACAAGCTTGTCACCTTTGAAGAAGCAATGAAGATACTGAACTACCCCCATGACCGCAACATCATGCGCCGTGCGCACGATTTTGTTTCGGGATATCTTGCGGCAAAGGAAGAAATAAACGCCAACAACTGAAACATAGTTTGTAAATCAAACAAAACTCTTGGTGCATCACAAAAAATATACGTCAAACCAAATTGAACAGAGGCGCTTGTCGCCTCTGTTTTGCGTTTTGCGGACAAGCGCTTTTGAAAAAAGGACATTTTTATATAAAATTAACTAAATGTTGTAGACAAATAAAATGTGATGTGCTATAATATCAACAAGATTTCGCATAAACTGTGGATCTCAAAACATTATGGAGGTGTCATTATGACAAGAAAAATTTTATCCATGCTTCTTGCTGTGATGCTCGTTCTTTCGTGCACAGCTTTTGCTGTTGCGGCAGATGAAGAACTTGCTTACTACGTTGAAGCAGGCGCAACAGGTAAGGGAACAGAGGACGATCCCTTCGGTACTCTTGAAGAAGCCATCTCTGCTATCGGTGATAAGGATGGCACAATTTACGTATACGGCGTATACAACATCAGCACATTCAAGGCTCCCGGCGAATGGAAGGGCATGATCACAATCACAGGCGTTACATCTGACGCTCTCTTCCAGATCGACAAGAGCAAGGGTATTGTTTTCCCCGGCGACGTTACAATCAAGGACATTCTTTTTGATGTCGGCGAATTTGCACACATCAACAACAAGGGTACAAAACTTATTTACGATGCAGGCGAAGATTCCAACTTCAAGCACATGATCCATCTTCCCGCACTCGGCAACGCAGTTGTTGACGAAAGCTATGCAGAGTTCCGCAGCGGTAAGATCGGCAGACTTCACATTGCCGGCGCATACGTTACATCCTACGCCAACGGTATCATGGGTGATGACACAGTTATCATCGACGGCGCAGAAGTTTCTCAGATCAGCCTTCAGGCAGACGCATACATGGATACCCACACAGGTATTTCTGTCGGCGGAAACATCAACATCGTCGTTAATTCCGGTACTGTAAAGAGCATCACAACTCTTGAAAACAGAGCTCCCGAAGTTATGGGATCTCTCAACATCATCTTCAACAACGGCGTTGAACCCGCAGGCAAGATCGAATATACCGAAGACAAGATCGGCGAAGGTGTTTATATCATCACTTCCGATGTTGGCGGTAAGATCATGCCCACAGCAGACCCCGGTGTTTTTGAAGTAATCTCTGATTCCGAAACCAAGGTTGCAAAGATCGATGGTCAGCTCGTTTACAACGGCAAAGTAGAGCTTGAACCCGGCGAAATCACAGTTGAATGGGTTGCAGGTCAGCAGCCTGAAAAGCCTGTCGAAGAAGAAAAGACAGAAATCAAGCTTACCATCGGTAAGGCTGAGATCACAACAAACGGTGAAGCTAAGGCACTTGACGTTCCCGCACAGATCATCGATTCGAGAACCATGGTTCCCCTCCGTGCGATCTTCGAAGCACTCGGCGCTTCTGTTGAATGGGACGACGCCACAAAGACAGTTACATCCGTAAAGGGCGAAACAACAGTTAAGCTTACCATCGGTCAGGCTTCCATCAACGTAAACGGCGAAGACAAGGCACTTGACGTTCCTGCACAGATCGTTGACTCCAGAACTCTCGTCCCCGTTCGTGCAATCGCAGAAAGCTTCGGTTGCGACGTTGCTTGGGACGATCCCACAAAGACAGTTACTATCACAAAGTAATTATTGAAAACATAAAAAACACCGCTTCGGCGGTGTTTTTTGTATAATGTGCGCACTTTTTTGAAAATTATATCGTAAAATTTGATATTAAGTATAGACAAATCGGCAATTCTGTGATATAATCGCCACATAATAACTTTTTTAAGTTGTTTGTAAATATTTTGGAGGTGTCGTTATGACAAGAAAAATTTTATCCATGCTTCTTGCTGTAATGCTCGTTCTTTCTTGCACAGCATTCGTTGTTGCAGCAGACGATGAACTTGCTTACTATATCGAAGCAGGCGCAACAGGAACCGGTACTGAAGATGATCCTTTCGGTACTCTTGAAGAAGCTATTCTCGCTCTCGGCGGCAAGGATGGTACAGTTTATGTATACGGTGATTTTCCTCTCACCGAATTCAAAGCTCCCAAATGGGAAGGCACTGTTACAGTAAAGGGCGCAACAGCTGACTCTTCCGTATCTGTTGCTGACGGTAAGGCAGCCATTTTCTTTGGTGATATCACATTCAAGGATATCTCTTTCAACATCGGCAAAAATGCTCATTTTAATCCCCAGGGCTCAAAGCTCGTTATGGATGGTGGCGAAGATACAAAGTTTGATAGCTTTATGCATCTTTCCATGTATTCCAGCTCTATCGTTGAAGAGGGCAACTTTGTTCTCGAAAGCGGATATATCAAGACACTTTATTCTGCCGGCGGTTACTGCACATCGCTTTCTAACGGTGTAATGGGCGATTCCAACGTTACTATCAACGGCGGTTCTGTTGGAACTATTTCTCTTTGCGCAGACGCATTTATGGATACTCAGACAGGTATTTCCATCGGCGGTAACTTCAACATTATCATCAACGGCGGTGAAGTTGGTGTTATTGGTGTTACTAAGGAAAAAACCTCTCCCGAAGTTATGGGCGCTCTCAACATCATCTTCAACAACGGTATGGAAGCTCCTGAAAAGTTTGCATATCCCGAAGATACAGTTTCGGGTGGCGTATTCATCATCTATTCGGGCGAAGGCGGTATGATCACTCCTGATGCAGGCGTTGGTGAATTTATTGTTAAGTCCAACTCGGATAACAAGGTTGCAAAGATCAACGGCCAGCTTGTTTACAATGGTAAAGTAACTCTCCAGCCCGGCGAAACCGAAGTAGAGTGGGTTGCAGGCGAACAGAAAGCACAGGCTCCCGCAGAAGAAAAGACAGAGATCAAACTTACCATCGGTAAGGCTGAAATCACAACAAACGGCGAGGCAAAGGCTCTTGACGTTCCCGCACAGATCATCGATTCGAGAACCATGGTTCCCCTCCGTGCAATTTTTGAAGCACTCGGCGCTTCTGTTGAATGGGACGATGCCACAAAGACAGTTACATCCGTAAAGGGTGACACAACCGTTAAGCTTACCATCGGTCAGGCTTCCATCAACGTAAATGGTGCAGACAAGGCACTTGACGTCCCTGCACAGATCGTTGACTCCAGAACTCTCGTTCCCGTTCGTGCAATCGCCGAAAGCTTCGGTTGCGACGTTGCTTGGGACGATCCTACAAAGACAGTTACTATCACTAAGTAATTATAAAACAGAAAAACACCGCTTCGGCGGTGTTTTTTCTTTGCTGTGATCTTCCTGTCATTATCGTTATTAAATTAACAAAACTTTGCAATTCCCGATTTGTTGTGAAAAATATATAGACATATGCACGTTTTGATGTTACAATGTGTACAAGATCACAAAAGTTGATCCAATATTAACGGAGGTGTCAATTATGACAAAAAAGATTTTATCCGCTCTTCTCGCAGTGATGCTCGTTCTTTCGCTTGCATCCTTTGCGGTTTCTGCTGACGACGAGCTTGCATTCTATGTAGAAGAAGGCGCAACAGGTAACGGTAGCGAAGACGAGCCTTTCGGCACAATCGACGAAGCAATCCTTGCACTGGGTGGCAAGGACGGAACAATTTACGTTTACGGCGCATATGACGTTTCTACTTTCAAGGCACCGGCATGGAAGGGAATGGTCACCATTACAGGTGCTTCTTCCGATGCTATCCTTACGACTAAAAAGAGCGCAGGTGCTGTTTTTAACGGCGACGTTACTTTTAAGGATATCCTTGTCGAGCTTGGCGAACACTCTCATATAAATCCTGCCGGCACAAAAATGATCTGCGATTTTGGCGAAGATGTCGAACTGAAGTACATGGTCCACCTTCCCGGTATCGGCAATTTCATCGCGGAAGACAGCTACACAGAGCTTCTCAGCGGTAAATATGCCACAGTATATCTCGGCGGCGGATATACAACATCTTATGCAAACGGTGTTGAAGGCGACGTAACTCTTGTGGTTGACGGCGCTACGATCTCGAGCCTCAGATTGTCTGCCGACAGCTTTAAGGCTGACCACACAGGTATCTCTGTTGGTGGAAATATGAACCTTGTTATCAATTCCGGCACTGTAAATCAGATAACAACAAAGTCCAATTTCCCGACAGATCCCGAAATAATGGGCGCTCTCAACATCATCTTCAACAACGGCAATAAAGCTCCCAAAACATTTACTTACCCCGAAGAAACAGTTGCAGGCGGCATATATGTCATTTACTCCGAAGAGGGCGGTAAGATCATGCCTACTTCTGACATTGGTGTATTCGAAGTAATCTCTGATTCCGAAACAAAGGTTGCAAAGATCGACGGCGAGCTCGTTTATAACGGCACAGTCGAGCTTGCTCCCGGCGAAACAGAAGTTGAATGGGTTGCAGGTCAGCAGCCTGAAAAGCCTGTCGAAGAAGAAAAGACAGAAATCAAGCTTACCATCGGTAAGGCTGAGATCACAACAAACGGCGAGGCAAAGGCTCTTGACGTTCCTGCTCAGATCATCGATTCGAGAACTATGGTTCCCCTCCGTGCAATTTTTGAAGCACTCGGTGCTTCTGTTGAATGGGACGACGCCACAAAGACGGTTACATCCGTAAAGGGTGACACAACCGTTAAGCTTACCATCGGTCAGGCTTCCATCAACGTAAATGGAGCAGACAAGGCACTTGACGTTCCCGCACAGATCGTTGACTCCAGAACTCTCGTTCCCGTTCGTGCAATCGCCGAAAGCTTCGGCTGCGAAGTGGGTTGGGACGATCCCACAAAGACAGTTACTATCACAAAGTAATATCTCTTAAAAATAAGATATCCACCCATACGCCTTGAATATGGGTGGATATTTTTGTGCTTATTTTTTGTTTTGCTCCATAGCTTTTTTCATGGCAAGAGCAAGGGGACTTTCGGTTTTTGGTTCATTTTTTTGCTGTTGTTGCATAAAGCTTTTTACAAATTGCTTTGACGCGCTCTTTCCGCCGCCTTCTTTGGACTTAAAGAATCCGTCCGCCTTCTGCTTAAAACCGCATTTGCAGACAACGATCTTTCCGTCTCCCTGGCCGCGTATCTCAAGCGCTTTGTGGCAATTGGGGCAACGTGCACCCGTTTTCACCGAAAGGCTTTCGTGGTACGAACATTCTCTGTCCTGGCAAACCAGCATCTCGCCACGCTTGCCGTTGACCTTAAGAAGCATTTTTCCGCAAAGAGGGCAGGGGGTTCTTGTTACATTGTCATGCTTGTAGGTCGAATCGCTGTTTTTCACTGTCTTTACAAGCTCGGAAGCATAACTGCGTATCTCGGATACGAATCCGTCTTTCTTTTCTTCGCCTTTGGCTATTTTTTCAAGACGCATTTCCCACTGCGCGGTAAGTAATGGTTCTTTCAGCTCTTTTGGCACAATGTCGATGAGCTGAACACCTTTTGATGTGGGATAAAGCACGTTGTCCTTCTTTTCGATATAGAAGGTGGAATACAGCTTTTCGATAATATCGGCACGGGTTGCGGGTGTTCCGAGTCCTGCTCCGATGAATTCTTTCATCTTGCGGTCTTTGATGAATTTCGACGGGTTTTCCATCGCCGAAAGAAGGGAAGCTTCGGTGTATCTTGATGGAGGGGTTGTTTTAAGAGCTTTGATATCTGTGCCCGAGCATCTTATCTTTGCGCCCTTTACAAGGGGAGGAAGCGAGCTGTCGCTTTCCGAATCGTCCTTTTCCTCTTCTTCGTCGCTGTCGGTGATACCAAGCTTTTTCCATCCGTAATCAATTATTTCTTTTCCCGTAACAAAAAAGCTTTCTCCGCCGCATTCAAGTTCGGCTTTTACCTGCTTGTAAACGAAATCGGGATAAAAGCACGAGAAAAAGCGAGACACCACAAGAACGTATATCTTTTTTTCCTCATTGGAAAAAGCGTAGATGTCGGGCATCTCTTCGGTGGGGATGATTGCGTGGTGATCTGAAACCTTTGCGGCGTTTACACACAGCTTGTTTATGCTTCTGCGGTTGCGCATTATATCCTTTGCCGTATCGGCAAGAGAACCGATCGATGCGGCTCTCACGCGGTCATAAAGGGTAGGGACAATATCATCTGTTATATATCTCGAATCTGTTCTCGGATAAGTGAGAGCTTTGTGGTTTTCATATAGTCTTTGCATCACCGAAAGGGTTTCTTTTGGGGACATTTTGAAAAGCTTGTTGGCATCCCTTTGAAGCTCTGTAAGATCGTAAAGCATGGGTGCAGGCACGCGCTTTTCGGTGAATTTTACGTCTTTTATTACAAATTCTTTTCCGTCAACCTTTCGGGCTATTTTTTCGGCGTCCGCTCTTTCGTTTATTGCCGAAACTCCGTCGGTGTTGCGGTATATCGCTCTGAATGACGAAAAGTTTGCGTGCAGATTGAAATAATCCTTTGCCTTAAAGTTTTTTATTTCGTTTTCGCGCTCAACAATAAGCGCAAGGGTCGGGGTCTGCACACGGCCTGCCGAAAGCTGTGCGTTGTGACGGCAGGTGAGAGCGCGGGTCACGTTAAGTCCCACAAGCCAGTCTGCCTCGGCTCGCGCCTTTGCGGCGTTGCACAAGGGCAAATAATCGTCTCCGTCGCGAAGCTTGGAAAAACCTTCTTTTATCGCCTTGTCGGTCTGGGAAGATATCCAAAGTCGCTTTATCGGCTTTTTGCACGCCGCCTTTTCGATTATCCATCTTGCAACAAGCTCGCCTTCGCGTCCTGCATCTGTGGCAATGATGATATCCGAAACCGTGGGCGAAAGAAGCAGCTGCTTTACGGCAGTGAACTGTTTTGCGGTTTCTTTGATGATAACAAGCTTCATTTTGTCAGGAAGCATAGGCAGGGTTTCAAACGACCACTTTTTGTATTCGTCTCCGTATTTTTCGGGATCTGCAAGAGTGACGAGATGACCGAGCGCCCATGTAACGATGTATTTTTCGCCTTCAAGACATCCGTTGCCCTTTTTGTGCGCGCCCATAACGCGGGCAATCTCGCGGGCGACAGACGGCTTTTCTGCAAGTACTAATGTCTTTGACAAGGTGATACTCCTTTATTTAACGAATGTGATTGTGTGTGTGACACTGTGGGTGTTGCGGGGGGCAACTTTGATAATGCCGGGTCGCTTTGTTATATCGTATTCCGAATCGATCATGTCGGGGAAGCCGCACCAGGGTTCGATGCAGATGTAGGGTGCGTTTCCACAGTTCTTGGTCCAGAAAAGAAGATGGGTAAATTCGGGGAAATCAACTTTTACGATTCTTTCGCCGTCCTTCGAGCAAAGAGTCACGCACGAAGAGTTGAATTTTGAAAATACCAATGCATCTATTGAAAAGTAATCGTATTTGAGCTCGAGAACGTCAGAATCTTCAAGGATTCTTTCGGTTTTGTAATCCATAAGGTTGCCGTTTACTATATGCGAATCGAGGGTTTCTTTTTCGTCGAAAAGGATAGAATAGTTTTCGATTCCCTCGGGGCAAAGATATGCTTCGTGGCAACCTACCGAGTAGTACATGTCCTTATCATTCTTGTTTGTCGTTCTGTATTCAACACTTATCGAGTCTTTGTCGAGGGTGTAGACAATTCTGAATTCAAAAGAGAAGGGGTACTGTACCAGAGTTTCGGTAGTTTCGGTGAATAGGAAAGTAATGCTTGTGTCGCTTATGCTTTCAACCGCAAATTCCGCATCCCGGCAAAAACCGTGCTTTGCAAGATTATATTCTTTGCCGTCGAGTATAAATTTGTCATCCTTAAGACCGCCGCAGATGGGGAAGAGGACGGGCGCGGTATATCCCCAGATCGACGGATCTCTGAACATAAATTCCTTTCCGTCGGCGTTTTTAAGGCTTATAAGTTCTGCACCCTTCGTGCTAAAGGTTGCGGTAATGATACCGTTTGATAATACGTGTGTCTGTGACATATCATTTTCTCCTGTCATAATTTTTAATATTTAAAATGTATCAACTGCAATGTTTTTTCCATCCCGCTCTTACAAAGCGGACAACAAAGAAAGAAAGCCTGCATATCCAGTCTGCCACCATGGCGATCCATACTCCGAGAGCTCCCAAATCAAACGCAAAATGCAAATAGTACGAAAGCCCCAATCTGCATACGATCATCGAGCAGATAGAAACTATCATGGTAAAACGCACGTCGTTTGCGGCGCGCAGACAATTTGGTAGCGTAAAGGCAAGTGGCCACAGAAACATTCCCGATCCGTTGTGAATGATTACAAGCGTGCGTGTAAGCTCTGTTGTTGCGCTGTCAAGGCTGAACCACGACAATATCGGGTTGATAAATACGATGGTCGAAAGATAAAAAAGCGAACCTATGGTGTATTGTATCAGCAAAAGCTTTTTCGCATAATATTTTACTCCGTCAAAATCCCGCGCCCCCACACATTGACCGATAACTGTAATGACGGCAAGGTTCATTGAAGATCCGAAAATGCATCCGAAGGTGTCGAGATGGTTTGCCATCGCGTTTGCGGTGGTGTGAACAAGGCCGTATTCCGCAATAAGGCTGACAACAAGAAGCCGTCCGAGCTGGAAAAAGCTGTTTTCAAAGCCTGACGGAATTCCGATACGAAGAATTCTGCCAATCATTTTGAAATCTGGGGTAAACTTTGAAAAAAACTTTATTCTTATCGGACTTTTTTTGCTCGATATCCAAAATAATGTAATCAGCATTCCCGCCAATCGTCCGATAAGGGTAGAAATAGCCGCACCGAAAACTCCCCATTCCAAAACGTATATGGCAATAGCATTTCCTGCAATATTTACAAAGTTGCACAAAAGCGCTGAATACATACAGTAGTTTGACTTGCCGAACGATCTGAAAAGTGCTCCGCAACAACTGTCAACAGCAATGATCGGATAGGAAAACGCGGTAACAAGAAAATATGTAACCGCGGCATCGTGAGTTGCTTTGTCAAGTTTTGAAAAACACAGGTTTATTATGCCTTTACTGAAAAATATGCCTATTGCTGCTATTACAAGCGATATTGCCAGTGCGGAAAAAATAAGCATCTTTGCGCTTTTGGACGCACTTTTTTCGTCTTTTGCGCCGATTAGCTGAGATGTGACCACCGCACCTCCCGTGGCAAGTGCCGCAAAGACGTTTAATATCAGAATGTTTATCTGGTCGACCAGCGAAACACCCGAAATACACGATTCGCCAAGCGACGATATCATAAGGGTGTCGATTATGCCGACCGAGCTTGACAAAAGGGTGCTGATTACAAGCGGTGCTATAAGTTTTGCCAGGTATTTGTTGGAAAATCTGTTTTTAACACTGTCCATTTTTACGTCAAGAAACAAAAGTCAAGACCGTTTATCGCGGTCTTGACCTTCTTTTTTGTTATTTGTTGTAGTTTTCGGGAAGCCAATGACCGTAGAACTGGCGTACTCCGCCCTGATTACCTGCCCAGATAGCGGCGTTTATAAGCACCTTTCTGACGTTTTCGTCATAGAACGTGGGGAAAGTTTCGTGACCGGGACGGAAATAGAATATCTTTCCGTTGCCGCGTTCAAAGCAGCATCCGCTACGGAAAAGCTCGCCACCCGAGAACCAGCTTGCAAATACAACTTCGTCGGGATCGGGAATATCAAAATGTTCGCCATATGTTTCTTCGCTGGGAAGCTCGAAAAACTCGGGAAGACCTGCCGCGATGGGGTGGGAGGGCTTTACTGTCCAGATGCGTTCGAGATCGCCCGATTCGCGCCACTTGAGATTACAGGTGGTTCCCATAAGCTTCTTGAATACCTTTGAAAAATGTCCCGAATGAAGCACAACAAGTCCCATGCCCTGCAAAACTCTGTCGCAAACTTTCGCAACGATGGCATCGTCAACTTCGCCGTGAAGAACGTGTCCCCACCAGAAAAGAACGTCGGTGTTTTCAAGAACTTCGTCGGTAAGGCCGTGAGAGGGCATGTCCTGAAGAGCGATTGTTGTTTCAAATCTGCCGTCGGCATCAAGAGCTTCCTTGATGGCACTGTGCATGCCGTTGGGATATGTGGCTTTTGCTTTTTCGTTAAATCTGTCGTGATGATTTTCGTTAAAAATAGTAACTCTGATCTTGTTCATATCATTCACCTTTCAATGTAAATTGATGCTTTTACAATTATATCGTTCTTTTCAAAAAATGTCAACACAGATGCCTGCTTTTTGAAAAATATTTCATAATATTTTTTCCAATAAAACGCAAATAGCTTCACTTCGGCTATTGCATTTCGCGGCAATTTGTGTTACAATATTATTTATACAAAAATATAATTTGAGGATGCGTTTTCTTAATCTATGACCTATACCAAAATTGCCCTTGTCACAGGACCCACAGCGTCGGGAAAATCCGCCCTTGCGCTTCGTCTTGCCGAACATTTTTCGGGCGAGATAATATCGTGCGATTCGATGCAGCTGTACCGCGGCATGGACATTGGCACGGCAAAGCCCGATGCTTTTGAGCAGGGGCGTGTCAAGCACCATATGATAGACGTGCTTGGCATTGACGATTCTTTTTCGGTGGTAGACTATGTCAAAGCCGCCGAGCTTTGTATTTCAAACATCTATTCCCGCGGGAAGCTTCCGTTTTTCTGCGGAGGCACGGGACTTTACGTCGATTCGATCATGAATTCCACCGAGTTCGGCGACATGGAAAATCTTCCCGATTACCGCGAAGAGCTAAAAGAGCTTGCCGCCGAGAGGGGAAGCGAACATCTTCACGAAATGCTCGAAAAGGTTGACCCCGATGCCGCTTCAAAAATCGATGCCCGCAACGTAAAAAGAGTTATCCGCGCCCTTGAGGTATACAAGGCCACGGGTATGACCATAACCGAATGGCAGAGAAGATCAAAGCTTCTTCCGCCAAAGTTCGATTCGCTTTGCATGACCATTGAATACGAAAACCGCGAAGTCCTTTACGACCGCATCAACCGAAGGGTAGACAAGATGCTTGAAATGGGACTTCTTGACGAAGTAAAAACTCTTTATGAAAAAGGTCTTTTTAATACGGTAACGGCAGGTCAGGCAATTGGCTACAAGGAATTTTTGCCTTACCTTGAAGGTGCCGCCTCACTTGACGAATGTGTCGAAAGGCTGAAAGCCGAATCGAGACACTACGCCAAAAGACAGATGACGTGGTTCAGACGTAACGACAAGATCCGTCGCATCATTGCCGACGGCAAGACCGAAGATGATATTTTCGAAGAGGCAAAGGTTCTTTGCGAGGAGTTTTTCAAGCCCGAGCTTATCTGGAGCGTAAAATATTAGAAAGGAGACAGCAGATGCTTAGTCCAAAAAGAATAACCGGCGCAGTTCTTGCGGTGCTGGCAAGTGTTTTTGTGATATATTACGTTTATCGCCAGGTCATCGGCGTCAGCCGCGACAGACTTCTGACCGAAAACGCTGTGAGCATCACTGTTGAAAAAACCATCGATTCCACAGGTTTTATTTTCCGCACCGAAAAAGTTCTTGACGGTGTTCCGACGGGAACTGTTTTTCCCTCGATATCCGACGGCGAGAGAATAGGCGCCAACCGCGAGGTTGCCACCATCTATTCAAGCTCTGCGGATGCAGGCAACAAGGCTCGACTTGACGAGATTGAAGACGAGCTTTTTATTCTCGGCGCAAGTATGGTCGACCAGGAGTTTTTCTCCGCCGACGTTGAAAAAATGCGAAAAGATTGCGATGAAGCTCTTGATTCAGTGGTAAGAAGCAAGGCCGATAACGATTTTCTCGATTGCGTTATGAAGAAAAACGACCTTCTCATCAGCATGAACAAGCTCGAAAACGTAACGCTCGGTACCGATTTTTCCGAACAGATAAAAGCTCTTGAAGCCGAAAAAAATTCTCTGTCCAAAGGTCAGGGTGAATCATACGGAAAAATATACGCTCCAACGTCGGGATATTACACGGGTATAGTCGACGGATACGAAAATCTTTTTACCCCGTCGTCAATAGAAAAAATGACGCTTGACAGCTTCCGTGAGATAACGGCAAGAAGACCGCAGGACTCGGTGCTTTCATCGAATGCGGGCAAGCTTATCACAGACAGCCGCTGGTACGTCCTTTGCGAAGTGCCAAATGAGGACGCCGCCGTATTCAAAAAAGTCAACGAAAAGACTCAAAGGCCTGCCGTGACCTCGTGTGACGTTGTTTTTCCGTTTGACGGAAACGTCCGCCTTCAAATGAGAGTGGAAAGGGTCATCAGCGAGACCGACAAAGCATCAACCGTGCTTGTCTTTTCCACAGACGAAATGCCCGACTCTTTCTCTTACACAAGGTCGCAGAAAATAGAGATCATCAGCGAAAGCTACACAGGACTTCGCGTTCCCAAGCAGTCTATGCGAAAGCTTGACAACAAGATAAACGGCGTTTACGTCCTTGTGGGAGAAACGGTTTCGTTCCGACGCGCCGAGCCCATATATGAGGCAGAGGATTGGTATATCGTCCGCGCAAGCACAGACGAGGAGCTTGAAAATTCGGCAACCGAAAACAGCGAAGAGTCGTCGGATGAAAAAGGCGAAGAAACCGAACAAAATACACAAAACGAAGAAAAGAACTATAAATATCTGTCGTTGTACGACAGCGTTATCGTCGAAGGCAAGGAGCTATTTGACGGCAAGCGTGTGAAATGATCCTTTTGGAAGGTGATCTGATGACAGAACAGGAAAAAACGACAATACGCGAAAACATTGCAGAAATAAAAGAAAGAGCGGCTCTTTCCGCACTCGCTTCGGGCAGGGATGCAGAAGATATCCGCATAGTCCTTGCAACAAAGACTCAGCCTGCCGAAAAGATAAATTTTGCGGCAGAGTGCGGCATAACCGAAATAGGTGAAAACCGCGTTCAGGAGCTTCTCGAAAAATACGATGCCATCGACCGTGAAAAGCTGAAAATACATTTTATCGGAACTCTCCAGTCGAACAAGGTAAAGTATATAATCGATAAGGTCTGTCTGATACATTCGGTAAACAGTGAAAAGCTTGCACTTGAAATTTCAAAGCAGGCAAAAAAACACGGAATATGCGCAGAAGTTCTTGTGGAAGTGAACGCGGTTGAGGAAAACTCCAAAACGGGCATCGCCCTTGACGGACTTTATTCTCTGCTTTCATACATTTCAACTCTCGAAAATATAAAGGTGAGGGGACTTATGGCTATCCCGCCGGCTCCCCAAAACCCCCAAATTTTGCAAAATACCGCATCGGAAGAGTCGTCAATTGTAAACAAATTGCAAATAAATGACAATTCAAGGCATTATTTCAAAAAAATCCGACAAATATTCCTTGACATATCGGCAAAAAAAATGGATAATATCAGTATGGATATTTTATCTCTCGGAATGTCGGCTGATTATTCGGTTGCGATCGAAGAAGGCTCAAATCTTATCCGACCCGGCAGGGCGGTTTTTGGCGAGCGACAGAAGACCATTCCGAAAGAAACCCTTTGAAAAAATAAATAAATTACATAATTGGAGGATTATAACATGGGACTTTTTGACAAGATCATCAAAACTCTTGCACCCGAAGACGAGAACGAATACGACGAACAGGATTACGTTCCGGATCAGGCGGCGTACATTCCCAGAGACCCCAGAACACAGGACCAGCAGGTTTCTCCCGCACCCATCACATCTGCTGCAACAGCAAAGCCCCAGTCGAACACAAACATCATGGGCTCTGCCATCGAAATGAAAGTTGTAAAGCCCGACAGATACGAAGCGGTTGCAGACATTGCCGACCTTCTTCTTTCCGGCAACACTGTTCTTCTCAACCTTGAAGACACCAACAAGGAAGCAACAAGAAGAATCATCGACTTCATGACAGGCGTGGCATACGCTATCCGCGGCGACCTTCGCAGAATTGCAAACAACACCTACGTCGTAACTCCCAACAACGTAAGAGTAAGCGACGGCGAAGACGGCGCCGATGTTGCGGTTGCCGACATCGAAGAAACCCTCTGATCGGTTTTTGCGGGTTTCACCCGCGCCACCACTCCCATGACGAATAAAAACGACTTTGACGAAAAGCTTTTGCTGTCCCGCGCGCTCGATTGTGTCCGCAAGGCACAAAGCAGGGGAGAAGCGGCGTTTTTGCCTTTTCTTTCTGCGGCGGCAAGGCTTTGCATCGAACAGGAACTCAGATATTCACGAGATGATCTGCGCCTGATTTTTTACGGCGGCTATGACGACGCCGACTATATGTGCGCCGGTTTTTTCCCGTCCTATCTCTTTTATGACGAAGAGTACGACCCCTACGCCGATTTCCCGATAAAGACGGTTTTTGCCAAAGGGTCGGGTTTTCGCAAACTTACCCACAGGGATTTTCTCGGCTCTGCCATGTCATTAGGTCTGCGTAGAGAGATGATGGGGGATATCGTTGTGGCTCAGGACGGCTTTTCGGCATACATTTTTGCATATGAAAACACGGGCGAATATCTTGTTTCTTTTTTCGACTCTGCCGCAAACGATCGCATTGTGTGCAGTCTTTGCACAGAAAAACCTGATATTCCCGAAAGAAAATTCGAATCTGTTTCCGACACGGTAAGCTCACCGCGACTTGATGCCATTGTGTGCTCATGCCTTAACGTTTCGCGGGATACCGCCTCAAAGCTGATTGCCGCAGGCAGTGTATCTCTCGATCACGCCGTGTGCTATGACAAGTCGGAAATGTGCGACGAAGGTTGCACAATCTCAATCCGCCATTACGGCAGATTTCTTTTGTACAAGATAGGAGACCGAAACCGCAGGGATCGTCTCAGAATCGAGATCAGACGTTTTGTCTGATCTTGCCACATCGTTTATCTTATCAATTATTTACGAAAGGACGTATGAAAATAATGGTTAACCCCCAGGAACTTCAGAACGCCGATTTTTCCAAAGGCTTCAAGGGATATACCTGCGCCGAGGTCGATAAATACATCGAGTACGTTCTCGAGCAGTATACGGAACTTTACAGAGAGCACGCAGAGCTCGAAAAGAAAGTAAAGATTCTTTACGCAAAGCTTGACGAGGCAAAGAATGACCAGAATTCCATCTCTGCCACGATCGTCAACGCCCAAAAAATGGCAGACGAGATCGTTAAGGACGCCAACGATAAGGCAAACGCCATAAACGCCGCTATCAAGTCCAGCTTTGACGATATCGTCGAAAAATACCGCATTATCATCGACAGAGAGCAGAGAAACCTCTTCCAGGCTCAAAAGGATGCCATCGAGTTCAAGGTCGGCATTCTCGACGGATACAAGCAGCAGGTCAGATCGCTTTGCGAACTCATTCCGCTTGACAGTATTGATGACGTCAATATGCGCAGTGTTGATGAGGTTGTTGAAAGCGCCATCTCCACCGCCGGCGCAAAGCTTGGTGTGCGTACCGAAAACGATAACAACGAAGCCGAGGTTGAACCCGATCAAGGCTCTCAGTCTGACGAAAACTGAACATAATACAACCGTCGGCAACCCATACTCTTTTTCAGGTTGCCGATTTTGTCTTGAATAAAAAAGATTCTTTTAAATAAAGGAGCAAACAAAAAAATGGCACAGGATTACGGAAAAACACTCAATCTGCCCAAGACAGATTTCCCCATGAGAGCAAATCTGCCTCAGAACGAACCCAAAACTCTTGACAGATGGGAAAAAGAAGGACTTTATAAGAAGCTTATGGAGCACAATGCAGGCAAGCCCTCTTATATCCTTCACGACGGCCCTCCCTTCTCAAACGGCAATATCCACATGGGTACTGCAATGAACAAGATTCTCAAGGACTTTATCATCAAGTCCAAGGCCATGACAGGCTATAAAACCCCCTATGTTCCCGGCTGGGACAACCACGGCATGCCCATTGAAAGCGCTATCATCAAGAAGAACAAGCTCGACAGAAAGAAGATGTCGGTTTCCGATTTCAGAAAAGAATGTCAGAAGTTTGCGGAAAACTTTGTTGATATCCAGCGCACCTCCTTCAAGAGACTCGGTGTTGTCGGCGACTGGGAAAACCCCTATCTCACAATGGCTCCCGCCTTTGAAGAACGCGAAGTTCTCGTTTTCGGCGAGATGTACAAGAAGGGATATATCTACAAGGGACTCAAGCCCGTTTATTGGTGCCCCACCGACGAAACAGCCCTTGCAGAATCCGAAATCGAATATACCGAAGACGCTTGTAAGTCTGTTTACGTTAAGTTTGCCGTTGATAACGACAACGGTAAACTTTCCGGCATCGATCTTGCAAACACTTATTTCATAATCTGGACAACAACTGTCTGGACACTCCCCGGCAACATGGCCATTGCTCTCAACCCCAAGGAAACTTACGTTGTTGCAAAGGCAGACGGCAAAAACTATATCGTTGCTAAGGCTCTGCTTGAAAAGACCATGTCGATGGGCGGCATCGAAAATTACGAGATCATTGCCGAATATCCCGGCAACTATTTCGAATACATGACCGCAAAGCATCCCTTCATTGACCGCACAAGCCTTATCGTTAACGCTGATTACGTTACTATGGAAAGCGGTACCGGTTGCGTACACACAGCTCCCGGTTACGGTATGGATGACTATTTCACCGGCATGAAATACAAGATGAATATCATCGTTCCCGTCGATGACCGCGGATATCAGGGCGCAGAAGCCGGCAAATTTGCAGGTCTTTTCTACGAAGAATCCAACAAGGCGATCTACGACGATATGGTAGAAACAGGCGCTCTCTTTGCATCCGAAGACATCGTCCATCAGTATCCTCACTGCTGGAGATGTAAAAATCCCATCATCTTCCGTGCAACTCCTCAGTGGTTCTGCTCGGTCGAAGCTTTCAAGGACGCGGCAGTTGCGGCTTGTGACAGCGTTGAATGGCTTCCCAAGTGGGGCGGTGACAGAATCGTTTCCATGATCCGCGAGCGCGCTGACTGGTGTATCTCCAGACAGAGAAACTGGGGTCTTCCCATTCCCGTATTCTACTGCGAGGATTGCGGCGAGATCATTTGCGACGAAGCTACCATCGCTTCTATCTCCAAAAAGTTCGGTAAACTCGGCTCGAACGCGTGGTTCGACCTCGAAGCTTCCGACCTTCTCCCCGAAAACTACGTTTGCCCCAAGTGTGGCAAAACACATTTCAGAAAAGAAACAGACACCCTTGACTGCTGGTTTGACTCGGGCTCCACACATTTCAGCGTTCTCGACAGAGAAGGTCTTTCGTGGCCTGCAGATATGTATCTCGAAGGTGCCGACCAGTACCGCGGATGGTTCCAGTCGTCGCTTCTCACAGCTGTCGGCGCAAAGAACGAAGGTGCTCCTTACAAGACCGTTCTTACCCACGGTTGGGTAGTTGACGGCGAAGGCAAGGCAATGCACAAGTCTCTCGGCAACTCTGTTGCTCCCGAAGAGATCATCAAGGATTACGGTGCAGATATGCTCCGTCTTTGGGTTGCATCCAGCGATTACCGCGTTGACGTTCGTGCATCCGATGCCATCTTCAAGCAGCTTTCTGAAGCATACCGCAAGATCAGAAATACCATCCGCATTCTCCTTGCAAACCTCGGTACACCCGAAGAAGATTTCGATCCCAACAAGGATATGGTGCCCTTTGATAAGATGTACGATATCGACAAGTGGATCGTAAGCGAGCTCAACAACCTTTGCGAAAAGGTAAGAAAAGCTTATGAGACCTTCGAATATCACATCATCTATCACGAAGTTCACGATTTCTGCACCAACGAGCTTTCGAAGATCTACGTTGATATCACAAAAGACCGCGTTTACGTTGAAGAAAAGGATTCGTTTGGCAGACGCAGTGCACAGACCGCAATGTACATCTGTGTAAACTACATCACAAGACTTCTTGCTCCTATCCTTTCCTATACCGCAGAAGAAACATGGTCCTACATGGCGCATCTTGACGGCGAAAACGCCGAAAGCGTGTTCCTCAACGACCTTCCCGCATACGACAAAAAGTATGAAAACACCGAGCTTTCCGCAAAGTGGAACGCACTGCTTGCAGTACGCGATGACGTTATGAAGGCTCTCGAGGTTGCCCGTGCCGAAAAGCTCGTTGGTAAATCTCTCGACGCTTCCATCGTTATCTACGGCGACAAGGACAACGAAGCCATCAAGCTCTTTGAAGAGTTTGCGGATGAACTCAAGACCGTATTCATCGTTTCCAAGGCTTCTGTTTGCGAAGGCGCGGCACCCGAAGGTGCTTTCACCGATACCACAAGCGGTATTGCAGTTTCTGTATCCGCAAGCACAGGTACAAAGTGCGACAGATGCTGGTACTACACCGACGATATCAAGACCGACAGCGAAGGACAGCATCTCTGTCCCAGATGCTCGGCTATCATCAAGAAGATCACCTTCGGTGCGAAGTAAATGCTTGCCGTTTTAATTGTAAACCTTGTAATTATCGTTGACCAGCTCACCAAATGGTGGGCTGCCAACGTATTGCAGCACATGCACGATGGCAAAATTCCTCTTATAGATGGCGTTTTAAGCTTCACCTATGCCACAAACGACGGCATGGCTTTTGGCCTTTTGGGGGACCACAGATGGGTATTCATCCTTCTTACCTGCCTTGTGCTTGCTGTTATCATCGGCTTTTTTGTTGCCACAAGAAAACGCAACAGACACCCTTTTCTCGACGTTTCTCTCGGTCTTGTACTTGCAGGAGGCGCGGCGAATATGATAGACCGTACTTTTTTCGGTACAGAGTCTTTGTTTTCGGGTTCTGTTGTTGATTTCATCTATTTCGAGCTTATCGATTTCCCGATATTCAACGTAGCAGACATTTCCGTTTGCGTAGGCATGGGGTTGTTTGTTCTGTATATGCTTGTTATCGAGGGAAGGATAGACCCGAAAAAATACGTAACCTTCTTCAGAGAAGAAAAGAAACAACCAAAAAATCAATGTTCGTGTTCTTGCATTGACGACAAGCGCGAACATAACGAAAGCGAAAATTGAGCTTGAATATGTATCCGGAAAACAGCGGCGCCTTTGCCGCAGATGATCTTGATATAATCGAAGAATCGCAGACAGTCGAGTTTGTAGTGTCCGAAAGCATGAGACTTGACGCTCTCGTTGCGGCAGAATGCTCTGTTACAAGAAGTGCCGCCGCAAAGCTAATCGAAGAGGGCGCGGTTACCGTGTCGGGTAAGGTCTGTGCAAAGAGCCTTAAACCGAAACAGGGCGAGCACGTGTGCGTTACGCTTCCGCCGCTTCGTGATTGCGAAGCCGTTGCACAGGATATTCCTGTTGACGTGCTTTACGAGGACGATGATCTTCTCGTGGTCAATAAACCGCGTGGTATGGTGGTTCATCCTGCCCCCGGAAATCCCGACGGCACGCTTGTCAATGCGCTTTTGCATCATTGCAAGGGAAGCCTTTCGGGAATAAACGGCGTTATCCGTCCAGGCATTGTCCATCGAATCGACAAGGACACAAGCGGCCTTTTGATGGTGGCAAAAAACGACGATGCCCACCTTTCTCTTGCGGCGCAGATAAAAGAGCATTCCTTTACCCGCGTTTACAACGCCATTGTTTCGGGCAATATCAAAGACGATTGCGGAACAATAGATCTTCCCATCGGACGTCACCCGAAGGATCGAAAGAAAATGGCGGTGACAGAAAAAAATTCTCGCAATGCCGTTACGCATTTCACTGTTCTCGAGCGATTCGGCGATTATACCTTTCTCGAACTTCGACTTGAAACAGGCAGAACCCATCAGATAAGGGTGCATATGTCACACAAAGGACACGCCGTTCTCGGCGATCCTCTTTATGCACCGCAGGCAGGAAAAAATCGCTTCGGGCTTGCAGGTCAGTGTCTGCACGCAAAAACGGTTGGATTTGTTCACCCGAGAAGCGGAGAATATGTCGAAATAACTTCTGATCTGCCCGGCTATTTCGCTGAAATACTTGAAAAATTAAGAAAAAATCAAAAATAAGCACTCTTTATATTCCATACAGGAGGAATTGTCAATGGATAAGAAAAAGCTTTCATCTATCGCTCTGCGCATCAGAAAGAATGCCGTAGCCGCGGTTCATGCTGCAAAATCGGGACATCCGGGTGGATCCTTGGGCATTGCCGAGCTTCTCGCATATCTCTATTTTGAAGAAATGAATGTGGATCCCAAAAATCCGAAGTGGGATGACAGAGACCGTTTTGTACTTTCAAAGGGTCACACTTGCCCTGCTTACTATGCGGCTCTTGCCGAAAAAGGATTTTTTGACACCGAGCTTCTTCTTACTTTCCGTAAGCCCGACAGTATTCTTCAGGGTCACCCCGATATGAAGCATATTCCCGGCGTTGATATGTCCACAGGCTCTCTCGGACAGGGCATTTCCGCTGCTTGCGGTATGGCTCTTTCGGGCAAGATCAGAAACAAGAATTACCGCGTTTACGCTATCCTTGGCGATGGCGAATCCGAAGAAGGACAGGTTTGGGAGGCGGCTATGATGGCGGCTCACTACAACCTTTCCAATCTCTGCATTTTCGTCGATTCCAACGGACTCCAGATAGACGGACCCATTGCGGAAGTTATGAATCCTCAGCCCTTTGACGAAAAGTTCAAAGCTTTCGGCTGGAACGTTTGCGTTATCGACGGCCACAATCTCGATCAGATAGCCGAAGCCTGCAAAAATGCACGCAACAGCGACAAGCCCACCGCAGTAATCTGCAATACTGTTAAGGGCAAGGGCGTTTCGTATATGGAAAACAACGTTGCATGGCATGGCAGTGCTCCCAATGACGAGCAGTACGCTATTGCTTGTGCAGATCTTGAAAAGCTCGAAAAAGAGCTTAACGCATAAAGGAGGTATACGTCATGGCAGAAAAGTTGGCTACACGTGAGGCGTACGGACTTGCTCTTGCAGAGTTTGGCGCTAAATATGAAAATCTCGTTGTCCTTGACGCAGACCTTGCGGCGGCAACCAAAACAGGCACATTCAAAAAAGCTTTCCCCGACAGATTTTTCGATTGCGGTATTGCCGAAGGAAATATGATCGGCGTTGCGGCAGGTCTTGCCACAACAGGTCTTGTTCCTTTCGCAAGCTCGTTTGCAATGTTTGCGGCAGGACGTGCTTTTGAACAGATAAGAAACTCTGTGGGATATCCTCACCTCAACGTTAAGATCGGCGCAACCCACGCGGGCATTTCTGTTGGCGAGGATGGCGCAACTCATCAGTGTAACGAGGATATCGCCCTCATGCGCACCATCCCCGGTATGGTTATTCTCAATCCTGCTGACGCAGTAGAAGCAAGAGCGGCGGTTGAGGCGGCAATCCTTCATGACGGTCCCTGCTATCTCAGATTTGGCAGATTTGCAGTGCCCACCTTCAACGATAAAGAAACCTACAAGTTCGAGCTTGGAAAGGGCGTTACTCTTGCCGACGGTACCGACGTAACCATCGTTGCATCCGGTCTTACCGTATCTATTGCCATGGAAGCCGCAGAACTTCTCAAGGCAAAGGGTATCAGCGCAAGGGTTATCAACATCCACACCATCAAGCCTCTTGACAAGGATATCCTTGTTAAGGCCGCAAAGGAAACGGGTGCAATGCTCGTTGCCGAAGAACACAGCATTATCGGCGGTCTTGGCTCTGCCGTTTGCGAAGCTGTGTGTGAAGAATGTCCCG
Organism: Clostridia bacterium; assembly: GCA_017549365.1. Lineage (GTDB taxonomy): Bacteria > Bacillota > Clostridia > Oscillospirales > CAG-382 > UMGS1052. The sequence goes on from JAFYUZ010000007.1 coordinate 67,795, forward strand.
TTCCTGTTGTAAGATTCGGTATGAACGATGAATTCGGCAGATCGGGAAGCGCTGCAAAGCTTCTTGAAATGTACGGCTTTACTGCAGAAAACTTTGCAAAGCTTGCCGAAAAGGCAATTTCCTTGAAGAAATAACAAAATCAAAAGGCGGCACGTCGGTGCCGCCTTTGGTTATGCTTTTTTGTTGCGTTCAGAGTGCAGAGCCGCCTTTTATAAGGTTTTTGCGCACTTCTTTGCCGTCAAGCTCGTAAACGGCACAATTTTTCTCTATTGCCATTGCGGCGGCAACGCCTGCCGCTTCGCCGAGCTGATTCAGGTTTACCATAACTCGCAGTGCACCAAACGCCATTTTGTCAGCGTTCAGCATTCTGCCTGCGGCAATAAGATTTTTGTATTGCTTTTGCACAAGTACCGAAAAGGGGATCTGATAGTATTTGGCGGCAGGGGAGGTTATGCCTTTTTCTTTTCGCCAATCGCCGTAGATGTAGTTTCTTTCGATACCTTTCATATATACTGTCTTCCCGTCGAGATAGTAAAATTTAACACCGCCGTCTCCGTCGTGTACGTCGACTCTGTAAGTGCCGTTGAGAATGGCATCCTCATAGCGCAGACCGTTAAGCATGTCCCATCCGCAGGCTTTCGTAACTGTGTTGTAGTGGTTTGTTTCGCGTATTCCCGCCAGCGAAGAAAATGCCGCGATCCTGAGGTTTGTTCCTGCGTATTTGTTTATAACTTCGCAGAAAGCATAGGCTTTTCTTCTGCCTTCCATTTCGACTGTTGTCAGTCCTTCTGCCGTCGAACAATCCTGCCCGAAAACATGAAAATCCGCACGCAAAGAAATGCCGTCAAGGCCGGGAACGTCGCAACTCCAGCCAAAATCGTCATCAAAACCAACCTCGTGTCCATGTTCGATTATGATTTTTTGGTAATCTATTCCGTCAAGACTTCCCTGCATAAAAAAGCACGGGGTAGGGGGTTGCATAGGGCTTCCGCAGTATCCGTCGGCAGACAGACGCTTCATAATATCTCCGTCGCCGGTGGCATCAATGTAAAATTTTGCCTTAATCGCGCTTCTTCCGTCCTTGTTCTCGATTATTGCGGCAATTATTTCGTTTTGATCGCGCAAAACGTCTGCGCATATCGTATGAAGATAAATTTTTATCTTTTCTTCTTTTACAAGCAGGTCAAGCTCGTATTTTAATCTGTTAGGGTCAAAAACAATGGCTGTGGATGGGTTGTCATCAAGCACCGCGCATCCGCTTTTTACAAGCCTTTCGGTCATTTCTGCGGTAAGTCCCGCAATAACCTGCTCTTTGTAGTCGGTGTCCTTCAGGCTGTGCCAAACGTTGACAAGGGCGGATGTCGCCATGCCGCCAAGGCAGTTTTGACGCTCGACAAGAACGACTTTTGCCCCCATTCGCGCCGCTCTTACTGCGGCAAAAACACCTGTGCAACTGCCGCCGGCAACAAAAACGTCTGCCTCATCACAAACAGGAAGCTTCTTTTCGGGTTCGACCATGTAATTCATTTTAACACCTCGATCATTCGCATATGTTGTATATCATTATATAGCTTTGACATACTAAAATCAAGTAGTTTCTTTGGTTGCTTATTGCGTTTTTTGTATTTTTAAAAAGACTTTTGTTTATTATAAATCCTAAATGCTTGACAAATCGGATGGTTTGGAGTATTATTTATCTTAATGAATAAAAACAAGGAGTGATCACGATGAGTGAAAATTGTACACATAACTGTGAGACCTGCTCTCAGAATTGCGGAGACAGAAAGGCGGAAAGCCTGCTTGCCCCCCTCAACGAAGCGTCCACAGTAAAAAAAGTAATTGCAGTAGTCAGCGGTAAAGGCGGCGTTGGTAAATCTATGGTAACTTCCATGCTTGCCGTGCTTTCGCAAAGAAGAGGCAACAAAACAGCCATTCTTGACGCCGATATCACAGGTCCTTCCATCCCCAAGGTATTTGGAATTACCGACAAGGCAGACGGCGACGGAGTAAATATTTTCCCTGTAAACACAAAGACAGGAATCGAGCTTATGTCCATAAACCTTTTGCTTCCCGACGATACAGATCCCGTTGTATGGCGCGGTCCCGTTATCGCGGGTGCGGTAAAGCAGTTCTGGACAGACGTTGTGTGGAACGATGTTGACCTTATGTTCATCGACTGCCCTCCCGGAACAGGTGATGTTCCGCTTACAGTGTTCCAGTCTATTCCCGTTGACGGCATTATCGTTGTTGCATCTCCCCAGGATCTTGTTTCGATGATCGTTGAAAAAGCTGTCAAGATGGCTCAGATGATGAATATTCCCGTTCTCGGCATTGTAGAAAACATGTCCTATTTCGAATGTCCCGATTGCGGCGGCAAACACAGCATTTTCGGCGATAGCCACGTGGACGAGACTGCAGAAAAATACGGCATCAAGAATATCGCCCGTCTTCCCATCAATCCCAAAATTGCATCTGCAGCCGACAAGGGCATGCTTGAGCTTTTCGAGGGCGATTGGCTCGACGGCATGATGGACATGATCGAAGGACTTGAAAAATGAGTATAAACCATTCACAAAAAGCAGGCGAGCTTTTTGCAAACGGGTACAACTGTTCCCAGGCAGTTTTCGGAGCTTTTTCGGATCTTACGGGAGTTGACGAAAAAACGGCATTTATGATCTCTTCGTCTTTTGGCGGCGGCATGGGAAGAATGCGCGAGGTCTGTGGTGCGGTATCGGGAGCTTTTATGGTGCTCGGTGCTCTTTTTGGCTATGCCGAGCACGAAGACAAGGCAAAAAGCGAGCTTTATTCGATGGTACGCGATTTTGCCGACCGTTTCAGAAACGAAAACGGTTCTATTGTCTGCCGAGAACTTCTTGCGCAGGCAGGGGTTCCGAAGGATACCTCGCACGAACCCGAAAAGCGCACACCCGAATATTACAAAAAACGTCCCTGCCGTGAATACGTTGAAATAGCGGCAAGAATACTTGACGAAATGATCGACGAGAAAGGGAGCCTAAAATGAAGATCAGATATAACGAAAATAAAGAGATAGTCGAAATGATCAGAAAAGGGATCCTTAAAAAAGAAGGACATTGCCCTTGCAAAAGAGAAATGTCCGAAGAGACCATGTGCATGTGTGAAGAGTTCAGAGCCCAGATAGCCGATCCCGATTTCGAGGGTTACTGCCACTGCATGCTTTATTACAAAGAAAAATGACTTTTGCCACAGCATCATTTATGATGTGCGGGAATACTAACAGATCATAATCAGTCATCTGCACTCGGAAAGCTCCTTTTTTAGCTTTTCGAGTGCACTTTTTTCTATTCTTGAAACGTATGAGCGTGATATACCGAGTTTTGTTGCAACCTCTCTTTGAGTCAAAGCCTTTTTGCCTTCGCACAAGCCGTAGCGACATACAATGATTTCGCGTTCGCGATCGTCAAGTATTGTGTTTACCGCGCGCAGCATCTTGTTGCTTTTTATTTTAAGATCAATATCGTCCGCAATGGTGTCCTCGCAGGCGATTATATCCATGTATGTAAGCGGATTTCCGTCCTTGTCAACTTCAACAGCGTCCGAAAGCGAAGTTTCAAGGGCGAATTTTTTCTTTGACCTGAAATACATAAGTATTTCGTTTTGCAGACATTTTCCCGCATAGGTTGCAAAACGTGTGCCGTTTTCGGGATTGAAAGAATCGATGGCTTTTATAAGTCCTATCGTGCCTACCGAAATGATATCATCGTTTTCTGCACTTGCGGCAGAAGGATAATATTTTTTTGCAATGTGTGCAACAAGCCGCAGATTTCGTTCGATAAGTATGTCGCGCGCCGCTTTGTCTCCGTTTTTGCTTCGTTTAAAATATTCGCTTTCTTCCTTTGCAGAAAGGGGCGGGGGAAAGGCAGAATTTCCCGATACTTTCAAAAACAGAAAAATCACGTTTGAAAACAATGTTGACAGAAGAAAAGGCATGTTTTTTCTCCCAAAAAGATGATAACACTGATATTTTATGCAGCATTTTCTTCTCGGGTGACCACAATTGTGATAAAATCGTTAAAAATTTCGCAAATATCAAGAAAAGTTATAAAAAAATCAAAAAATGTATTTACTTTTTGACAAAAAAGTGGTATGATATCTATAATTGAATATTTCAAGGAGGATATATAAAACTATGGCAAGAAAAAAGATTTCCATGGATGGTAACACAGCCGCCGCTCACGTAAGCTATGCCTTTACCGAAGTTGCTGCTATTTACCCCATCACACCTTCCAGCCCCATGGCTGAAGTTACCGACACATGGTCGGCAACAGACAAGAACATCTTTGGCGAGCCCGCAAGAAACATCTTCGGCGATCGCGTAAAGATGGTCGAAATGCAGTCCGAAGGCGGTGCCGCAGGTGCTGTTCACGGCTCCCTCGCAGCAGGCGCTCTCACCACAACCTACACCGCATCTCAGGGTCTTCTCCTTATGATCCCCAACATGTACAAGATTGCGGGCGAACTTCTTCCCAACGTTATCCACGTTTCGGCAAGATGTGTTGCTTCCCACGCTCTTAACATTTTCGGTGACCATTCGGACGTTTATGCCTGCCGTCAGACAGGTTATGCCATGATGGCAGAAACCAACCAGCAGGAAATCATGGACCTCGGTGCTGTTGCTCACCTTGCAACCATCAAGGGCAGAGTTCCTTTCCTCAACTTCTTCGACGGTTTCCGTACATCTCACGAAATCCAGAAGATCGAAGCTTGGGACTATGAAGACCTCAAGGAAATGGTTGACATGGACGCTGTTAAGGCTTTCCGTGAAAGATCCATCAACCCCGAACATCCCGTTCTCCGCGGCTCTGCAGAAAATGGCGACATCTTCTTCCAGCACAGAGAAGCATGTAACACATATTACGATGCTCTTCCTGCTATCGTTGAAGAATACATGGACAAGGTTAATGCCAAGATCGGCACAAACTACAAGCTCTTCAATTACTACGGTGCTCCCGATGCTGACAGAGTTATCATCGCTATGGGCTCGATCTGCGACGTTATCGAAGAAGTAATCGACTACATGAACGCACACGGCGAAAAGGTCGGTGTTATCAAGGTTCGTCTTTACAGACCTTTCGTTGCAGAAAAGCTTGTTGAAGCAATCCCCGCAACAGCTACAAAGATCGCAGTTCTTGACAGAACCAAGGAACCCGGCTCTCTCGGCGAACCTCTCTACCTCGACGTTGTAACAGCTCTCTCTGTTTGCGGCGTATCGGGCAAGACAGTTGTTGGCGGCCGTTATGGTCTCGGTTCTAAGGACACTCCTCCCGCAAGCGTATTCGCAGTTTACGAAAACCTTGCAAAGGACGCTCCCAAGAATCACTTCACAATCGGTATCGTTGATGACGTTACAGGCCTTTCGCTCGACGAAAAGGAATGTCCCGACACAGCAGCAGCCGGCACAATCTCCTGCAAGTTCTGGGGTCTCGGCGGCGACGGTACTGTTGGTGCAAACAAGAACTCCATCAAGATCATCGGTGACCACACCGACAAGTATATCCAGGCATACTTCCAGTATGACTCCAAGAAGACCGGCGGTATCACCATTTCTCACCTCAGATTCGGTGACAACGCAATCAAGTCTCCTTACTATATCAACAAGGCAAACTTCGTTGCCTGCCACAACGCTTCTTACATCCTCAAGGGTTATAAGATCGTTCAGGACGTTGTTCCCGGCGGTACATTCATGCTTGACTGCCAGTGGACACAGGACGAGCTCGACGCTCACCTTCCCGCAACCGTTAAGTCCTACATCGCAAACAACAACGTTAAGTTCTACATCATCGATGCTACCAGCATCGCTGCAAAGCAGATCGGTAACGCAAAGGTTAAGAACACTGTTCTTCAGTCCGCATTCTTTGCTCTTGCAAACATTCTTCCCAAGGATGACGCTGTTGAGTACATGAAGAAGATGGCATACAAGTCCTACATCAAGAAGGGCGAAGCTATCGTTGAACTCAACTACAAGGCAATCGAGGCCGGTGCAAACGCTATGGTTGAAGTTGCTGTTCCCGCTGAATGGAAGAACGCAGGCGAAACACCCAAGAAGGCAGCTGCAACAGGCACACGCAAGGAACTCGTTGACTTCGTTAACAACATCGTTGAACCCGTTTCTCTTATGGACGGCGATTCGCTTCCCGTATCCGCATTCAAGGACATGGCTGACGGTACATTCCCTCAGGGTTCTGCTGCATACGAAAAGCGCGGCGTTGCAATTTCGGTTCCCGTATGGCACGCTGAAAACTGTATCCAGTGTAACAACTGTGCATTTGTTTGTCCTCATGCTACAATTCGTCCCTTCGCTCTCACAGCTGAAGAGGCAGAAAAGGCTCCCGCTCAGACAAAGTACACAGCAAAGCCCGTTATCAAGACAGAATACAAGTTCACAATGGCAATTAGCCCCATGGACTGTATGGGCTGTACTCTCTGTGTTAAGGCTTGTCCCGTAACAGCTAAGGCTGAAAAGGATGGCACACCCGAGAAGAAGGCTATCGAAATGACTGCTCAGGCAACTCAGCTCGATCAGCAGGAAGTATTCGATTACTGCGTAGCTTCGGTTTCCGAAAAGCCCGAACTTATCAACGCAACTGTTAAGGGCAGCCAGTTCAAGCAGCCCCTCCTCGAATTCTCCGGCTCTTGCGCAGGTTGTGCAGAAACATCCTACGCTCGTCTTATCACTCAGCTCTTCGGCGAAAGAATGTATATTTCCAACGCAACAGGTTGTTCTTCCATCTGGGGCGGCTCCGCACCTGCAACTCCTTACACAGTAAACAAGGAAACAGGCAAGGGTCCCGCATGGGCTAACTCCCTCTTCGAAGATAACGCTGAACACGGTCTCGGTATGTACCTCGGTCAGAAGGCAATCCGCGAAAGACTCATTGCCAAGATCGAAGACATGATGGCTTCTGAAAAGGCATCTGCAGAATTCAAGGCGGCTGCTGAACAGTTCCTCGCAACCAAGAACGATGGTAAGGCAAACGACGAAGCTACAAAGGCTCTCGTTGTTGAACTTGAAAAGGCAGCAGCTCAGGGTTGCCCCGTAGCTCCTGCAATCCTCGCAGAAAAAGACTACCTCTCCAAGAAGTCCGTTTGGATCTTCGGTGGTGACGGTTGGGCTTACGATATCGGTTTCGGTGGTCTTGACCACGTGCTTGCTTCCGGCGAAGATGTAAACATCATGGTATTCGATACCGAAGTTTACTCCAACACAGGCGGACAGGCTTCCAAGGCTTCCAACCTCGGTCAGGTTGCTCAGTTCGCAGCAGCAGGTAAGGCGATCGGCAAGAAGAACCTTGCAGAAATCGCTATGTCCTACGGCTACGTATATGTTGCTCAGATCGCTATGGGCGCAGATATGAACCAGACTCTCAAGGCTCTTACAGAAGCAGAAGCTTATCCCGGACCTTCCATCATCATCGGCTACGCTCCTTGTGAAATGCACGGTGTTAAGGGTGGCATGGTTAACTGCCAGCTCGAAATGAAGAAGGCAGTTGAAGCAGGTTACTGGCAGATGTTCCGTTACAATCCTGCTCTCAAGGCAGAAGGCAAGAGCGCATTCACTCTTGACTCCAAGGAACCCACAGCTAACTACATCGACTTCATCAAGAGCGAAACACGTTATGCTCGTCTTGCTCAGCTCTTCCCCGAAAGAGCAGAAGAGCTCTTCGCTAAGGCTGAAGTAAAGGCTAAGGAAAAGTACGAAAGACTTGTTAAGTTCACAGAACTTTACAAATAATTCGCAATAAACATTATCCCCCTGCTTGCCATTGCGGCAGGCAGGGGATTTTGTAAAAAAGCAGTATGCGAAGCTTTGTCTTTGACTTTTTCAAAGGCAAATCTTTGCATCACTGTTTTGGAGGGTATATGAAATATCGTGTTTTTGTTAACCGTTCCGAAATAGATGTTTTTCCCGTTCGCGTTTCTGCATATCCCATAAACCGCGTGTGGCCGGGAAAACAAAGAGATATATCCCAAACGGAGATAGCCTATTTCGCTGGTTTCGATATTTTGAAGACTTCTGAAATTGAAGTTGAGGTTCTTGATTGCAATATCCAAACTGTAAAGATCAGACCTCTTGCCAAAGGTATTTCTTTCAAACGTGACCAAAACAAGATATCTTTCCGCTTGTCCGAGCCTGTATCGGTAACTGTTGAGATCAACGGCTACCACGAAGCTCTTGCTATTTTTGCCGATCCTCCTTTTGTTTACGAGCCGCATGAAAATGACATATATTTTGCTGCTGGCATACACCACGCAGGGCTTATCGTACCCAAAAGCGGTCAAAGAGTTGTTTTTGAACGCGGAGCGATCGTGTATGGCGTAATATATATGAAGGATTCTGACAACGTTCAGGTAATCGGCAGGGGAGTGCTTGATTCCTCTCCTTACCGAAGAAATAACGACACCAACGGCACAGATGGGCACGAAGTTACAGAAGCTCTTAAAAAGCTTGATATCACACCGCGAGACGTGCAATATGCAGGTTCTTTCACGGCATACAATTGTAGAAACCTTGTGGTTGACGGTGTAATCTTTGTTGATTCGCCCCTGTGGACAGTTATTGTCCGCAATGGTTGTAACAACGTTTTGATAAACAATATCAAGATAATCGGTCAATGGAGATATAATTCCGACGGCGTTGATATCTGTGCATCGAATAACGTGGTGCTTCAAAACAGTTTTATCCGTTCTTACGATGACTGCGTTGTTGTCCGCGCTCCTCATCTTGACGGTGAGACAGGCGGTTGTTCGGATATAATCGTTAGAAATAACACTCTGTGGTGCGATTGGGGAAAGAATCTTGAAATATGGTCGGGAAAATTTGATAGTATAATCAAAAACGTTGTGTTTGAAGATAATTATCTTATCCATGTCGCATGTAATGCCATAAGTATAGACACATGGTACGGAAGCGACAGTATCACGGTTGAAAATATATCGTATGACCGCATATATGTAGAGCACGATGAAGACCACCTTCCGATGCAATATAATGATGCTGACGGAGCGGAATATGACTATTCCCGAAAGGGTGATTTGAGTGATATGCGTCTTTTGTGTGTTCTTGTCGGAAGATTGGGAAAAGATCTCGGAAACCAACAATTCGACTTCAACGTAGACACAAGTCACTTTGATATTCGTTACAGAAACATCAGCTTTAACAACATTTACTCAACAACAAAGCTTTCGAATCCGTATTACATCATTCCCGAAAAACTTTCGGAGCTTTCAAATGTGACAATCGACGGAATTGATTATAAGGAGTATATACAGAATGAAAAAAATTAAAATTTTTGCACTTGTTCTGTGCATCCTTTCGTCTCTTGCGTGTTTTTCGTGCAAAAACGAAAAGGTTGATATTTCGGGCTATTACACGGCAGACAAAATGAACACCCTGTACTATTTTTCGCCCGATGGAAAGATATACGAAAACGAATCGTTCGAAAGCTTTTCGTGCTATGAGGTGCAGGGAGACAAACTTATCACCTACATCGAAGGCGCAAGAGAAGCGTCCGAAATGGCTTTTCCCTTCAAGCTTACCGACGAGGGATTTATGATGGGAGAGCTTGAATACAGAAAAATTCCCGATCCCGAACCATATAACCCCGACAAGGGCGGGGAAGAGCAAACACCCGAAGAGGAACAGAATGAAAACAGTTAACGTATACACAGACGGCGCCTGCCGCGGAAATCCCGGCAAGGGCGGATGGGGCGCCATACTCGAATACAACGGCAAGCGCCGTGAAATGTCAGGCGGCGAGCGCGAAACCACCAACAATCGAATGGAGCTTACGGCGGTCATAGAAGCCCTGTCGGCTCTCAAAGAACCTTGCGAAGTAAATCTTTACAGCGACTCAAAATATGTCATAGACGGCCTCTCAAAGGGCTGGGCACAGGGCTGGAAAAAGAATGGCTGGAAAAAGTCTGATAAATCTCCTGCTCTCAACCCCGAGCTTTGGGACAAGCTGTTGGAGCTTTCGGAAAAACACAAGCTTAATTATTTTTGGATAAAAGGTCACGACGGTCACCCCGAAAACGAGCGTTGCGACACCCTTGCCACAACAGAGGCAGATAAATTCAACTAAAATACAATATCAAGGAGGATATAAAAATGAGCTACAAGAAGGAAACACAATGCGTACAGGCGGGCTACACACCTGGAAACGGTGAGCCCAGAGTTTTGCCCATATATCAGAGCACCACATACAAATACGATTCTTCCGAACACCTCGGAAAGCTTTTTGACCTCGAGGCGGACGGACATATGTATTCGAGAATCTCTAACCCCACCGTATCGTGCGTTGAAGAAAAAATTGCGGCGCTCGAGGGCGGTGTCGGTGCACTTTGTACCACTTCCGGTCAGGCGGCAAACCTGCTTGCCATTCTCAATATAACATCATCGGGCGAAAACTTTGTTTCTCTTTCGTCTATCTACGGCGGCACCATCAACCTTTTTGCCGTTACCCTCAAAAGACTCGGTATCGAAGTCCGCTTTATCACTCCCGATATGACAGACGAACAGGTCGAAGCTCTTTTTGACGACAAGACCCGCCTTGTTTTCGGCGAAACCATCGCAAACCCCGCACTTGACGTTCTTGATATCGAAAAGTATGCAAAGCTCGCTCACGCACACAACATTCCTCTTGTTGTGGACAACACCTTTGCAACTCCCGTTCTCTGCCGTCCCTTCGAATTCGGCGCAGACATAGTTGTACATTCCACAACAAAGTACATGGACGGTCAGGCGACCGTTGTGGGCGGCGTTATCGTTGACAGCGGAAACTTCGACTGGACTGTGGACAACAAGTTCCCCGGCCTTACAGAGCCCGACGAATCTTACCACGGCGTTGTTTACACAAAGAACTTTGGCAAAGCGGCGTATATCACAAAGGCGCGCGTTCAGCTTATGCGTGACTTTGGTGTTCTTCCTCCCGCAATTTCCGCTTTTCTTCTCAATTCGGGACTTACTACACTTCATCTTCGTATGGAACGCCATTCCGAAAACGCTCTTAAAGTTGCAAAGTATCTTGAAAACAACGATAAGGTTGCGTGGGTAAATTATCCCGGACTTGAATCGAGCAAAGACTATGCTCTTGCACAGAAATATCTTCCCGATGGATGCAGCGGTGTTATATCGTTCGGCGTAAAGGGCGGAAGAGATGCCGCAGTTAAGTTTATGGATAGCTTAAAGCTTGCCGCCATCGTTGTGCACGTTGCCGATGCAAGAACCTGCGTGCTTCATCCCGCAAGCACCACCCACAGACAGCTCACCGACGAACAGCTTGTTGCTGCGGGCATCGGCGCTGACCTTGTGCGTATGTCCATCGGTATTGAAAATGTCGATGATATTATCGCAGATATCGAGCAGGCACTTTGCCAAGCATAAATAAAATTTACCCGGAGACCAGAAATGCCAATCAAAATCCCAAACGATCTTCCTGCCACAAAAACCCTTGGCGAGGAAAATATATTTGTAATAACAGAAACTCGGGCTATCACCCAGGACATTCGACCTTTGCATATTCTCATCCTCAACCTCATGCCCACCAAGATCGTCACAGAAACTCAGCTTGCGCGCATTCTTGGCAACACCCCTTTGCAGGTAGAGCTTGACTTTTTGCAGACTGCCACACACAAATCCACCCACACCTCGCAAGAGCACATGATCGCTTTTTACAAGACCTTTGACGAGGTGCGTGACAAAAAGTTTGACGGCATGATTATCACGGGCGCTCCCGTTGAGCACCTTGAATTTGAAAAGGTAAACTATTGGGACGAGCTTTGTGAGATAATGGAATGGAGCAAGACCCACGTAACCAGCACTTTCCATATCTGCTGGGGTGCGCAGGCGGGACTTTATTATCACTACGGTGTAAAAAAAGTGCCCCTTGAAAAGAAGATGTTCGGCGTTTTCAAGCACACCATCGAATATAAAAATTCAATCCTTTTCAGAGGAGTAGACGACGAGTTCTATGCCCCCCATTCGCGTCACACAACAGTGCTTCGCGAGGATATAGAAGCAGTGCCCGAGCTTCGCATTCTTGCCTCCTCCGAAAAAGCAGGCATATACGCCGTCTCCACCGATATGGGCAAGCAGATTTTCATCACGGGTCATTCGGAATACGATGCCGACACTTTGAAAAAAGAGTATTTCCGCGACAAGAACGCAGGACTTGACATCGACGTTCCTTATAACTATTTCCCCGATGACGACGATACAAAAGAACCCTTGAATCTGTGGCGAAGCCACGCAAATCTTCTCTTTTCCAACTGGCTCAACTATTACGTCTACCAGACGACTCCTTACGATATCAACGCCATCAACGGAAAAGCACATCATTAAAAACGACAGCACCGCAGTTTTTCGCGGTGCTGTTTTTGGATCGGAATATACAAATTGTATCAGAACTTACATTTACTTTTTTTCTGCGATGACTATAATTGCATTATAAGAAAAAATCAGGAGTACAGATATGAAAAAAGTTCTTGTTTTAGGCTCGAGCGGAGCTATGGGACAATACCTTGTTCCTTTTCTTTCGCAAATGGGTTATGCGGTAGACGCAGTTTCGCTTGACGAAGAAAATTTGTCTTACAAAAACGTAAAAGCTATAAAAGCGAATGTTTTCGAAAACGGTGTTCTCGATGAATTACTGAAAAATCGATACGACGGTGTAGTGGATTTCATGAACTACGGCGGCGACAGTTTTTATCACGTCTATAAGAAATTTCTTAACAACACCGATCATTACATCTTTCTTTCGTCCTGCCGCATCTACGCCAACGAAGAAACACCCATAAAGGAAACATCCCCCCGTCTTCTCGACGTAACGGCAGATCCCGCCCTTCGCGCATCCGACGATTATTGCATATACAAAGCTAAAAGCGAAAATCTTCTTATGCTTTCGGGTTACAAAAACTGGACTATCGTGCGTCCGGCAACCACCTATTCAAAAATGCGTTATCAGCTTGTAACGCTTGAAGCACCTTTCAACGTCGGCCGTGCATTTTCGGGTAAAAAGGTGGTTCTTCCCATTCAGGCAAAGGACAAGCCTGCAACGCTCAGTTGGGCAGGGGATGTGGCGGAAATGATTGCAAAGCTTCTTTTCAACCCCTGCGCTATATGCGAGATATACAACGTTTCCACCTCCGAATCGCGCAAATGGAGCGAGATTGCGGATTATTATAAGGACATCTGCGGACTTGAATCGGTGTGGGTTGAC
>JAFYUZ010000088.1 GCA_017549365.1 Clostridia bacterium
AGGGACCCAGCAAGGACTGGCTCAAGATCGTTCGGACAAGTGAAGCCAAAAACAAGATACGTCAATGGTATAAGCGTGAAAAGCGCACAGAAAACATAATCGAAGGCAAGAACATGATCGAGCGTGAGCTTAAAGCCTTTGGCAGAACCTATACCGAACAGCAGAAAAATGAAGTCGTTGACAACCTTGCCGCAAGAATCGGCATGGCAAGCACCGATGATTTTTATAACAGTCTCGGTTACGGCGGGCTTTCGGTATCTAAAATACTTCCGAAGCTTCGCGATGAGTTTGACAGAGTTGTTCAGCCGGCACCCGATGAGAAGCCGGTTGAGATAAGCGAAAATGTCAATATCGATCTTTCAAAGAAATCAGTTCAGAATATCAGTCAGACTGTAATTGTTGACGGCATCGATAATTGTCAGATCCGCTTTGCACGTTGCTGCAACCCGTTGCCCGGGGATAAGATAATCGGTTTTGTTACCCGCGGTTTCGGAGTTTCCGTTCACAAGCACGACTGCCCGAATGCCGTTTCCGGAAGCAATAATCCCGATGAAAAGGATCGCTGGCTTTCCGTGCACTGGTCGCAGTATTCGATCAACCGAAGCAATGCCGAAAACGGCTTTGAAACGATATTGCAGATTTATGCCAAAAACTCACTTTCTGTCATTGCTGAGCTCACAAATGCGCTCGGAGATATGAAAGTGCAGCTCAATGCCATGAACTCGAAGGTGGTTCAGGGTAAAAAGCTTTTGCAGATAACTGTCAACATCACTTGTAAAAATACCACACATGTCACCTCTATCCTTCAGCGCATCAGAAAGATTTCCGATGTTACGGATGTGACCCGAGGTTTTTCATAATATACGGAGAATTTTTAAATGAAAGCAGTAATACAGTGTGTAACAGACGCGCAGGTTGCCGTTGACGGGAATGTCATCGGCAAGATAAATTGTGGTTTTATGATACTCCTTGGAGTATGCGATACCGATACGGAGCAAGAGTGTAAGCTTTTGTCGGATAAGATCGCAAAACTCAGAGTGTTTACCGATGAGAACGATAAGATGAATCTTTCGCTTCTTGATTTTCAGAATACAGACGAACCTTATTCCGTTCTTGTCATTTCTCAGTTTACATTGTGTGCAAACACCCGCCGCGGTAACCGTCCCGATTTTTTCGGTGCGGCAAGACCTGAAAAGGCGATAGAGCTTTATGAGCTTTTTATGAAAAATCTTGAAAATGACTACGGGATCCATGTTGAGCACGGCGAATTCGGTGCGGATATGAAGGTATCTTTGTTGAACGATGGCCCCGTTACCATTATTCTTGATACTGATGACTGGAAAAAATGAAGATAATCCTTGAATGTCGCGGAGCCAAAATCAGCACGTTGTATCTGCAGACGCTTGTTTTGCTTTATCTGCCGGGCGAAAAGTTCGGTGAGGACTGTGAAAATCCCGCTCTTGAGTTTTTCATTGAGCAGCATGAGGATACTTTTTTCGGCAAGGCTACCCTTTATATAGACGGATGTGTAAGCTCCGAATCACTTTCAGGTGTTGTCAGCGCATATCCCGAACAAGTGGATGCCGCAAAGTGCTTTGCGGGTGAGCTTTTCATTAAACTTTTCGGAAAAAAGTTCGGATATGTTCCACCCTGGGGCATAATGACGGGTGTGGATCCCGCAGGTTATGCCGCAAAGTTATTGAAGCTTGGTGTGGCATATGATGATGTAAAGTCTGTCTTTTGCGATGCGCATCTGGTGAGTGACGAGAAAGCTGAGCTTGCACGTTCGCTTGGTGCTTTGTGCAATTCTTTGGCATCTGCATCATCGGAAAAAGATTACAGCATTTATGCCGGTATCCCGTTTTGTCCCACCCGATGCAGATATTGTTCCTTTGTTTCATATGCTACGGATTCATTAAAGGCGCTTTTGCCGGAATATCTCGAAAAGCTTTCGAGTGAGGTATCAATGCTTGCCAATACCGCAAAGGCATTGAAGCTGAAGCTTAAAAGCGTTTATATCGGCGGCGGCACACCGTCAATGCCGAACGCAGAACAGTTGAGAAAATTTTTATTTGAACTTCGAAATTGCCTTGACGGGGATTTTGAGTTTGACTTTGAAGCGGGCAGACCCGATACTTTAACGGATGAAAAACTCAATATCTTAAAAGAATACGGAGTCGGACGCATTTGCATAAATACCCAGACAACGAATGACGAGATTTTGCGGTCTGTGGGAAGAAATCATACTTACAGTGATTTTTTGCGCTCTTTCTATGCGGCAAGAAACGTGGGATTTTGCATAAATACCGATCTTATTGAAGGACTTCCCGGGGAGAGCGCCGAAAGCTTTTGCAAAAGTGTTGACGATATATCGGAACTTTCTCCTGAAAATATTACTGTCCACGCCTTTTCTTTGAAAAAGTCGTCGGAATATACCGTTTCGGGAAAGAAGTTATCACCCTTTGACCCCGATGCTTTTTGTATGCTTGAATACTCCAAAGAAAAGCTTGGCTCAAAAGGATACACACCTTACTATATGTACCGCCAGAAGAATACCCATGGTAATTTTGAAAATGTGGGATATTGTAAAAGTGATGATTCCATATGCAAGTATAATATTTATATGATGGAATCGGTCCACAGTATTTTTGCGGCGGGAGCGGGTGCTTCCACAAAGCTTGTCCGCAATAGCCTTGTGTGTGATAAAAAAATTTATAATCCCAAGTATCCCTATGAATATCTGAACGGTTTTGATGATATCATTAAAAAAGAGCAGGAAATAATTGATTTTTATAATAGTAAGTAGGGGTTGATGTCTACATTGACCCGAAAACGGACAGATGCCCTCATCTGTCCCTATAAATTTTTCATCCCCGACTTGATAAATTCATATAAAGATTGTCGAAAGAATAATATCAAAAAGAAGAAAGAAAATGAAAAA
>JAFYUZ010000089.1 GCA_017549365.1 Clostridia bacterium
ACGTATGGGGCATGGATACGAATAATATGGCAGATGAACTTGATTACCTTGTTCCCGGTTGTGATATGACATCATCTGCGCAGCTCCCGAACAACACCTTAAGTGTCGGCAGATGGAGCGCCTTGTATTTTGATCAGCTTATGTGGTACAACAATACTTCCTGCGAAATCGAAAAGAAATGCGGCAAAAAAATTCCCGGTCTTTTGTGTATGCATATTGCTCCTCACGAATATACCATGGCGGCGGCAAACCCCGAAAAATGCGTTAAGTACGGTCATTTTGACGAAAAACTTGATGCGGCTTGTATAAATTCGGGGATTTTTTCCCTTATACTTCAGCGAGGAGATATAAAGACGATTTCCTGCGGTCATACCCATATGAACGATTTTGAAGCTGAATATTGCGGTATCCGTCTTTGCTGGGATGCCTGCGCCGGCTACCGTTGCTATGGCACCGATGAGATTCGCGGCGGAAGACTTTTTGTAATAAACGAAAGTGATCCGTGGAATATAAAGACCGAAATGATACATACGCTTGAAATGATCTAATCTTACAAAGCCTTTTAGCTTCAGTAAATGTGGGAAATATGGAGATTGGCGAAATTTGACGAAAGGATATATGTATGAAAAAAGAAGTCTTAAATTATTTGTTTATTATTATGGGAAGCATTCTATATGCAATTGCAACAGTTGTTTTTATATTTCCACATTCACTTTTGCTTGGCGGAACAAGTGGGATTTCTGTAATCCTTAATGAGTATATATCATTTTCTCCCGGAACGATTTTAGTTATAATAAATTTTTCTTTATTGGTAGCAGCATTTGTGGTTTTAGGCAAAGATATGGCTATTAAAACCTTTGTTGGTTCCACATTGACTACAGCTTTTGTTGGAGTTTTTGAAAAAATATTTTATAACAGCACAATTCTTGTTTCTAATATTTATGTATCCGCCGTGCTGGGCGCTTCTCTGATTGCAATTGCGAGCGGAATTATGTTTTATGTAAAATCAAATTCAGGCGGAACGGACATCATCGCGCTTATTGTTAAAAAGTATTCGAACATAAACATTGGAAAGGCACTTCTGATAACCGACTTTTTGATTGTAATTGTGGGTGGTTTGTTATCAGGATACATAATACTTGCAAGTTCTTTTGTCGGGCTTCTTATCAAAACCTTCGGTATTGACTTTGTTATAGAAATAATTAACAAGAGTAAAATGAGGAATGAAAAATGTTAGCGAATTATCATACACATAAGTAATCCACTATTTTTTAATTTATAATTTGAACAAAGAAGATTTTCGGTTTGTATAAATCGGAAATCTTTTTTATTATTTCAAAATTACTGTTTACTTTTTTATATATACGATGTAAAATGAAAGAAAAAGCAAAGAGGAGAAGCCTTATGAAAATACACAGATCAATTCGGTTCGGCCATCACAGAGCAACTGTCAAAACTAATCGTTTTTTTGCTTTGCTGTTGGCAATAGCGTCAATATTGAGCATTCTCAATTTTGGCGCGGTTTTTTCGGCTTTTGCACAAGATCAACAAAATCCGGGCAATGAAACAATAAAAAATATTGTTGTGATGATTCCCGACGGTGGAGGATTTGGAAACTTTGATATTGCCGAGGCTTTGAAATTGTCCGGCAAAACCCTGCCCGGGCTTACAACTCCCGTTACAACAAACGCCATATCGGGAATGAATGCAACCGGACTTTATCTTTCAAACTTTATTATCGGTACTTCAAAAACCTATTCTGCAAATTCCTCTGTTACAGATTCTGCCGCAGGTGGTACTGCCATAGCAACAGGATACAAAACGAACAACGGTGTCGTTTCCGTCACCCCCGGTTCAAAAGGCAAACCTGTTGCCACGCTTCTTGAAGCCGGCAAACTTGCCGGCAAATCAACAGGCATTGTTACGACCAAATACTGGTTTGATGCCACTCCGGCTTCTTTTGCTTCGCACGCCACAAGTCGCACGGACTACAATGAGATTTCTTCCCAAATGCTAAATCAGCATCCTGACGTTCTGCTCGGCGGAGGCAATGCCGCAAGCAACGACGACAAAGTTTTGGCAAAAAATCTCGGATATACCGTGGTTTCAAACAAGCAACAACTTATGGACGCAGCAAATTCGGGACAAAAGAAAATTTGCGGAAATTTTAACAGCGGCAAAACAAGTTCCATTGTGATGGATTACAAAAACGGCACAAGACCTTCCCACCCAACGCTTCTTGATATGACAAAGGCTTCAATCGAAATTCTTTCCAAAAACATAGATAACCCCAATGGTTTCTTCCTTGTCATAGAAGGAGGTCTTGTGGATTCCGGCGGACATTCAAGCGATACCTTGCAGACAACATCGGAATATCTTGCTTTTGACGAAGCTTTTGCTTATGTTGTTGAATGGGCAAAAAATGACGGCAAAACGCTTGTCGTCGGAGTACCGGATCACGATACTGGTGGATTTACACCAAAAAACGAAGATGCTGCCATCAAAGCAATTTCCGACGGCACAAATCCCGCAGATGTTACCTGGTCGGGAAACGGCAATCATACCGCACAAAATGTTCCTATCTGGGCGTATGGCCCTGCGGAAGTTTTGGCTGATCTTCTTTCTGCCATGGGACTTCCCGACGGCGGAAAAGAGAAGGCGCGCACAGGTAAATACTACGAGGGTATAAAATTTGCACCGGAATACGAGGTTGAAAACACAAAGCTTGCCCAAGCCACAGCACTTGTTTCGGGCCTCGATCTTGATGCCGCAACAAACGAACTTTTTGTTGATATATCGGAATTCGGAAGATACAAAAACGGAGTTTTTACCATAAAAAGCAGTGGGGTCAAGATTCCAAGAAATTCCAACCACTATATTCTTCCCGATGGTACAAAGATTGATTTTAAATACGGTGTTTCGGTTTATGTCAACAAAAAATTTTATGTTCCAAAGCATATTGCCGACCTTGAATCGATCAGCACTCCTTATGTGTGGATAAATCCGTTCTCCGATGTCAGTGAAAGCGACTCTTTCTACAGTGCTGTGGAATTTGTTAATTCAAACAACCTTTTTATGGGTACAGACAAAGGCTTTGAACCATATACCCCCATGACACGCGCCATGTTTGTCACAGTACTTGGCAGAATCGAAGAAGCCGACATTACTTTTTTCAAAAAATCCACCTTCCCCGATGTGCCAAACGATGCGTGGTATACCGGATTTGTGGGCTGGGCAAACAAAAACAAAATCGTTCAGGGTTACGATACCGGCGAATTTATGCCCGATTTAAACGTCACCCGTGAACAGATGATGGTTATTGTATATAACTACGCAAAATATCTCGGCAAAACCACCGATGTTATAGTAAGACTTAATTATGACGACAAGGCCGAGATTCATGATTGGGCTGAAAAAGCTGTTGGTTATTGTACAGCAAGAAAGCTTATTTCCCCTGACGAAAACAATAACATTCGCCCCACCGATCCTGCCACAAGAGCAGAAGTGGCAGAACTTCTTATGAATTTTGTCACAAAAATTATGTATTGATAAACCGAGTGTGCCTCTTGTCCGAATGTTTCGGGAAAGGGAAAGATCTTTCACCCATATCCGTTATATTTGACACCGACAATATTATCAATGGAGACCTGAAAAATGATTAGAATCACAGACTTCGGAGCATCAACAGATCTTGACAATAATGCTCAATACATACAAAAAGCAATTAATAGTTTGGCGGATGGAGGCTGCGTGTGTGTTCCTTCGGGGGTATTTCTGACAGGGTATATAGCTCTGAAAAGCAATATTACGTTGTATCTGGAATCGGGAGCCGTTCTTAAAGCGGTGGAAGATGCAAGCATATATCCCAAAACCGGACTATACGGTGATTTGAAAATTGATTGCAACACTTTTATTTATGCAAAAAATTGCGAGAATATAAAGATTTGCGGAGAAGGCACAATAGATATTTCATCCGAAGCCTTTCTTGATTATTCGGTTAGTGAAACTGAATTAACGGAATTTGGAGAGGTTGCAAAAAAACTTCCGGCAAAACCTTTGGAGCGTATAAGCAGACCGATATTATTTAATAATTGCAAACACATTGATATAACCGGAATTAAAGTTATTAATTCTCCTGCCTGGACATTGACCTTCCACGCAAGCGATGATATCAAAGTGACAAATGTAACGATCGATAATGATTTGAGAACTCCCCATAGCGATGGCGTACACCTGAGCGGATGCAACGGGGCAATTGTTTCGGGCTGTAATTTTAAATGCGGAGATGATTGCGTTGCAATAACATCACTTCATGACAATTCATATATCTGTAAAAATATAATTGTATCGGATTGCATTTTTTCATCGAGCTCTTCGGCAATACGAATCGGTCATAAGGGAAGCAAAGTGACCAATGTTCTTATAAGCAATATAATCATTAATAATACGAACAGGGGAATTGCTGTTTTTGCAGGCGACAATGGGTCTGTCAGAAACGTTAAAATTTCTCACATTCTGATGGAAACAAAAATAGTATCTCCTTATTGGTGGGGCAGAGGCGAACCTTTTGTAATATGCTGTTCAAATTCCACGGGGGAAATTTCAAATATCACTCTTACGGATATCCGATGTGTTTCTGAAAATAAAGCAGTGATCGACGGCAATATAAGTGAACTGAAAATATCAGATTGTTCGATCGTTGTTAATGAAACAGAGTTAAGAAAATATGCAACAAAATACGATATTGCGCCAAACGGATACCTTGAGGAAGAAAATGATTTTAAGGGCGTTTGCTATATTGGAAAAGGTGTAAACGGAGAAATAAATATTTAAGAAAAGAAATTGAAGCAAATACAAACGGAGCAGAAAAAATCACAGATCGCTCGTATTATAAAAAAGACCCGCTTATAACAAAAAAATCGGACACATCATTTGCGCATTTTGCGTGTGATGTGTCCAATATTTTTTTGCACATACTATATGTTATATATCCGTTTTGTGTACCTTGTTTTTATTTTGATTTAGCGGGAGATGTCCGTTTGGAATGATTTATGGAATATTTGCATATAAAAATGGTTTTTTTCTATTGACATATATTTTTAATGTGCTATAATTTGAAAAAACAGGGCTCCCGCGGCAATTCTATGGGAACCGATATGACCGTCGTATTGCTTGCGGTGCATCAATTATCAAAATTATAATAAGCTTTTTGATTTTCGCATTTTTGTACAAGGGAAAATTCAACCGCAGTCAGCTTATAAGTATTGTTACAAATATCCCGACTGTGGTGCTGATGAACATTAAAATATAACAGAGGAGAACAGACATGAAACAGTTACGTATTGGCGTTGTAGGTCTTGGACACCGCGGAAGGGATATGGTAAAGCTTTCGTCGAGCTTTGAAAATGTTGAAGTTGTTGCGGTATGTGATATCAGACCGCACAACTGGTATCAGAAGCAATGGCTTTCGGACAAGTCTTTGTCCGAAATGTTCCCCGAAACCGCATTTTATGAAAATTATGACAATATGCTTGAAAGCGAAAAGCTTGATGCTGTTATTGTCGAAACAGGTGCAGATATTCACGCGGAATTCTGCATAAAAGCCCTTGAAAAAAACATCAATGTACTTTCGGACATTCCCAATGTGGCAAATCTTAAAGAGGCAGAAGCTCTGTGGCAGGCATCATTGAGATCGGAAGCCAAAATTTATACCGGCGCAAATCCGAATTATCAGAAATTTACATATTTATTAAAAGAGTTTTATGCAAAAGGTCTTCTCGGAAAACCTTACTGCATGGAGGCTGAATACATCCACTGGCATATATCCGGCGGCGAAGAAGATATTCATCTTAACGAAAACGGAGACTGGCGAAGGCTTTTGATCCCCATCCGATACTGCACTCATTCTCTTGGTCCTCTCCTTACCGTTGTTGATGAGGAATTAAGATATGTCAGTTGCTTTGGCACAGGTCAGCACGCCGACGAGAGCGAATACAGCAATCGTTCAAAGGATGACATGATGTGTGCGCAGTTTAAGACCGAATCGGGCGTGGTGATACGCCTTATGAGAAACGGAAGATGCCGCGCCAAGATCGGACATCACAATTACAGAGTGTTCGGAACACAAGGATATATGGAAAGAATAGAAAGGTATAATAAGCCCGTTATAAGATACAATTCGATGAAAGAGCTTGATACCGAAATGAAAGAAATAAGCGGCGAATTCACACCTCCCGCATACGCCAACGATCCCAAGGCTGTCGGTCACGGGGGAATGGACTATGCCATGCTTGATAATTTCTTCAAAGCAATAGGCGAGGGCAAAGGCGAGCCGATAACGTTAAAAGAAGGTCTTAAAATGACCTTGCCCGGAATTTATGCCGAAGAATCGGCAAAGCGGAACGGTGCTGTGCTGACCATGTATTATCCATGGGAAGACGGCTGGACGACCGAAATTGAATAATTGAAACGATTTAATGCCAAAGGACTTTTGGGGTTATACCAAAAGTCCTTTTTTGTGAAAGAAATGTGTTTTTTGCACATAAGAAAAATTTTTCAATGACCGAAACCTTGATGATAATTGAAAAATATTCTAATTACATATCTTACAACATGTGATAAAATTAATCATAAACTACTGTTTGAGGTGATTTGCAATGAAAAATTACAAAGAGCAGGCGCTTGCCGAATATAACAGCGAAAAAACCGCGGCACATCCCGGCGGAGTGAACGGCCGTCCGTTCTGGAATATCAACTCCTCGCAATTCATGTTTGTGCCATCATTTCAGTTTCCGTGGTTGCCGGGCAGTTGTGGGTACCGCTTCACAGCCACAGACAAAAACGGCACCGAACACACCTTTACGGCAAAGACACCGACAGAATCTCTGGCACCGATATGGGGCGAAATTCCCACCGGTTTTGTAACCCTTAAAGTCGATGCGCTTATGGGCGGCGAAAATGTAACCCGCCCTGTGGGAGCAAGAACCTTTTTCAAATTGGATCCGTTCCCCGGACGCGATGCACTTCCGAAGCGTGCGCGCTCTTACCACGATTCGGCACTTGCGGCATACCGTTTTCTTTACAACGATGATATGGTACACTATTGGCTTGAACACGGCATTCCAAAGTCTGACTATGCCCACAATGTATATCCTGCAAAAATGATAAGCAGCATTATGCGGTCAATGATAAAATATGCGGGACTTGAGCCTGAAAATGCGGAAAATGCACTCTTGCTCGCACGCCGCGCGGCTGACTATTTGATATCAATTTCATTCCCTGCAGGACATCCTCTTGAAGGACTTCCTCCCACGTACTCTTTTGACGGACTTGATGCCGAGGTGGTAAACAAGGTTGCTCCCGCCGCACAAAAATGCGTTGGCACAACCATGATGATCTATCCTGCCGCGGCAGGTATTGCATATCTCGAGCTTTACGAAGCTGTGAAGGACGAAAAATACCTGAACGCCGCTCTTGCCATTGCAAAATACTTTGAAGAAAACCGCCATCCTTCGGGAAGCTGGTATTTGCAGTATGACTGCGAAAGCGGAAAGCCCATGAAGGAAAATCTTTGTGTTAATTTCAACTTCATCAATCTTTTCCACAAAATGTGGGAAGTAACAGGCGACGAAAAGTGGCATGCCATAGAGACAGACTACTTAAAGTTCATCACAGAAGTTTGCCTTGACAACTACAATTGGGAAGGACAGTTTGAGGATGTTGTGGTTTCGGGCAATTACTGCAACCTTACACATTTTACCGCAAACCATCTGATTCAGTATATCGCAGAATCTCTGCCCGAAGACGAAAAAATGACCGCAGAGGCTGTGGATCTTATGCGTTTTGTTGAAGATCAGTTTGTTGTCTGGGGCGAATTTCCGACCTGGCTTGAATCGGTAGACGGCAAACGTCACACACCTGCGGGACTTGAACAATATTACTGCTATGTTCCGATCGATGCAAGCTCTGCAACCATTATGCGAAGCTTTATGAGTATGTACAGCCTTACCCATGAGCGTCTGTATCTTGAAAAGGCCATGGCACTTGCTGATATGATCACAAGAATGCAGGATTCGGAAACGGGCTTGATCCCCACCTTCTTTATCGGAGAAAACTGTGCCTACGGCAGATTCAATTTCTGGATCAACTGTATGTTCCACAGCGCATCTGTTCTTTTGGAGCTTGCCGAGCTTACAGAAAAAGAGGGTATTGAATAATTTTATATCTGAAATTAAAAGGAGTTCTGATTCAGACGAATCGGAACTCCTTTTTGTGTTTGATCATTAAAACATATCTGCATTCAACTGTTTTCTGAAATATGCAGGTGTAAGGCCCATTTCTTTTTTAAAACATACGTCAAAATACGCTCTTGACGAAAAACGCCCTTGTTACGGCGTTTTTTTGGTGTAGCCACCCTTTTCCCATACTTTTTCCCCTACCTTTTTGAAAAAAAACGAAATATTTTTTTGTTTTCCCTAACCTTTTGCGCGTTTGGTGGGGGGACAAATACGGGAATTTATATATAATTAAAATTGCAAGAATAGAAAAGGTGGGACGTTTTTCTTGTCTTTAGAGATCAACAAGGGTCCTGCGTATGCAAGCGACCGCTTGCGTATGGATCCTGCCAACGCTGCCAACGGATGCGGGATCCCCCTTGTTATTTTTTCTTGTGCCTTCCTGAAAGGAGGTTGGTTTATGCAGAAAAAAACTGCAAAATACAAATTGATCACAGACAGCAACGGAAAATTTCGCTTTCAGTTTTTCTGCGATCTTTCAGGCGCGCTTGAATATACCTCAAACCCCATAGGTTCCGCAAATCACGAAAAAGAGCTAGAACTTGTATGGAACAAGGAAGCAAAGGCGCACTTTAACGTTTGCCACAAGTGCGGAAAACTGGTGGGTTCCGAAATGTTTAACGCAGAGGTTTTTGAATGCGTTGCCTGCGCTCCGTGGGAGGATGCCCCAAAATACTGTCCTCATTGCGGACAAAAAGTTGTCGGAGCAGAAAACAAATGCACCGTTTGCGGCAAAAGCCTGCGCTACGAAGGAGAAGAGGAGTGATTTTATGACGACGTTGCACGAAAAAATGCGACTTGAAAACATGAAACAGTTCGGTTTTGGCCCGGAGGTGATGAAAACCATAAAGGTTTGCAAAGCCTGCGGCGCAAAGGCAAATTCCGAGCTCCTGTTCTGCCCCGAATGTGACAAGCCTTTGCCTTCAGAAACTCTTTACATGCAGTACGTCCACAACCATTTTGTGTGCACCAATTGCAAAACCGTGGTTTCGTCAAAATACAATTTCTGCCCTCAGTGCGGAAAAAAGCTGATTTTCGAGTAATTACGGATTGCAGATCCAACAAAACAAAAACGATTACGGAGGTTTTTTATATGGCAAAAAACACCTGCTCAATATGCGGCGCAGAAATCAACATCTTTACAGGACAGCAATTGGCAGACAAAACGTATATATGCCGCAAGGTATGTGCAAAGAAATGTCTTAAAAATTTTGAATTTGTTCCCGCAACCCTTGACGAAGTGAAAAATCACATCGAACAGGTTGAAAAAGGCACGAAGATCTGGAATCAGATTTTTGTTCCCCTGCAAAAAACAAAAATCAAGGAAGAAAAGCTCAAGAGATTCGGCGCTGATATCTATGTATCCCCCTCAACAGGGCTTGTGGCGTTTGTTGAAACCAGATACAAGTTTTTCCTTTTCGGCAAGAGTCAGCTTGCCTGCGTTTACAGAATAGCAGACCTTGCTTCCTATGAATACGAGGAGGAGTCGGTTAAAAATTCCGAAGGCAAGGTGGAAAAGAAAGAGTTTTGTCGATTGGTATTCCGCAACACATCGGGTCTTTACAACTTCCGCTTTAAAATAAGTAACAGCCTTGAATTCAAGTCGCTCGAAAAATATTTCGACAGCCTCTTCGGTATTCAAAAGACCCTTGGCAATTCGATCAACAATGCAAAAAAGCAGTGGGCGGCAATAAAAGATATTGCAGGCGCAGTAAAGGCCGCCGCAACGGGTGCCGAGGACGCCGAAGCAAAAGCGGAAACTGCCGCAGAAAGCCTTAATACATATCTTGAAGGTGACAGAACAGAACTTATCGCAAAGGCGGATGCCGCTCTTGCAAAGGTTCAGTTTTGACAAACGGTGATAAAAATGAAAAAAACATTATCATTATTGCTGGTTCTTGTACTTTGCCTTGCACCTTTCGCATCGTGTACCGCAAAAGACGGAAACACCGATATCGAAAACAACGACGGCGGGACGGTTGTCAACACAAAAGACCCGGAAGATCCGTCCGAACCTGCCGACAACAAAGAAGATGCCTCTCTTGACAGTTTGAGAAAACAGATCTCAAACAGCGGGGCTGTGCTTGGCGTTGCATATCTTGGATATTTCCACGGAACTTTTGACGAGACAAAAGATTATATGAAACAATTGGGACTGTATGACGCCTATCCTTTTGTCGAGACGCTGGAACTTGACGATATTATCGTAAACGAAAACAACGAAATGTATCTTGTGGTTCCCGCAGACAAAACAGAACGAATAAGAGTGTATTGTGCAATTCCCAATGAAGAAACATACGAGCTTGAAAAGGGCGAGCTTTTGGGCGAAAGCTCTGAAGGCAAACCGTTTCTTCTGCTTTGTAACGTCAGCGAAATAATACCAAACGTTATTTTGGAAACCGCAAATCTCAACTACTCTCCCTGCCTTTCGGGCGAGGACGGCGAGCTTGTTGAAAACGATGCCGTTTACGATTTTTCGCCTTATGGCAGAATAAAAGAGTTTTTTGATATTCAAAATGGTCTTGCAGACGGCGCAGACCCGATATTCTGCGGAAGCTGGATCGGAGAAGCCGAAAACGGCGATGCGGAGCTTATGACGATGTGTCTTGATCTTTACGCAGACAAAACCGCAAACTACGTATACGGCATAGGCAA
Organism: Clostridia bacterium; assembly: GCA_017549365.1. Classification (GTDB taxonomy): domain Bacteria; phylum Bacillota; class Clostridia; order Oscillospirales; family CAG-382; genus UMGS1052. The sequence continues at coordinate 10,950 of JAFYUZ010000089.1, forward strand.
CAGCGAGCCTGTCGAATGGTTTTCGGGCGAGTGGGGTTATGACGCAGAAAATGATCTGATTCTTCTCGATCTGTTCGGCGGTCCGCCAAACGACTATCTTGATTCCGACGCGCTTTACATAGACCCGCACGATCTGGAATGCGGATTTTCATGGGGCATGGACTACCGCGATGACGGAACGTATCTTGTTCTCACCCACCGTCAGGGCGATCCCATACTGTACGGCAAAAACGGCGCAACTTTTGAATTTGCCATGATCGAAGAAGAATACGAAGAGACCTACACGTATCTCATAGGCTCGTGGGGCATTATTTCCGAAAAAAAGGAAACGTATCTTGAAATTTTCGACAGCGGCGATGCGCGTTACTATGTCGTTTGCGACGGTATAACCGAAAAGGATTTTTACGGAACATGGTATGCCGAGGATCTTACGCTCAGCCTGAGTCTTTACGAGCATTCCGAGAACGGCGAAATTATCGACGAACCTGCGGTCTTCTTCGGAGATTACGGAATAAGCTATGACGGCGAATTTTTGACACTGTCCCTGATTGCCGAAGCCACAGATCCGTTAACAGCTTTTATGGAAGAAAACGGATATGACAGCTTTTTGCTTTGCGGAGTGGGCTGATAACAAAAAAGGAGAAAATGCTATGAAAAAATTACTGATCTTTGCCTTGGCGGCAATTGTTTCTGCAAGCTGGCTTGCAAGCTGTAAAGATATCAAAACAACCGAAAAAGACGGCGACAACGATGATTCCGTCATAGAGGCAGAAACCAAAACGGAAGACCTCGAGGAAAAACCCGAGGAAAAACCTGAGGAAAAACCTGAGGAAAAACCTGAGGAAAAGCCTGAGGAAAAACCCGAGGAGAAGCCCGAGGAAGAGTCCGAGGAAAAGCCTGAGGAAAAACCCGAGGAAAAGCCTGAAGAAAAACCCGAAGAAGAACCCGAAGAAGAACCCGAAGTTCAGTTTGAGCTTGTTGCGGACGGCGAACAGGACATTACAGTTTACTCATGGGAAGAAACCGTAACTCTCAAAGCAAAGGTAACAGACACCGACTCGTATGCCGACTTCCAGTGGTACAGAGTTGACGAAAACGGCACTGTTATAGACGAAAAAAATAACGGCGGCATTCCTCTCAGCATGGGCGACAGCCTTGAAGTTGGCCCGATCCCCTACGAAGAAATGCTTCATACACGCTATTACAAATGCAACGCCATGATCGGCAACACAATAAAGACCGTCACCTTCACGGTAACTCTCGCTCCCATGGGTGTCGAGACCGAAGAAGAGGAAGAACCCACAGAAGCACAGTTTGAGCTTGTTGCGGACGGCGAACAGGATATTACAGTTTACTCATGGGAAGAAACCGTAACTCTCAAAGCAAAGGTAACAGACACCGATGCATACGCCGACTTCCAGTGGTACAGAGTTGACGAAAACGGCACTGTTATAGACGAAAAAAACAACGGCGGCATTCCTCTCAGCATGGGCGACAGCCTTGAAGTTGGCCCGATCCCCCGCGAAGAAATGCTTCATACACGCTATTACAAATGCAACGCCATGATCGACAACACTATAAAGACCGTCACCTTCACGGTAACCCTCGCTCCCATGGGTGTCGAGACCGAAGAATAAGAATAAGCATCGGACGAAACCGAATCAGCACAAACAACAAAAAACAATTATAAAAAGGAGTGGTTATATGGCTACTTTACAGGAGTACAAATGTCCATGTTGCGACGGCGCCATAGCTTTTGACACAGAGTCGCAAAAGATGGAATGTCCCTATTGCGGCAACGAATTTGAAATGGAAACCCTTGCCGCATACGACAACGAACTGCAGAACGAGAGCGAAAGCAATATGCAGTGGGAAACAAACGCCGGAAGCGAGTGGGGCGATGGCGAAACCGACGGACTCCGCACCTATCAGTGCAATTCCTGCGGCGGCGAGATCGTGGGGGACGACACCCTTGCGGCTTCAAAATGTCCATACTGCGGAAACCCCATCGTCATGATGGGTCAGTTCTCGGGAAGCCTTAAGCCCGATTACGTAATTCCCTTCAAGCTCGACAAAAAAGCCGCAAAAGAGGCTCTTAACAATCACTACAAGGGCAAAAAATTCTTGCCGAAGGTGTTTAAGGACCAAAACCACATCGACGAGATCAAGGGCGTTTACGTTCCTTTCTGGGTATTCGACACCGACGCCTTTGCAAACGTAAGATACAAGGCAACCAAAACCCGCAGTTGGAGCGATTCGAGATATAATTACACCGAAACAAGCTTTTTCAACGTAACAAGAGCGGGTTCGCTCGGATTTGAAAAGGTGCCTGTTGACGGCTCTACAAAAATGGCAGACGATCTTATGGAATCCATCGAACCCTTTGATTTTTCCCAGGCTGTCGACTTCCAGACCGCATATCTTGCAGGCTTTTTGGCTGACAAATACGATGTTGACGAAGCGGCAAGCATAGAGCGTGCAAACACCCGAATCAAAAAGAGCACCGAAGACGCCTTTGCCGCAACCGTGGACGGCTACACAACCGTTACACCCGTGGCATCAAGCATCAATCTGCAAAACAGCACGTCCAAGTATGCTCTTTTCCCCGTTTGGCTTCTTAACACCACCTGGAACGGCGAAAAATATACCTTTGCCATGAACGGTCAAACTGGAAAACTTGTGGGAAATCTCCCTTGCGACAAGGGCGCGTACAAGAGATGGCTCTTCGGCCTTGCAGGTCTGATCGGTGCCGCTTGTCTCGGTATTTCCTATCTGTTATGGTTGATATAAGGAGGTGCGGATAAAATGAAAAAGAGAATATTTGCACTTTGTGTTGCCGTTTTGATGGCTGTTATGTCTTTTTCTGTGTTTGCCGAAAGCGAATACAGCAGACTTCAGGACATCGCAGAGATTCTTTCCGAAACCGAAAACACCGAAATACTTGCAAAACTTGACGAAGTAAGCGAAAAGCACGGCATGGATATCGCCATTCTCACCGTAGACGCGGTTGAAGAAGGACTTACCGTAGAAGAAGATGCGACCGAATGGTATGAATATCTGGGCTTTGCCGAAGACGGCGTTATGCTTTACATAAGCCTTGAAGAGCGCGACTGGTATCTTTTGACAAGCGGATTTGGCATCACAGCGATCACCGATGCGGGAATAGAGTACATATCCGAAAAATTCCTTGGTGATCTGTCCGACGGTAATTATGCCGCGGCGTTTGGCGAATTTATATCCTTCACCGACGAATTTGTCGCGCAGGCAAAAACCGGCAAGCCCTACGACGTGGGCAATATGCCGAAAGAACCCTTTGACCTTGCAAAAAGCCTTATCATTTCGGCTATTATCGGTATTGTTGTATCGCTGATAATCACGGGATCGTGGAAGGGCAAGCTTAAGAGCGTTGCGCTTCAAACAAAGGCAACAAGCTATATCAAGCCCGGAAGCCTTAATATTTCCGACTCGCGTGATTTCTTCCTGTACAGAACGGTAAAACGCACAGAAAAGCAAAAAGATTCGGACGAAGGCGGTTCGTCCACACACACCTCGTCATCGGGCAAAACCTACGGTGGTGGCGGCGGAAAATTCTGAATCAACAAAAATATAAAAAACACAAAAGGAGATTATTATGAGTATTGTAGGAAACTGGAAAGTAAAAAAGATCATGTCGTTTGATGAAAACGGCCCAAAGCTTATTACCATTGACGAGTTTAACGCTATTCCCGAAAAAGACGATGATATGGCGTATATGGCGTCGTCGATTCTCAAAATAACAGACGACGGTGTTATACATATGCTTATTCAGATTCCGGCAGAAGCCATTGAAGCCGCAAAAAACGAAGGCGCAGAAATTACAGACGACGGTTTTGCTGTTGCAGACAAGTTTGAATGGATGCAGCGCGACGGCGAATTTTTCTGTCTCAACGAAAGCATGGGCACAGATCCCATGCCTCTTAAGCTCGACGAAGAAGGTTGTCTTGAATTTATGGGCGGATTGCTCTTGTTTGAAAAATTCTGAAAAAGGAGAAATTAAAATGAAAAAGATCTTATCATCTGTTCTCGCAATTATAATGTTGTTTGCCATCTGTTCGTGCGGCGGAGCCGGCACCGGCGGCGTCAACACCCCCAAAGGAATAAACATCGGCGGTTGTGTTGTTGAATACGAAGGGTTCGAATTTCTTGAAGTTGACGGCGAGGACGTTATTGCCATCGACTACACTTTCACCAACAACAACGAACACGCCACATCTTTCTTCAGCGCTTTCTTGTACGAAGCCAAGCAGGGCGAAGATTATATTTATACAAAAACTGTGTTCTTGAGCGAAGATTCCATGGAAGCGATGGACGATGCGACCTTTGACGAAGTTGCACCCGGCGAAAGCCTTGAGGTGACTCTTACCTACGCTCTTTCCGACAAAGTAACTCCCGTTACCATGATCTTTTCCGAATTGACGTCTGCTGTGGAAAAAACCCACACCATCGAAATAGCAGAAGTTGAAGAAGTTGAAGAAGAAACCGAAGACGATCTTCCCGAAGTGCCCCAGACAGGGCTTCTTGCCGATACCCAGTGGTACGGCTGGTGGATGGTTGCGGATGCCACAGGCGAATACGAAGATTACGACGGCGCGTACTTTGATTGTTGCGTTGCCTTTGAAAAAACAAGCGACGGTTACACCCTTATGAGCATTTGGGACGAAACTTTCCCCGACTATGAAAACGAATGCCTCGGAGAAGTATATTTCGAAGAGATCGACGGCAATCTCGTTTCTGTTGAGGGCGGATATTTCTTCACAGGGGACAGCGTGAAAAAAGAAGCGGTAATAATAGACCCCGAATTTACCGACTACGAAAACACCCTGTTTACAGCGATAGACGTAAAGGACGAGGACGGCTCGTTTGTTGCGGCTATCAATCTTACACAGTGGGGTTATGAATGGAACGAAGACTTCACAGAGCTTCCCACCTATTACGACTCTTACTTCCTTCCCATGATGGAAGACGGCAATGCTCTCCCCAAAAACATCGAAGACATCGGTTGAGCCACGCAATAAACGAAGATGCCATAACGATTATGTCAATTTAACATTTATCGCAAGCCTTTTCGGTTGCAGGCACGAAAAGCCTGATATGCTCGACGGCCCCGGCATGGTATACGTTGACAGCGAATACCGAAGCTTTTTAATAGTAAAGGAGAAATTGTAATGAAAAAGTTAGTAGTATATAAGGACAAAGCGAACCTTATCACCAAGTGTGATAGCGCAATTACCAAGCTTTCCAAGTAAATGAAAAAAACAATGAAAATAATAGTTATAATTACCGCAGTTGCCGTAGGTGTTGCGGCGCTGTTCGGAGCGTTGTCCTCTTCGGGCAATGAAAAATACAAAATGGAATACGACAGCAAGGATCTGTACCGCGGGGCAAAGGACAGCTACAAGGCAGGGCAAAAGGTAACACTCCGCTTTCCGTACGTTGCAACCGACACAAGCTATAGCTTTTACCTTAACGGTAAGGCAATAGACAATACCTATTCCGACCTCGGAGGTTACAAGCTGGAGTTTGTTATGCCTCCGTATGATGCGAAGCTTGAATGTGTGACAAAAAATGACATGGTGTACACTCCACCGACGGAAGGCGTTGAAGAATCACTTCTTTATGAGTATTACAGTGCAACGGCGGCTACACCCGACGGAATGGCTGAGACATACACCATCGGTCTTTACTTTATATCCGAAACTGATGCCGAGGGCAATCAGGAGGACAGAACAGAGCTTCGTGTAACAGAGGTAAAATCCGACGGAACAAAAACGGAGAATGTCTATGATGCAAGGCTCTACGGCTCATATGAGTGTGACCTTATTGCCGACGAATATCATATGCACGGCTGGGACACTATGAGAAATACAATCTCCGAGGATGGCTTGCTCGTTGCAGTAAAATTCAAAACCGGCACAGGATATATCAGAGTATCCAATGAGTGTATGCCCGAAAACGGCAGAGAAGGCATGGGAAAGATTCGCATGATTCTCGAAGGTTATATGACAGAATAACTACATATCCAAACAAAAAAGTCCTCGGATCACTCCGGGGACTTTCGTTATATACATTCAATTTTCCGATGCTTCGGTTTCGTTTGAGAGATTGGCATAGTAAAGAAGCTGTTTTCTTGAGGAAACGCCAAGCTTCTGGTAGATGTTCTTGTTGTGAAATTTCAGGGTGTTTTCCTTTATGCCTACAGCTTCCGCCGTTTCCTGGGTGCTTTTTCCCGAAACGTAAAGATCAAAAATTTTTCTTTCGGTTATCGTCAAAAGGGCGATTCCATCGCAAAAACGTCTGTATTCATCTATCGGCTCTTCGGGTTCGCCGTCGGAGTCTGTCGGCATATTTTCGGTCGTTTCGCCATCTTCCGCGGCGGTGTCAACACCCGAAGTCTGTGCGGCGCTGTTTTCTGCGGCAAAAGCTTCTGCACCCGTTTTTGCCGTGTGCTCCTGCACCTGAAGCATTATGTGCAGCATCAGCAAAAACAGCTCTGTGATGATGTAAGAGATAGAAAGAAATTCAAACTCGATATCTATTATCTGCTCTATCCCCCAAACGGCTATGTTGCCAAGAGTGACCGAGGCAAGTATGGTGGCGTGGGACGCCGAGGTTATTTTTCTTTTAATTATCGCGCATGCAATTATGCCTATCATTATTGCAAAATATGCCACAAGATAATAAAGATATACGCTGTGAAGCGGGCCGTATTCCTTGACAAGGGTGGTGAGCCCATCGGTTATGTCAAGCGTCACGGATCTGTAATAGCAATCCGAATATCCGGGCGTTGCCGCAATAAGAAAAACGACGCAGGTTATCGGCAAAAGCACCGCTGTTGCTACCTTTCTGTGTCCCGTTTTGCACACGTTCATTATCGTCATCAGCATGCACAACGGCAAAAAAGCCGAGCCGAGGTATGCGATTCTGTTGGCAAGAAGCGCCTCGCCAAGCGTTTTTGAAATTGAAAGGCACAAATATCCGCCGTTTACTATAAACACCGAGAAATACAGCAGCAACATCCATATTTCTTTTTTCTTCATTGCGCAACAATAACTCACCGCAAGAAGCAGCGACAGCACGGTAGTTGCCGCGTAAATAATTGATATACTTGACATGATTTCCCCTTAAGTTTCTCCGTTAAGCACCCATTTTTCGTCATATCCGAATTCAAGGGCAATAAGCTTTGCCAGGGCAGGAGATATTTTTTTGTTTACATTCTCGCGCGAACGTCCGTTGGTTGTGAGTATATAGACATAATTTTCGGAAATGCCGAGACGGGATGCAAATTCGCGCTTTGTCAGATTTTGTTCGCTTATTATTTTGTTCAGTCTTTCGGCAAGAGTCATAATTATATTTTACCTCCGTTGTCACGGGTATAAAGCGCCGCGTACCGCAACATTTGCTTTCTTGAAGAAACGCCAAGCTTTTCATAAATGTTGCTGTTGTGGAATTTAAGCGTACTTTCCTTTATGCCTGTTGCTTCTATAATTTCCTTGGCGGTTTTGCCCGCAAGATACATTTCAAAGATATTGCGCTCGGACTTTGTAAGCATTTTTATGCCTATAACGAAATTTTCGTAGTCCTCGGGGTCTATCTCGTTCTTGCGCGAATATGACAGCTTTTCTATTTCGCCCTGAACTCTTGCAAGCTCTGTTTCGGCTTTTTCTTTTTCTTCCGAAAGATTCTCGTAGGCGATCTCGTATTCCCTGTCCTTTTCCGAAAGGAAAGCAAAAAGGTCGCTGATCTCCGAAAGATTTGAAACAGAACCCGAATGCTCGTACATTCTTATGTGTTCAAGTCCTTCGATGATCGGCTTCATAAAACGCTTGCTGAGAATTCTGCACAAAGATATGGCAAAAGAAGAAAGCAGTATCAGGAAAACAACGATCTGCACCGTGTTTGTGGAAACAGCTTTGTCAAAATCTTTTTTCGGCATCATAACAAGAAGCGTCTGATCCTTCTCGGGATCGTATCGCGGGGAGCTTATAAGTCCCACGTACGACTCGTTTTCGGTGTCAAACACAAAAATCCCGCCGTCACCTTTGTCGGGGCAGATATCTCCCACGGGAGGGAAAAAATATCCGTCATCGGTGCCGCAAACCATTGCGTTATCGGCGTTGAGCCCGCCATTTGAAGGAATCCACAGACACATGAGATGTTCAATGATGGCAGACTGCGCGTGCTTTCTTTTAAAGGCGTATTCGCTTATCTCAAATCCGCATATCCCCAAAACTTTTCCGTCCTGTCCGCGAACAGGCATTGTCATCAGGGTTGCCTTTTCGCTTGTTCCGGGAATGGTTATGATATCTGTAAAGCGATACGCGGTTTCAAGCTGAATATCGGGAGACGTTGTCATTATCTCGTCGTAATTCGGGAACATATCGACATCAAATTCAAGCTGCCACTTTCTGTGGGGCATGACCGAGACTTCTTTTCCTATGGAGGAATCTCCTCTGAACAAAAACAGGGTTTCGTCAGATATGGTCTGCAAGCGTCTTTGAACGTAAAGCCCCGTTTTTGAACGTCCGCCCTTGTCCGAATTGCTGTTTACGGTGGCATCAAGCATAATAAAAATTCCGGAGCTTTCGGTTTTCAGTATCTCGTCGGTCAAAAGCTCGATAAGCAGCTTCTGAACGTTTGCAATATGCTCGGGAGAATCCCCGAGATCTTCAAAATCAAGACCGTTTGAGTCGAGATAGTACGACAAAGTCATCGACACGTTCGCCGAAAGATCCGCGCTTCTCATTGCAAGCTCTTCGTGATACGAAGTGATGTCCTTTTCAAAAACCTCCATCTGAAGATCGATAACGTTTGCAAAGGTTTCGGAAGGTTTTGCAAAGGTGCCCAGCATCACCATTCCGAACGCGATAACAATCAGTATTACGACAGTCAGTATCATCATATATCCGAACAGACTGTCTCTCATTTTCATTTTCCCCTTGGGAAGGAATTTTGAAAAACGCATATCTTCCTCCGATTTAATTTACCGAAGTAAATATTTTCCATATTTCCTCCGAGAAAGCTTCGGGGTCGTTATAACTGTCGGGGATGCGTTGCTTTGAACGAACGCCGTCATAAAAGGCGTTTACCTTGAGGTAATAACCGACAAAATCGGGTTCTGTCACGGCACTGCAATTTTCAGCGGTAAGCTGCAGTGCTGTGTAAAGATTTTTGTATTCTTCTTTTTTGAATTCGTATGTATTTATCTTGGCAAAGGCATCCTTTTTCACGGGCATATATCCCGTTTCGACGACAAAATCGAGATTTCTGTCGCTCTGCGTAAGCCATTTTGCAAAAACAGCCGCCGCTTCGGTCTTTTGCGAGGTGGTTTTGCGGCAGGCAAGTCCCACACCCGCCTGGGTAACAAGATTTTTGCCGTTGCCCGCCTGAGGAAGCGCAAGAACCTTAAGGTCCATCGGCTCGCTCGTGTTGTCGGGATAAGTGATGGTGTCGTTGTAATAAAGGATGGAAGCGCTCGAGCCGATGCCGCTTGCAACCTCACCGGTCATTACCTGGGTGTTGGAATACATATCAGACAGCGTAATGTGACCCTTTGCTATCGAAGAGGCAAACTTCATAAAACACGCCTTGAATATTTCGTTTGAATAATCGTACCAGCCGTCTTTGTAAAAATCGTCGGCTCCGAGCGACAAGGCATAAAGCTCGGCACAGCGCAAAGGATAGTCAAGCGCACAAAACGCCCCCCCCCCGACCATTCGTGATATTTTTCCGCCACTTCAAAAAAGCCGTCCCACGTGGAAAGGTCTTCAAACGATACGCCCGTGTCAGCAGAAAAACGCTCGAAAACACCACCTGCCACAAAAAGGAGATGTGTGGATTTGGACACGGGAAAAACGGCAAGACTGTCGTCTACCATTCCGTCTGCCAAAAACTCTGGCACTATCTGTGCAAGCTCTTCTTCTGTAAAAAGCTCGCTCCAGTCAACAAGATAGTCGGTGCCGAGAGCACGCGCATTGTTGTTGTGACAAAAGAAAAGATCGGGCATTTCGGGAGCGCCGGGGTGACCTGTCTGAGCATCAAGAAGCTCGGGTCCCACCTTCGAGGCGTTTGTCATGGAAGTGACGTTTATTATCACACCCTTTTCGCGTCCCACCGTCTGATTAAACTCGTTCACAAGCAGATTCATAGGTGAGCTTGCCTGTTCGCCGTACACGTGCCACATGGTAAGAGTCACCGGATCGTCAGGCGACAATTCGCTTTTTTCGGCGCAACCTGCCATACACCCGAGCATTGCCGAAAAAACCATCAAAAATGCAAGTATTTTCTTCATTTTTCCTCCTTTGGGCGGTGTAGCCACCCATTTCCCATACTTTTTCCCCTACCTTTTTTTAAAAAAGCAAAATAAAATTTCGCTTTTCCTAAACTTTTGGGAGTTTAGTCGGGGGACAAAGCCTGAAAAATACATATAATTATGATTGCAAGAATTGATAAAGGAGGGAGTTTGTCTTGTCTTTAGAGTTGTTTTTTGTAAAAAGAGCGTCTCCGCCAACGCTGCCAACGGATACAGAGAAGCTCTGAAAAATTTGTTTTAAGCCGTATGCCTACCCCGCCACGGAAATTGTTGTGATGCACTTCGATGCATAAAAACAAGAGGCGCTTGTCTGCAATTCGGCTATACATTTTTATTATATCACGTCATTTTGATTTAGTCAAGACAAAGGCGGAACAAACATCTGCGTTTTCGCATTTTTATGCAAAACATAAAATCACAGAAAAGGAGATTTGAACATGAAAAAAACAAGCAGAATACTTGCGGTTATTGTCGCATTAATCACAATCACGTGCCTTATGGCAATATCGGCAAGTGCGGTGACCTACGATGTCGCGATCGGCGGTACTGCATCTCTCCCCGAGGGCCCCGAAAACGATTACGGACCCGCTGTTAACGAGTATACGTTAAGCGATCCGACACTTGCAAAAATAGTTGACAGTGACACAATTCAGTTTCTGAAGCCCGGTACTCTTACAGTTACAAATAACTGGAAGCTGTGGGACGGTCAGAATCCTATCCCCAGGAAGGGTACAATTACAAGAACTTACGAGATCAAGCACCCTGCCCCCATTCAGACAACCAACATCAAGCTTGACTCGGGAGCTTTCTCGGGCGGCAAGGAATTTCCTGCGTTTACGGTTGTAAATGATGAAAACTGCTATGTTGAGGAAGCAACCTTCTACAAGGAAATGGTTGATTACTATGTCGGCGACAAGCTTCCTTCCTACAGTGCAGGAACAACAATCAATTATGTCAGCATCACTCTCAAGCCCAAGGCAGGATATTTCTTCGGCTGGGGCGGTGCAAACGACGGCAAGAGCCATGAAAGCAATGTTTACACGGTTGAGTATAAGGGTAAGAAATACACACCTTACGTAGTACACGACCAGATAAACAACGAATTGCACGTTTATGTTGACGTTAAGTATGAAGAAGGTCAGATTTATGCAACAACCTTCAAGGATCTTGACGCACCTTATCACTGCGGTCCGCTTGACAAGACCGTTACGACAAACAGCGACGTTGAGCTTGTAAGCGTAAAATACACAATGTTTAACAAAGAGCTTACAGAGGTAAAAAAAGGCGACAGGGTTGGAATTACCGTAAGAGTAAAATCCAAGAATCCGAAAAACACCTTTAACGCAAACGGCTATGCTTACTGGATGGAACAGAAGATGAACAGTGCAGAAACAAAGCTCATCAGCTCCACAGAAGCGGAATACACCTTCGTATACAACGTTGACGCGATCGACAGTCAGATTATCAAGTGGGCGGATTTCACAATGCCGGGTGTATTTGCGGGTGACTCTCTTCCGACAAACGCATTTTCCGCAACAGACGGTATCGTAGTAAAATCGGTTACATGGACTCCGAATGACGCAAAAGCCGATGCAAGCAAGGAATATACAGTAAAAATTGAGCTTGACAAGAAAGATGAATTCATATATGCCGATGATTTTGAAGATCAGGGCGTTGTAAGTATAAACGGAGAAAGTGCAAAGTTTATCGCAGACGTTACATACAGGGGCAAGTTCAAGACGGCAAAATATTATGCCGAGGCAACCTTCAAGCCTACGGTTGTGGTAAACACAGGAACAACAGGCACAACAACCGTAACCGGAACTGTAACCGGTACGTATGTATCCGGAACAGTCGTATCCGGTACAACAACCCCCGAATTCAGAATCGACATAACTTACAATAACAAGGAGGTCACAGCCGAAAAGGGCGAAAAGGTGATCCTTGACTTCACACACAATATGGATCTTATGCTTTGCAGCAACATCAATTATCAGTGGTACAAGGCAGAGGGACCCGTTTACGGCACAGGCGAAATGGTTGAGGGCGGTCACAAGAAGCAGCTTGAAGCTCACACCTACGAGATAGGCACAGATTACTATTACTGCATTATGACCTGCAAATTTGATGATTCAGAGTACACCTCCGATTTCTCGGATTCTCCCATTGTAAAGGTAACCGTAACCGAAAGCACAGCAAAGGACTTCAAGGTATTTCCCGTGGGCGAAACGGAAATTGTAACAAAGGACGGAAACTTCACACTCAAGCTCGGAGTTGAAGGTCAGGGCAAGCAGAACGTAGCTTATGCATGGCGTCCCTGCAACGCAGACGGAAGCTTTGATGCGGAAAATTACAAATATTACGTGGTAGGCGAAACCGATACTCTTAACTATTACATAAATGTCAACGAAATAAATGTTCCCCACTATTTTCTTGGTACGGCAAGCATTTACGGAGGCGACGGCAGCGTAATATTCAAGGTTACCTACGTTCCCGAATATAAAGAAGACGATGAAGAATATCCCAAAGAAAAGTTTAACCTTGTCGCAGACGGCAAACAGGATATCGGCATTTACTCCTGGGAAGAAGAGGTTACGCTTAAAGCAAAGGTAACGGAAACCGACAAGTATGCAGACTTCCAGTGGCACAGAGTTGACAAGGACGGAGTCGTTATCGACGAAAAAGGCAACGGCGGCATCGCTCTCAGCATGGGCGAACAGCTTACGGTAGGTCCCATTCCGAAGGATGAAATGATGGTGTCGCGCTATTACAGATGCACGGCAATGATCGGCAATACCGCAAAGTCAATCATCTTTACCGTAACTCTTTACCCCATGGGTGTTGAAGAAGAATACGCATTCCCCTTCACAGACGTCAAGGAAACAGATTGGTTCTACGACGCAGTTGCGGGCGCACATCAGATGGGACTTGTAAACGGCAAGACCCCGACAGAGTACAAACCCAACGACAACATGACCTATGCCGAAGCTGTAAAGCTTGCAGTGTGCATGAACATTCTTTACAAGGGCGGAAACCCTGCACAGGATATACAGAACGGCACAGACGTATGGTTCAGCACCTATATGAATTACGCTCTTGACAAGGGTATTATCGACGAAGACCTCACACCCAAGGCAAACGAAAAGATAACAAGAAAAGAATATGTTTATATCTTCTCAAAAGCGCTTCCCGCAGAAGCTTTTGCGGCAAAGAACACCATTCCCACAGGTTCAATTCCCGATGTCAAGGAAGAAAAATTTGCACAGGACAAGGCGGTTTACACATTCTACAGAGCAGGTATTCTCTCGGGTGTAGATTCAAAGGGCACGTTCAACCCCAATGACAACATCAAGAGAAGCGAAGTTGCCGCAATCCTTATTCGTATGATGGATCCCGCCATAAGAGTTTCTGCCCCCGCAGAGCTTGGAAAATAAAAAAATACAAAAGGAGTTTTTAATATGTCTATTTTCGACAAGATCTTTAACAAGGCGGCAAACGCCGCAACAAACGCCGCGAATAATGCAGCAAGCAATCTTGGCAACAAAAAAGAAGTGTTTACTTTCACAGCGCTCCCCGAAAATCTTGCGGAGCTTCAGGCTCTTCCCGAAGCAAAGCTGGACTCTCCCTTTAAAACTGCAGCACTCACAGTCGTTGCACTTTGCGTGTATGCGGCAGACAAGAACATCGGCATCGAAATGCTCAACTTCCTCAAAGGTCCGAGACCTCTTTCAAACATGGAGATCCAGTTTATCGACGACAGACTCCGCGATGGCAAGACCTACGTTCCTTTCTCTTACTTCAAGGGCGCAACCCCCGAAAACGACTACACCCCCGACACCCCCTACTCTGTAACGGTTGAAAGCAACGTATATTCGGAGGCAAACCAGGGATATATGAAACTGCTTATCAGAAGCGGCGGAGCGGATACCCCCAGAGAAGTTCAGCTGAGAATGAAGGGCGACGGACAGTGGTTGCTTTGGGAACAGTTCTTGCTTCCCGATATCCGCAAGCCCAAATCGGCAGATCCCTGGGCATAATCAAACGAAAGTGTGATCGATCAATGAAAAGAATCAGTGAATTTTTTGCCTGTCTGCTTTTCAATATGTTGATCAACCTTGAATGGACAATACCTGCATGGATTTTACTTGCAATGCACTTTATTTTCGGATGGAAACTGCTTTGGTTCTGGATAGCACTCGGTGTCTGGCTTTTAGGCATCATCCTCTGGATGGACATTATAAGCTGGGCATCAAGATGCTCAACCCCGAGCGTACCCAAAGAAAACAAAAATCCATACTCGGTTGGACAGATAAAAGAAAGCAAAGAAACAGAAAATAACGCATAATAATTAATTTCAAATAACGAAAGGAGTTCTGTTATGGGACTTATCAGAGCAGGCCTTGGAGCACTTGGCGGCACACTTGCTGATCAGTGGAAGGAGTTTTTCTACTGCGATGCAATAGACAACGATTATATCATGGTGAAGGGACAAAAACGCACAGGC
>JAFYUZ010000090.1 GCA_017549365.1 Clostridia bacterium
GGGGACCGCGTCAGCGGTGGATGAGGTGTTGGAATTTAACGTGTGGCAAAAAAAGGGAAACCCCCGGCGAGGGTTTCCCTCTTGCACTTCGTGCAATTCACCCATCCTGCGCAAAATGGAGCAAAAGAGAGTTTCGCTCTCTGCGGAGAGCGACCAAAGGCGCCGCCTTTGGAATCCGCCACCCTTTGAAAAGGGTGGACCGAAACTTTATTGTTTTGAAAAGGCTGGACCGAAACTTTATTATTTGATGTTTTTTTCAAAACCCACCATCACAAAACTCAACAAGATTACAATAGATCCTTGCCAGCTGTGCCTTTGTAACTATCTCATCGGGCAGCATATTTCCGCCCCCCGTACCCACCATTATTCCGCATTCTTCAACAAGGTCAAAGGAATTTTCGCCACATTCCCGCACCGAATTTTTGCTTTTTATCGCAACAATGCGCGAAAGGATCGATGCCGCCTCTTTTCGTGTTATATATTTTGTGCTTTCAAAGCGCGGTATGCCGTCCGACGGATAGCCCTTTATTATCCCCATTTCAAGAGCCGCCTCGGCGTAGCTTTTGATATTAAGGGGGATATCTTCGTCATCGCAAAAGCTTGTGAAAAAGCATCTCTTCACATCCTTTTCAAACCCTGCGGCAATCATCGAAACGGCAAGAAAATCTCCCCGTGTCACCTTTTCTTCGGGCGAAAAAACAAGGTTTTTTCCGTCGTATCCCGCCGATATCACCTTGTCGTCAAAGGCGCTTATGGCGCTTTCGTGCGCCCAGTGGTTTGTCATGTCCGAAAAAACCGTGTCTGTCGGCTTTTCGTTTACGTGCACCACGGCACGCACCGCCTGCGACATATTTCCGTACCCGTCGCACACCTTGAATTTAAAGGTGTCCCGCCCCGTAAAATCCACCTTTGGCGTATACATAAAATTTCCGCTTTTTTCATCAAGAAGCATCAGCGTTCCGTGCTTTGGCGGTGCCGAAACGATAAATTTTATCCCGTCCCCGTCGGGATCGTGCGCTTCAAAAAATCCCTTGTACGAGATGTTTTTAAGGGTGTCAAAGGCAAGCTCTTTGCCCACGGGTGCCGTGTTTTTTGACGGCAGAACATACACCGTGCAGATGGCGTGCTTTGCGCTTTCGGGGGTTGCACAAAAAGCAAAGCTTGCGCTTCCCGTAACATCCGTGTTTGGCTCAAAAACAAGCCCCGATATCCCCTTGCGGCTTATGGTCAGCCCTTTTTTCACCTCGTTTCCGCAAAAAACAAGCCGTCCCATCCCTTTGTCGGGAAGCGAAAGAATGGTGAGATATCCGCCGTTTCCCGTCACTTTTTCAAAATCCCCTGCGGAAAAGGTGAGTTTTTCGTTTACGACGGTGCATTTTTTTACCTGCGAGGACGAAACGATCACCGAAAGCCCCGTGGAAAGTCGGAGGTTTTCCGCCGAAACGAAAAATGCGGTCGAAAAGGTCATCACAAGGGCAACCAAAGATGCAAAAAACCGTTTTTTCATAAAAAATTCCTTTCAAAATCACAACTTTTTGGCAAAATTTTTGCCTGCTTTCATATTTTTCCCGCCCGAGTGCGGTATTATTCACAAAGGAGAACGAGCGTGAAAATAGTTCTTGTCGCCCTCAATTCTTCATACACCCACACAAACCTTGCCGTGCGCATTTTTGCGGATATTCTGTCAAAAAAGCACGAGGTGGTGATATCCGAAACCACCGTAAACGACAGGGGAGGGGTGCTTTCGCTCTGCGAAAAGCTGTATGAGCAAAAGGCGGATATGTATGCCTTTTCGGTTTATATCTGGAATAGAGAAATGCAGCTTTGCGCGGCAAGCACCATCAAAAAACTGTTGCCGCAAAGCACCATCGTGGCAGGCGGCCCCGAGCTTTCTTTTTGCGACGATGCTTTTCTTGACCAAAACCCGTATATCGACTTTTTGATAAGAGGGGAGGGCGAGACGGCAATTGCTGATATTGCCGACGGAAAATATCAAAGCCCGTGTATTGTTGACGGTGGTGTTTTCGACGGCTTTGCCACGGCATCCGAGCCGTATTTTTGCTCGCAAAACCCCTGCGGTTGCCCCGACGGCAGACTTTTTTACTACGAAAGCTCACGCGGCTGTCCGTACTCCTGCTCATACTGCCTTTCTTCGGTAAAGGAAAAGGGCGAAAGGGTGCGTGCAAAGGACGTGGAAACTGTCAAAAAAGAGCTTTCGGTCATTCTTTTGCACGATCTGCGGACAATAAAATTTGTCGATCGCACCTTCAATTTTGACAAAGAGCGCGCAAAACGGATCTTTTCTTATATAATCGACCTTGCGGAAAGCTCGCAAACCAAATTCCCCACCTGCCATTTCGAGATCTGCGCATCTCTTCTTGACGACGAAACGATAGACATTCTTTCGCGCGCACCGCAGGGGCTTTTTCGCTTTGAGATCGGCGTGCAGACGGCAAACCCCGCCACCCTTTGCGAGATAGGCAGACGGGACGACACCCAAAAAATACTTGAAAATGTAAAAAAACTGCGTGAAAAAACGGCGGTCACACTGCACCTTGACCTTATTGCGGGGCTCCCGTACGATAGTTACGAGGGAA
>JAFYUZ010000091.1 GCA_017549365.1 Clostridia bacterium
CTTTGTGTCGTTTGTGGCGATATTAAGAGTTTCAAAGGGATAAAAGGGCAGATGCAAGGACCAGAGCTCAACCCCCGAATCTCGGGAAAGTGCCAGGGTGTTTTTCCAATCGACAGGGGTGTGCTCGTTACCGAGAGCTACCTCCATGCAGGAAATTCCGTTTGCGGCATAGCCGTCAAAGGTTTCTTTGTCAAGCTTTCCTGTCGAACAGGAAGACATACCAAGTTTCCATTCTGTTGCTTTCATGATTTTTTGTCCTCTCATATATTTTTTTGTTTTTTTGCATTTATTTCGTCTGCAAGTTTTTTTGTTTCTTCAATCAGCTTCATGTCGGCGGCAAGATCGGCGATCTTAAAGGCAAGCTCGCCGTGCTGGCGTTTTCCAAAGAAATCGCCGGGGCCGCGCATTTCAAGGTCGTATTCCGAAATCTTAAATCCGCTTTCGTTTTCGCACATGATACGAAAACGCTTTTCGGCAGGATTTGTGCCGTCGGCAAGCTGACCCTTTATGGTGGGAGACATAAGAACACAATAGGATTTGTGCACGCCTCTGCCCACGCGTCCGCGAAGCTGGTGCAGTTGTGAAAGTCCGAAGCGTTCGGCGTTTTCAATAACCATAAGGGCGGCGTTGGGCACGTTTACACCCACCTCGATAACGGTGGTGGAAACAAGGATGTCTGTTTTTCCCTCGGAAAAGGCGCGCATTATCTTGTCCTTTTCGGCAGGCTTCATTTTGCCGTGGACAAAATCTATGCGAAGCTTGGGAAAAATTTCGTTTTTCAGTTTTTCGCAATATTCGGCGGCGGATTTCAGCCCCGATTCATACATTTCTTCCGAAAGCTCCTCGTTAAGATTTTCGGCAAGGGGACAGACAATATAGCATTGGCGCCCCTCGCAAACCAGCTTTTCGATAAATTTGTATATCCTTTCACGCATGCGTTCGCCCACGGCAAAGGTGTCCACCTTTTGCCGTCCGGGGGGTAGCTCGTCGATGATGCTGATGTCGAGATCACCGTAAAGAATAAGGGCAAGGGTGCGCGGAATGGGGGTTGCCGACATAACGAGCATGTGGGGCACGATGCTTTTTCCGTCGTCGGAAAGGGCGGTTTTACCCGAAAGCTTGTCGCGCTGTTTGACGCCAAAGCGGTGTTGCTCGTCGGTTATGGCAAGACCGGGGGTTTTGAAAACCACGCTGTCCTCAATAAGCGCGTGGGTGCCGATGATAAGGTCGATCTTTCCGTCGGCAAGGGCGGAAAGTATTTTTTTCTTTTCAGAAGTCTTTGTGCTTCCCGTTAAAAGTGCCGTTGCGATGCGGTGCTTTTCCATGATGGGCAAAAGACTTGCATAGTGCTGCTCGGCAAGTATTTCTGTCGGCACCATAAGGGATGCCTGGGCTCCGTTTTTTACACAGGCATATATTGCCGCGGCGGCAACGATGGTTTTGCCGCTGCCCACGTCGCCCTGTACCAGACGGCGCATGGGTTGAGTATATTCGCGCAGCATTTTCGGATCTGTCTGCACGTCACTTCGTGTCATATCGTAGATGATGTTTTCGACGGCGTTTTTTTGCGCCCCCGTCAGGGTATAGTCAAGACTTTCAAAAAATGGCGTCATATCGGGGCGGAAAAATTTGAAAGATCTGCCGTTTTTGTTGCGGTTTTTAAGAGCGCGCAGGCGAAGCTGGAAAAGAAGCAGTTCTTCAAAGGCAAGCCTTTTTCGCGCTTCTTTCATTTTTTCGCTGTCGGTGGGAAAATGTATGGCGCAAAGAGCGTCGTAAAGCCCCATAAGGGAATATTTTTCGATGATGTCAGACGGCAGGCTCTCGACGTTTTTGTATGCTTCAAGCGCCTGCTTTACAAGCATTGAGATCATCTTGCAGGTAACCCCTTTTGTCAGGGGATATATGGGCACAAGGTTGTCAAGAGCGGCGTTTGTGTAAAAAGGCTCGTAGGCAGGCGATAGCATCTGGGGAGAAAGAAAACTGCCCCCCACCATGCCGTAAAATCTGAATTTTCGCCCTGTCGCAAGGGTGGTTTTCAAAAAATCGCGGTTAAAAAAGGTGATGTGAACACTGCCCGTTTCGTCGTGGGCTGTGACCTTTTGCACCGTCATGGCGCGCCCTTTTTTTGACGAGATGCGCGTGCTCGACAGGGGGGAGGATATCTCGAGTATGCAAGAGGCAACCTCGCCGGGGGAAAGCTCGCAGACTTTTTTGGTCATGCCGCGGTTTTCGTATCCGCGCGGATAATGCCGCACAAGATCGTCGATGGTGATGATGTCGAGATTTGCAAGAAGCGCGGCTCGCGCCTCGCTGACGCCGTAAAGCTTGGTTACAGTGTCGTTTGGGGTAAATGACGGCATTTTTTGCCTCCTTTCGTTGGTTGTGTTGGTTTTTGCCATTTGTTAAATTCAAGCACCTCATCCACCGCTGACGCGGTCCCCCATCCCGGAAAATGCGCAGCTTTTCAAAGGGGAAGGCTTGGTGTGGTGCGGATTTTAAAACATTGATAAATTTTCCAATCGTAGGGTGAGGTGTGTTCGCCCGTTTTGCCATCGGTTAAATCCCACAACAAATAATAAAGTTTCGGTCCACCCTTTTCAAAGGGTGGCGGATTCCAAAGGCGGCGC